>JAWXCC010000169.1:0-3231 GCA_034440475.1 Phycisphaerae bacterium | reverse complement strand
TCGATGGCGAGCGAGAGGTTGTCAAAACGTCACAGCTCGCGCGCAGCCATCCCGCAGACGCTCGCTCGTCCGTTCGCCATTTTGTCTCTGTTCGTCGTGCGATCCGCTAACAGTGCGCCGGTTGCGGCGACTCGCCTGCGTCCGGCGGCGCGCGCTCCGCTGCCACGCGTCGCGCCGCTCCCGGGACGAGCGCCGCCACCGCAACGACGAACCGTCGGCCCGTCTCCTTGGCCTTGCGCGCCAGCGCAGCCGCGCGTCGCCTGCGCCTCGCGCGGATTCAAGTAATGCGAGGTCCAGCTCGGCGAGCGGCGTTGGTGTCGACGGTGCCACCACGCCACGTTTGTCTTCAGACTTCACTCGTCCGGCTGCGTCGACCTCGGCGATGAACGCGGCAAGGCTCGCGCCTTCCATCACCGACGGCAGCGAGCGCCGAACGCAGCGAGAGATGCAGTGACAAGTAACGGGCTTGGCCGGATCGAAGATATGTTTGCGCGGAGTTGCGTTTGACGCGAGATCATCAACGACAAGATCGCGCGACCCCGAACGTGGTGACATTTTTCTGGTGTGGGCGGGCGCACCGGGCGCAGGGGTGTGTCCGTTATGTGCTACGCGACACGATTAGTCGATTGGTGAACGCCCCTCTGTCGCTGCGCGACATCTCTCCATGACCGAAGCGGTCATGGAGAGAGGGAGAGAAGATCGCGCGGCGCTGACAACCGTCTTCATCGCCCCATGACCGAAGCGGTCGTGGAGAAAGGCAGAGCAGCGCGTGCGACGCCGACAACCGTCCTACTCTCCCCACGATCGCGTCGAGCGTGGGGAGATGTCACGCAGCGACAGAGGGGCAGAGGGGCCAGTCCAACCTCAGCCCGCCCCACTTTCGTGGACACCCAGTTTGGCGAGAGTGCTCGCCAGAAGTGATCCAGACTGATTTGAACGTGTGTGTCTACGATGGCCTCCTGTGTCTACGATGGCATCCTCGCCCTCGGAGCTCCGTCATGATCAATCGTTCCAATCTCTTGTTGGTCGCCATGGCAATTCACGCTGGTGCCAACGCCCAAACATGTATGACCCACTCCAGCGCGACGGTGCCCGACGCGCCGGTCCCGGTTCAATTCGCAGATATGGACGGAGACGGCGATATGGATCTCGTCATCGGCCAACTCAACTTAGGCGCGGTCAGCGTGCTGCTGAATGATGGGACCGGCATCTTCACCGTCGCCGGAACCTATCCGGTCGGCCCGCAGGTATACGGCGCGGCCACCGGCGATCTGAACGGCGACTTGCTGCCCGATGTCGTGTCTGGTGGCCTGGGAACATCGCAGTCGCCCGGTCTCGAACTCTCGGTTCGATTCAATCTGGGTGGCGGCGCGCTTGGGCCTGCGGCCACGCTGGCGACGCGGCCCGGACCAGTGACGTTCGTCATCGTCGACATTGATGGCGACGGTGACAACGACATTCTTTCAGCTAATTTCTGGGACAACAGCATTTCCATCTATCCCAACCTTGGGCAAGGCACGTTTGGCCGGCGCATTGATCTCCCGACGCAAACGCATCCACAGGGACTGGCAGTCGGCGACGTGTCTGGCGATGGCCGACGCGACATCGTCGCTAACAACATCGACTCGGACACCATCTTGGTCTTCATAGCGCAGCCGCGCGGCGGATTTGCGCCGGGGGTTCTCTATGGAACCGGGCGCAATCCGTATTACTCGGCCTTGGTGGACCTCGATGGCGACACCGATCTCGACGTCGGGGTCATTCACTACAAGGGCGGTGGCGCTGGTTCGGTGCGCATCTTGCTCAACAACGGAAGCGGCGTATTTGTGCCGAAGCCGGACATTTCAGTGGTGCCGGGGCCGCTGGGGATCGGTGCCGCAGACTTCGACGGCGACGGTGACCTGGACCTTGCGGTTTCGGCCAGCACTGGCAGCAACGTCACCTTACTTCTCAACAACGGATCCGGCGCGTTCCCCACCTCAGATGTGTTCCCCGCTGGCCCTCATCTCTACACGCTGGCCATCGCGGACTTCAACGGTGATAGCCAACCTGACATCGCTGCTGCAGGTTGGAATCAAGGCATCGGTCAATCGGTGGAGTTGTTCTTGAACTGCCTGCCGCCGCGTCCGGCCGATCTCAATAATGATCACATGGTGAATGCGGCCGACTTGGGAATCCTGTTAGGTTCGTGGGGAACCAGCGATCCAGCGGCCGACCTCACGAAGGACGGAGTCGTTGGGGCAGCTGATTTGGGAGTTCTGCTGGGGGCATGGGGAGACTGTTAGATAGAGCCGCACCAGCCCTTAGTATCGTCGTCGGCATGCCTCTGACCACCGCTGATGGACGGCCCGGATTTGCCTTCCACGTCTCACCGAAGCGCCGACTTCTGCGGAGCGCATTCCCACCAAGGTCTTCGCTCGCGCACACGACGTAAACGTCACGGTCGCGCGCGAGATCGTTGACCTGATCACCGCTCGTGCGTCGGTCGGTCGGAGCTGCGTAATCGGCCTTGCCACCGGCTCGACTCCGACCGGCGTGTTTGCCGAATTGGTTCGGCTGCATCGCGAAGAAGGGCTCTCGTTCAAGAACGTCATGATGTTCAACTTGGGCGAGTACTTTTCGATGACTCCCGAGCAGCTTCAGAGCTATCGCTGATTCATGTGCGAACATCTCTTCGATCTCGTCGAGATTGACACCGCGAATACCCACATACCTGACGGAACGATTGGCCTGAACGGGTGCGCGACTAGTGCGACGACTACGAACTCGCCATCGAGTGCGAACGCGGCATAAACCGCAACAGGACACACCCGCGCGTCGCGTGACCCTGGGATTGACGAAAGTGCCTGTTCATAGTGGTGGCCCGTATTGCTTCGAATGGCACGCGAAGCAGTCGGCGGTGCGTGTTGATCGCGCGGCTGTACTTGGCGGCGAGGCTGGCGGAGGAGGGCATCCGGGACAGACACGAATCACCTTGGAACTGTCGCTCGAAACTCGCACACGACCGACCGTACCGGCGTGAACGAAGTGAGCGCACACCGGAACGCTACGATCGTCGTGCATGGATGCAGCGGCTTCATCCACAGTCTTCGTCACCGGCGCGACGGGCTACATCGGCGGGCGCCTAGCCCCGCGGCTGCTCGAGCGCGGATATCGCGTGCGCTGTCTCGCCCGCAGCGCTGCCAAGTTACGTGCCCGCCCGTGGGCCGGGAGCGAACGCGTCGAGATTGT
>JAWXCC010000168.1:0-2549 GCA_034440475.1 Phycisphaerae bacterium | reverse complement strand
GGCTCGCGCACGGTCTGGTACAGCAAAGCGCGAAAGCCGAGCTCGCTCTTCTTGAAGCCGGCCGTGTTCGCGTTGGCGATGTTGTTGGCGATCGTATCGACTTGCGCCTGTTGGGCTTTCATGCCCGAGGCGGCGGTCATCATGGCGCGGATCATTCGTATGGCTCCTTGGGATGGCTCTAGCGCGGCTGATTCAGCCGCCGGTACGACTGCTCGATGGTGCGCATCGCAGTCGCGGCGCTTTCGACACTGCGTTGGATCGTGATCAAGGCGACGAGTTCGTCCATCGCCTCGACGTTGGAGTTCTCGACGTTGCCCTGACGCACGAACGCTTTCGACGGCACTTCGAGCACGTTCGGTGCTGCTCGCCAGCGACCTTCACCTACGGGTCGCAGGCTGGTTGCATCGTCGAGAGCGACGATGTCGAGCTGTCCGACGACCGTCTCGCCCTGGCGGACGCGGCCATCGGAATCGACGACAACGGTCTCGCCGGCTGTGCGAAGAGTCCCGCGCGATCCTTTCCAAGCGACGGGATGGCCGGCCTGGGTCACGAGCGCGCCGCGATCATCTAGACGGAACGACCCGTCGCGTGAATAGGAGCGCCCATCAGGCGACTCGATCGCGAACCAACCGCTGCCGTCGAGAGCGAGGTCGAAAGGATTGCCCGTCGACTCGAGCTGACCTTGCGACATGTCGGGCGCGCTTCGCGTGGCGACTTGGGTGGTGTTCGCGAGCGTCGACTGCATCGCGTGCGTGAAAGTCAACTCGCGCTTGAAGCCGCGCGTCGAGATGTTCGCGATGTTGTTCGCGACCGACTCGAGGCGTTTCTCTCCTGCCCGCATCGCGGCAGCAGCGTGTGATAGGCCGGCATCCATGCGCGCCCCTCAGGCAACGGTCGTGCCACGACGCGAACACGCCTCCTCGAAGCCTCATGCGCAACCCGGGATGCATCGTGTCGAACCCGACGGGCGTTCTCTTCGCGGCGGCGGAAAAGAACGCGCGCCATTCGCGCTGTCAGCCGTTCGAGCGCTCGACACATCTATCGATGGCATCGCTAAGGCCGTCGCGCGAAGATTCGCTCAAGTCGTGCGGCCGTCAGCCGATAGTGATGGCATGAACATCCAACGCCACAACCCGGTGTCCGCTACGAAGCCGGTGCAAGCCATCCAAGCCCCGGTCAAGAAGGCCGACTCGCGCGAAGTGGTGTCGAGTGCCACCGCAGACGTCACGAAGCCGACGGTCGAGAATCCGCCGGCCAGCGCAGGCCATTCGCGCCTCGAGGCGTTCGGCAAGAAGATCGAGTCGCGGTTCGAGAACGCGATGTCTTCGAACAACCTCAGCCCACGCCAACAGGAAGCGCTCGAGAATGAGCGCGATCGCCTCCACTCCATGCTCGCGCGTTTCGAAGCTGCCTACATGGACGGCTCTGAGGGCGGCAAGATGGACACGTCGGGCGGGATGCAGAAGCTTCTCGCGGAGTTCGCCAAGAACGTGAATCACATCGTCGGCGGCACCGGCGCCGGTGCGCCGACGGACAAGCGCGTCGAGCTACCCACAACGCTGACGCAGCGCGGTTCGGGATCGAATCGCGGCGGCATCGACATCGTCGGCTGATCGCCTCACAACACGAGCGCGACCCAAGGAGTCCATCGCACGGCATCGCCGGCGGTGGACTTCGCGCGTTCATCTCGTGACCTGGCGCAGCTCGACGTATCGCAGCGGACGACAACGATTGGTGCATCAGCTGCTGCGACGGATGTGGGCGAATCGCGCTGTCGAGCACCCGACTCCAGGCCGCTCGTCTCATCGCGGACCGTTGCGATCTTCTCGCATGCGGAAAAGAGCGACGGAAAACGACGCGAGGTCTTGCCCGGCGGATCCATCGAGGCTCTGCGGATGCGGTTCACGGACCTGGCACCATCCTTGCCTGCTCGCGGGCGATGATCACGTCCAGCACGCCCGCACACCACGGCTCCGCAGCGAGCGTCGACGCACGCAGCGCGGCGCGCACGGAGCACGGCGGCGAGTTCCGCGAAGAAGTTGCGCGCGGCCGTGCACGGGAACGAGCGGGTGAGCAGGCCGTCGTGGCCACTCGATCCTCCGCAGCGCAACGCTGGTCCGCGGATGAGGAAGTGACGCACGACGTGCCGAGCGAGCGCGAGAGCGTTCAAGACGACGCGACGGCCGATAGGACTGCACCGACCGCTGTGAGTGGCGGTGGCGCGCTCGATTCCGAGCCGAACGTCGATCCGGTCGGTGAAGTCGATCCGCAACGATCCGCAGTGGTCGCGAGTGCTGCGCGGCGCCTCGGATCCAAAGACGCCGCCTCACCGCAAGCTGCGAAGGCCGAGGCCGACCTCGTCGTCCCGAGCACGCCGATCCTCGACACCGCGGCAATCCAAATGCTCGATGCGATGCACGGCTTCGAATCGCGCTTGCAGGCTTTGTTTTCGGCCGGCGATGACGTCGCTCCGGCGAACCAGGCGCTGAAGGCTACTACGACGTCCACCATGGTCGGCGTAAACCCGTCACCCGCATCCGCCGCGGCGG
>JAWXCC010000167.1:0-12960 GCA_034440475.1 Phycisphaerae bacterium | reverse complement strand
CCGGGCGATGCTGTTTGGCCGGGCGATGCTGTTTGGCCGGGCGATGCTGTTTGGCCGGGCGATGCTGTTTGGCCGGGCGATGCTGTTTAGTTCGTTCACCGTAGTCGACGAACGCGCACGAGCCATGCCGGAGATGTCCCGCTCGAGGGCGCTCCAGCAAGGAATCGAAGCTCCTGCCCCAACTCTGCCCCCGGCGCGTCCCACACTGGCACCGACTCGGTGCGCAGCAGGTAGCGATCGGTCGTTCCATCGAAGGTCACGACGAGGTAGAACCGCTGATCGTGCGGTAACTCGAGCGTGCTCTCGCCATGATCGTCGGTCGACGCGTTGACCTTGACTTCGCGTGTGCCCTCGGGGGTGAGCTCAACGCTCGCGCCCTCTACGGGGCGCGGGGAACCGTTCTCCGTCACGGTGAACAGGTACGGCGTCGTGACACTGCATCCGCCGAGAGCCAGAGCGCCGAGCGCGCTCACGAGTAGACCAATCCCCTTCATGAGTTTCCCTTCCGACGACCCAACTAGGTCGATGAGTTTCATAATCATTCTGAACTATCACTCTTCTAGAAAATCCAATGACACACCAAAGGTCTCGCGTAACGCGAGGCACGCAACGACAGCAATCACAAGTACGACACCCCCGACCAGCGCCGCCGATTGCCAGGTGCCGAGCGATGGTTCGAAATACTTCCATGCGAGCGCGCTACCAGCAGCACCGGCCCAGCGCACGAAGTTAGGGGCGGTGGTGGCCGCTGTCGCGCGCAGGTTCGTGCCAAACTGTTCCGCAGCGATCGTGACGAAAACGGCCCAGTAGCCGATGCCGAAACCAAGAACGAGCAGGAGCGCGGCTGAGACCCACGCCGGTCGCGGCGCAATCACGAAGTACCCGGCGATAGCGAGCGCCGTGATGCCGTGGAAAATGAAGACCGCAGCACGGCGCGACCGGAGCAGTTGGCTCAAGACGCCGCTAGAGACATCGCCGAGTGCGAGCCCGATGTAGCACCACATGATCGCGCGGCCGGGGGTGAGCAATTCCGTCGCTCCGATTCCCATCGACGCACCCAACTCCGGCGCGTACTTGACGAGCACACCAACCGCGAACCAGATCGGCAGCCCAATCAAGATGACAGCGAGATAGCGCCCGAAGCGGGCGGGTGGCCACAGGAGCTTCCAGAACGCCCCCCGCGTTGTATGGGTTGCGGTGGGCAGAGAACGAAACATTCCACTCTCGACGACGCCCACTCGTAGGAAGAGGAGCGCGAGCCCAAGTCCGCCGCCAACGAGGTAGGCAGTTCTCCAGTGCAACAGCTCGCCGACGATGGCGGCAGCGACGGCACCTAACACTCCGACGCTCGCAACGATGGTCGTGCCGAGGCCGCGAGACTCTTTCGGCAAGAGCTCGCTCACCAGCGTGATGCCAGCTCCCAGCTCGCCCGCCAGCCCGAAGCCCGCGACGAATCGCAATACCTCGTACTGCCGGAGTGCCGTACCGAGTCCGATGGAGTGCAGCACACCCAGAGGACCGTCCGGCGCGACATCGGCGATGAACGCGTTCAGCACATTGGCGACCGAGTAGCAAATGATCGACCCAAAGAGCACTGAGAGCCGCCCGCGTCGATCGCCCAGAATGCCCCAGAAGATGCCGCCGACGACGAGCCCCGTGGTCTGAATGACGTTGTCGAGCCAAATCCCAACGTCTTTCACCTGATCGATCCCAACACCCAAGTCGGTCAGACTTGGCTTTCGAACGATGGCGAAGAGGAGTAAGTCGAAGATGTCTACGAAGTAGCCGAGCGCCGCCACCGTCACCGCGAGGATGACCGGCCGCTGCGTCCCGGAACTCGCGCGATCATCGTGCTCCGATCCGCCAGAGTGCATGAGCCGCAGTGTCAGTCGAACGAACCGATGAGGCAAGCAGTGCTATGGCAGGATGCTGGCTGTACGATCCAAAGTCGGAGGTGTCACTTGACGACACGAACCGACCTCGCGATTTGTCGTGGCCTGAAGCGGGCCTTCACGTTGGTGGAACTCCTTGTCGTCATCGCGATCATCGTGGTGATCATCGGGATGATTCTCGCTGTCGCGGCTCCCATGCGCCAAGCGGCGCGGCGCACGCAATGCCTTGCCAATCAACGACAGATCGCCATCGCGTGCAACACCTACTCGACCGACCACTACGCTCGTCTGCCGAGCCCGCGGACCGACACGTCGGCGCCGTCGGGTGGCGCAGGCATGGTGTTCAATCCGTGGGTGAATTGCAGCGTCGCGGCTGGCACCATGACGCCGGCAGGTGTGGAACTGAAGGGTTCGCTTGAGAAGGGCGTCCTCTGGCCTTACATGGATCAGAGTTACAGCAGCTTCAAGTCGCCGCTCGACGACAGCAAACGCGTGCGCTCATACTCGCTCAACGCCTTCGTCGGTGTCGGCAACATCAACCCGAATCCCGGGAACAAGAAGGCCGATGAGCTCTACTCCTTCGGCCAAAAGACGCAGACGCTCGGACGCTTGCCGCAGCCTGCGCGCACGATGTGCTCGATCGGCGAGACCGAGGCCAACGCGAACATTCACGGTTGGGTCATCAAGACCTATCCCGACGCCGCCGACTGGATTGACTATCCCGCATTCTGGGATGGCAATCGAGTGAACATCTCGCTGATGGATGGGTCAACCGAGAGCCTTCAGATTCTCTCGCCGAAGCTCATCGCCGCGATTCAAGCGTTCGGTCACTCGTACATCGAGCCATTCCCCTCGCCGTCGTGGTACGTCATGCAGCAGTACATGCTCCCCGGGAAGTTCTGAGTTCAAAGCTGCCTGTGACCAGACTTCTCGAAGTCAACTTTGACGGTATCGTCGGACCGACGCACAACTACGCTGGCCTTTCGCACGGCAACGTCGCAAGTAGCGCGAGTGAGGGCCGGGTCTCCCGGCCGCGCGAGGCGGCGAAGCAAGGACTCGCGAAAGCCGCGTTTGTCTCGTCACTTGGCATCGCTCAGGGATTTCTGCCGCCGCACGAGCGCCCTCACATTCCAACGCTTCGATCGCTCGGCTTTGGTGGCACCGACGTCGAAGTGCTCGCGCGGGTTGCGAAGGAAGATTCGCTCCTTCTCGCGCGCGTCTCAAGCGCATCAGCAATGTGGACGGCGAACGCGGCAACAATCGCGCCGTCCTGTGATGCGCACGACAGCAAGGTGCACATTACGCCGGCGAATCTGCGCTCGATGTTCCATCGCTCGATCGAGCCGACCGTGACTGCACGATCGTTGCGAGCCATCTTTCCCGACGAAGAGCTGTTCGCGCATCATGCAGCGCTACCGAGTGCTGAACTCTTCGGCGACGAAGGCGCTGCGAATCACACACGCCTTGAGGGCAGCGATGGACGCGGGGTTCATCTCTTTGTCTACGGACAAGACGAGAGGCACGCCGGAGGAAGTCGCGGGAACGGCCCACAGAAGTTCCCCGCCCGACAGACGCTCGCTGCGTCGCAGGCAATTGCGAGAATGCACGCGCTTGATCCAGCGCGCGTCGTCTTCGCGCGGCAGCGGGCGGACTCGATCGATGCAGGCGTCTTCCACAACGATGTCATCAGTGTTGGGAACGGCAACGTCTTGCTCACCCACGAATGCGCGTTCGCCGACCAGGCAGGCACGCTTGAAGAGTTGCGGCGTCGCGTGCCTGAACTCGTCGTGATCACGGTGACGAGTGCCGAAGTCCCGGTCGAGCGCGCGGTTAAGACGTATCTCTTCAATTCGCAGCTCGTTTCCATTCCATCGGAGTCTGCCGGACGTATGGCGATCATCGCGCCAGCCGAGTCGAACGAAGATGCTGCGGTACGAGCGATGCTCGACCGAATCGTCGCCGACCCATCCAATCCGATTGCTGCGGTCCACATTCAGAATCTGCGCGAGAGCATGCGAAACGGCGGTGGGCCCGCGTGTCTTCGACTTCGTGTGCAACTCGCCAGCAGAGAGTTAGCTGTGGTGAATCCCGACTGTCTCTTCTCAAGCGAGCTCCACCACACGCTCGACCGATGGGTCGACCGTCACTATCGAGCGGAGTTGAGCCCGTCTGATCTAGCGGATCCGGCGCTCTTGATCGAGAGCCGCGTCGCGCTCGATGAACTCACGCGTCTCTTCAATCTCGGTGCAATCTACGATTTTCAACGCTGACTGGGGTTTCAACGCCCATGAGCAATTCCGTGGGGCAAGTCGTGGCCTTGACCGTGCTGAGCATTGCACTGGTTGCATGCGCCGAGGACCAAGATCCGCGCGTCGTAAAGATCGCGGCAATGACGACCCCAACAGTTGTTGTCACGAAGGCGAATACCGATCCACGCTTCGACGAGTTCCACAAACTCTGCCGCGACGAAGCCGTCGCCCGAAACGCGGTCAGCGCGTTCCATCGCTCGCTCCAAGGCCGCGGACAAACAGCCGAGGAACAAGCGCACCATGCCGAACTCATGGCCGCCTTGCAGCCCTACGCCGAAGCCGTATCCGCCTGGTTCGCGCGCGAAGATCTCAGCGACGAAGACCGTGAAGCGCTGCGTTACATCCACGACCATGATGCGTCGGGGGAGTAGGCGACTTAATGCGTCAGGCGCGGGACATGTTCTAAGAACCGCTGGGGGGTGTGCCATCGCCGACCGCGCGCCGCGAGCTCTTCGATCCGCATAGTTTCGGGGAGCAGGTCAACCGGATGGCTCGGACGCGATGGCAGATGTCACATACCTTACGCAACAGCAACTGAAGGCGTCAGATTGGGTGTCTGCTCGACGAGAATTCGGCGGCTGCGGAACACCGCCCCGACTCCCATGTGACGGAGCGCGCGTGAGTCGGGCTGTTCCCGCTGAAGTTCCGGCAACGACAAGAGACTCTGGACGGGCCTCAACGACGCGCCGTATCGCCAAACCGGCCACGTCCATCTCGCATCGTCGGATCGAACCCCCGACCAACCGATTACGGCGAGTCTGTCTGGGTTCGTTGATGTCACGCCTAGGAACAAGGGGAGTGCCTCGATGGCGAGGCGGTTAGCGCCCAGCATGTTGCCAGCTTTCTTCCGATTCGGATCGCCACTCGGCTGATTCCACTGGAGGGCGTGGCGCCGGTCTTCGCTAGGTTCAATGTGGAGCGATTGGCCATCGAGTTTGTCGTCGTACCGCCAGATGTGCAACAAGGTTCGTCGGAGAGCGTCGGTGTCTGTGCTGCCGAGGATCTGCTCGATGTTGCCTGCGAAATAATCGCGGCGCGTGGTCTGGAGCTGACTCGTAGCGTTCGGATGCACATCGTTGGCCAAAGCGCACACCCACGCGTCAAGATCGTCGACGATGCGATCGCCGTGCCTGGCGTTCCGATAGAAAGCGTCGATCGCTTCGGTGTTGCCGACGAAGTTTGTGGCATGCGCGGCGCGTTTCCGCACAAGCCAGCGGGCGAGCAGTTCGAGCAGATGATCGTCCGAATACGTTCCCCACACCCGCGGCCTCCACGCACCGTTCTCAATCTCCCAACTCATTTGGACCGTCTCGTCGGGAAGTGCCGACGTGAGTGTGCGCAGCGTGCCCAACGCGGCGAGGAAGGCCAGCGGGTTCGAGCCGTCGAGTCCCTTGAGGACGATGCTGTTGCCTTTAGTCACGCTGGTTGCCTTTTGTCTGAACATCCTGCTCCGCGGCGCTGGCCTGCTGGTCGGCTAGGCGCAGGATCGATTCGAGCCACGCCAGGCCCCACCATCCTTGAGTTCGCGTGAGACTCCAGAACCGCTCGGCGACGCCGGAGTCGAGGCGGTGAGATGGGATCCAATCCGCGCCCGTTCGCTGTTCAGGCCGCACGACGATCTGATTTACCTCAATTGAGAGTACGTCGTCGGTAGCATCGTCGATGACGACCGGTGCGAAGGGCCGTCCGTAGCCGTGATGAGAGGCAATGAGGTGCAGGAGCAGGTCTCGGCCAATCTCTCCATCCTTCACCAGTTCGTTATAGCGGTCTCGAACAATCTCGACAGAGAGCATCTCGTGACGAAACCCTTCTGGGAGCAGCGAGCGTGTGCGGATCGCGTTCCTTTCTTCCGCTGTAAGGCGCTTTCCGTCGCCCTTGCCAAAGAGCACCGGACGCATCATTGCTTCGTATGGCGTGACGCCACCGAGCATGGCTTGAAAGCGAAGGTCGGCCTTGCCGAAGTCGTGAAGGCGGGCGGCGTCGCGAAGGGTAGAAGCAAGCCCGTCCACACCGAGAGTGTCGAGTGCCGCATCTACTTGCTCGACCACGTGACGCGTGTGAGCGTCCAGCGCGAGGAAGTGATCGCATTCGCTCAAGCCGTCGTCGCCATCGTCTCCGTCGTTGGGCGAGACGACAAGTGTGTTAGATGGATCGAGCAGGCGCTTGAACACAATCACACGGTTCAGCTTTGCGTCTGTGCCTTCGTCGGTGTCAGCGTCGGGGTAGAGGTGCGGATCCAGCGGAGCAGAGAGGACGGAGAGAACACTTGTGCGTTCTCGCCGTTCTATTTCATCATCGGAATGGAACCGAGCTTCGAAGATCGGTTCGAGGGCTGCCCGGAGCGAGAGGGATGTGAGGGCACGCAGTCCGGCGTACTCGGGGAACGCGTTATGGAGCCGGACGACAAGGCGTCGGCGCGACTCGCGCGCGGCCCGCTCGGCAAGATCAAGCACAGCATGCGCCATGCGCCGCCGGAGCTTGTATTCGGCATCGTTCTCTGCGTCGTCGCGTTTGAGGCTGTTTCTTGTCGGAAGTCCGGGGATGTGCCCTAGGAGTGGGGATCGATGCTGCGGCTCACGTTCAATGTCCGCGATCAAGTCCTCTACGCAAATGACGAGCGTGTCACCGGGACTCACATCACGCGGTGTGCGGGCGACATCGCACGTCTTGGAGCCGCGCCACACGACGACCCGGCGTGCGGACCGCTCGTCTCTCAGGTCCGGCTTGGATGTGTCGGGATCGCTTGCAACAGGGACGTCTGCGTCGCGGTCGTCCTTCTCCTTGAGTGGGATGTCCAGCATCCATCGCCGGAGGTCCCGCAGTGGGACCGTCATGCATTCGGGGGACGACGGTGGCAGCAGTCGCACGATGTCCGGCCAGCACGAGTCGTCATTGCCAAGATCCGCGCGCCAGCACACACTCACTTCCGCGTTGTCGCGCTGTGGTCCGTGAATGAAGAAGCTGACCTCTGGGCTCGGTACGGGCTGCGGGTTGGTCTGGCAGAGTGCGTCGAGATGGGCGGGAAGGAGTACGGCGGCGTCAGGAGCAGGAGCCAGCATGGCCTGGCGTTTCGACTCACCAAGGTCAAGGTCGTCCCAGTGTTTCTTGAACTCGGCGATGCTGAAATTGATTGAGTTGCGGTTGTTCGCAGTGAGCCACTCCCACGTGTGCTTGATTGCGTCGCCGTAGATGGGATCGTCACCCTCGATCGACTCGTCAGTCGTAACAATCGCTGCTGTCGCTTCGATAGGCCGTCCCCTGCGGTTGAGGCGACCGAATCGCTGCCGCAGAGCGTCGATGCTTGCACACTCGGTGATCAAAACGTCGAAGTCGTAGTCCGCACCGACTTCAAGGCATTGCGTGGCGACGACGAACACCGACTTGGCCTTGGCGGGAAAAACTTCAGGACGACTCGGCCCGACGATATCGCGGAGCTTGGCTTGCAGGTCGTCCCGGTCGATCGGTCGCATGCGCCCGATGATGAGATGAACCACCGCATCGATTTTCTCCTCGATCAGTTTGGCGCGAAGGCTCGCTTCTATATCGCGAGCTGCCTGTACTCGGTTGACGATGATGCCGACCGCCTTGCGAGTTGGGGATAGCGCGTCAATGGCACGGCACGTGACTTCACTTGTGAACGACTTCTTGTTGTCGAGCTTGATTAGTTCAGCGGGCTTGGACGCCGTCTGTCTCGCCTCGATGACGGGGTGCGACAGGTCGCTCGCATCAAGCTCGAATCGATCGCTTACGTCTACCGGCGTCGCCGTCATCTGCACAAACCGCATTGACGGGATGACCTTGTCGGTGCCCGTCCGAAGCCTTTGGTACTTCGTGAGCAACCGCATCGTCTGACAGAACGCGCGAGTGACGTGCGCTTCGTCGAGCAGAATGAGGCTGTCGCACGCGGTCAGGGCCGCGTGAACGGGCTGCATGGACTGCGACACGCCGTAGCCGCGGAAGAGCAGGCGCGAGCCGAGTTGGTCGGCGGTCGTACAAACCACGATTGGTTGCGTGATGCTCCGCGCCCACGCGCGTTCGCGGTAAATGCCGCCGCGGAGCTGGGCAACATCGAGCGGCGGAGCGTTCCTGTCGCCACTGATCACGCGCAGTGCGTCGGCAACCTCCTTCAAGATGCCGTCCTTCGCATCGAGCAGCTTCTGTGCCAGGGACCGAGCGCGGTCGAACGCCGCATCGACGATCACCCGCCGATTGACAGTGAAGAATATTCGCCGCCCTACGGCGCGATCGTTCGCTGGACGATCAGCCTGGCACGCCAGCACAAACACGGCGATGTCGATGCAGGCGGTCTTACCGCTGGCGGTCGGAAGGTCGATGCACTCAGGCCAAGTGCCCTCGTAGACCTGCTTCGCGAGGCGCTTTTGCCAAGGAAATGGGGTCAGTGGTTCCGCTTGCGCGCCGTAATAGAGAGCCCCGAAGAACTCACCGAACCGGTCGATGGACAAGGTCATCCGCCCTCCTCACATGTCCATGGGCGCATGAGGCCGTAGCCGCGGAAGCGGCCGGCACCCAGCAGCACCGGGCCTTGCACGGGCTGTTCAAACTCGACGGCGACATGCACCTGGTGTTTGTCCGTTCGCAGTTGGGCGAACCCGCCTTGGCCGGGCATGGCTCGAAGGGAACCACGAAAGAGGGGAGTTTTCTCGGTGCGAACGGAGATCGGTTCCGGAAGTCCAATGTCCTTGCACGATTGCGACACGATCCGTGCGACGTGCTCGCGCCAACCGCAGGGGTCCTTTACGCGATCGGCCTTCGGCATCCGATCCAAGAGCACCGGCGTGACGGATGCCCAAGTGCGGCTCGTAGTCGCGTAGGTCTCCGTTCGAAGCGAGTGGCGCGGCGACAGGTGGGACTCGCGCACGACGTTCCACACGCCAGCGCGCCCCATCCTGAGTTCGAGAGTTCTGGGCTGGTTCGTTTGCTCATCAAACAAGATTGGTGCGAGCACGTTTGCACGCTCGCGCGGCGACACCGACCTTGGCAGGACGATACCGAGGCCCATCAAGTGCCCGTCGGCGTGTTCGCGACCGACGAATGCAAGCGGAATTAGCGCTAGATGATGTCCAGATGCAAGCCGCGACCCATCAGGTTCGTGGCCACTGACCCACGATGGCACTGGTTGGACTCTCGATTCACTCATCAGCAGCCCACGAAGGGCCTGCGTGATCGCAGGCGTCGATTCCAGTCCGAAAGCCTGCGCCGCATCGTCGCCCTCGCGGAGGACGACGAAGTTCGGGTCGAAGAGCGTGTTCGAAACTCCCTGCTGTGAGGGCGCAACCCGCTTGTATCCTCGGCTGATGGAGAACACGGGCCGCTGGGATGTCGGACGGCCACGCGGAAATCGTTCGTCCTGCCGGACCTTTAGTGCTTTCTTGGTCGTGCCCTTCGCGGCGTCAATCTCTCGTTCCGAGGCCGCGAATTCGTCGATCGCCGACTCGTTGAAGGCGTCCTCCAATCGACGAATGGCCCCGGCCTGAACAATTCGCATTCCGGAATTGAGAGAGATCTCGTCCGGCACGTGAGTTGGCTCGGTCGGAGTGTTGCGTTCCACCCGCGCCCATACCAAGGACGAGGAATGCCCTATCCGTGTGACCTTGCGGCAGATGGATTCGAGCGCATCCAAGTGGTGCCTGGGAAGTTCATCTAGTACATGCCAACTGTGCCGTAGCGGCTGTGAGCCGATGTGCTCTCGAGGAAAATACCGCGGCTTCCGTAACCGATTCAGCAACGCTTCGGCTCCCGGTTGGTCATTGACGGGAACGTACACCGTGAGTACCTCGCGCGGCCAGCTCTCGGGGATCGTCACATCCGGCGGCGGAAGCTCCGCGAGCCACTCCAGCGCCGCACGCTCAGCGTGCTTCTCCTCCAGCGAACCGCCCGACTCGAAGTGCGCCGCCGCCAACGCCATATAGACGCGCGCCGGATGTGGCGGCCATTCCGCCCGCTTACGGTCGGCCGAGTCGGTGGCGACCGCGTACCCGGTGAGGTACTCGATGACGAGGGAGAAGGTTGACATATCACTCTCCCTCTTCGCCGCCTTCGACCGCCGCGAGATCGTGGCTCTTCTTTACTAGCGCGATGAGTTCGGGCGAAGGCGTGAGGGTGATCGCCACCCTCTCCCACGGCAGGTTGAGCAGATGGGCTGCTTTGACTGTTTCGTTGTAGAGGGCGATGGCGCCCGTCGAGTTGAGCGAGATCGGCGTCGGTTTGCCGGGAGTTTCGAGCAGTTCAAAGCTCAGCGGCCCCTCTGGGAAGAGCAGGCAGCGTGAGCGCAGATCGCAGCCGCGTTCGAGCGAGAGCGTCAGCCCTACCAGCGAGAGCGCGGCCAACACCGTGCGGGCGGCGTCGTCGATCTCGGCTTGCCTCTTGGAGTCCGGGTCGAGCGAGCCGTTCAGTGGGAATCGCAGCCGCCGAAGTTGCGGGAGTGAGAGCACCGCAGTGTGCTCGGCGTGGGCAATCGTGACGCCACCGGCTGCAACCGCACCTTGGCGCGCCTCCGCACCAGTCAGGGGATCGCGACCTTCCGCGCCTTTGACGTACTTACCAAATGTTGGCGGAATGTTCCCGTGGTTGATCTCGGAGGGCGAGACAGCACTCTTGGCAGTCTCCCCCTCCGCAAGCTTCCAAGAGCCATCTTTCAGCTTGGTGACTTTTGCGCCAGCACGAATCTGCAGCGGATCAATTCGGCTGCCGGTGCGGACGCCGTAAACCGCGTCAATCCCCACGATCTCGCTCACTAGGGCTCGCGCGAACTTCGCGCCTTGGCCTCCCTTCGGGCCGGTCGAGTCCCATACGCCGAGAAAAAGCGCGTGCGGGCAGTACTGGAACAGCCCCGTGGCGTTCGCGAGGCTGCTGTCGGTAATCGCCCTTCCCACCTTGGACTTGCGGAACGGTAGCGGCTTGCCCTTCTCATCGTTCTCGCAGGTCAGGCTGTCGCGCAGGATCGCGTCGGCCGCGCGGTGCGGTGCCTGGAGACTCGTCACGCGCTGCACGTCGGGGACGGTGGTGCGGAAGTCCACGACGATCAGCGGCATCACGAGGCGGCCATCATCTATCGCCTGTTGCAGAGCATCTTCGATCCGGTTCGCCTGACTCTGCACTGAGTCGAGCAGCACGCAGTCCGCCTCGCGCGTTGAAGCGACCGCGCCGGACTCGTCGCCCACGGGAATGCGCCGGCGTTCCGTCGCGTAGACGCCGCCAGCGTGCGTGGGCGGAAAGACTTTCGTGCCCGGCCCCGCCGCGGGCTGTAACGTCGTCCGACACCGGATCGCTACCGCCACGCCGGACACGGCGGCGTGCAGTGCCTTCAGGTCCAGTGGAGTTGGCGTGGCAATAGTGGTGCCGCGTGCAGTCTCAGAAGTACGCATGAAGCGATGCCCTTTCTTGTGCGGCCTCGGCAAGGATCGTGCGCCAGCGCAAGGCAGCGGCGCACTCCGATCTCGATCTCAACCTCGCATTGAACAGTCGCGGTGGCTAACAGACCTAGCATCCACTGACGCGCCCACGTGACTCAGTCCCGTTGCGCCCTCGCGCCAAACTCAGTCTACCTTCGCTTTGCAAAGGTAGCGGAACCCGGGTCGATTACCGCCTCGTTCGGTGTGGCCGATCGATGCGCCGAGTTCGAGACGATGAGACCGGCGACACGCGTTGTTAGCCTCACGAACCGCGAGTCGAACATGGACACACTTTGTCGACCGCGCTCGGTTGACTGGCCTGTCCACAAAAACCTAGTCCATCCCAAGACGGGTACTTTCGGGCTGGACGCGAGCATGGAAGCGGCATCGTCGACCGTCAGCACACCAAATCGCTCACCAATCGGCGGCGATGGAAGTGCCGCAGGCGATCACGATCCCGCTCCTGCCGCCGCATTAGCCGAAGGAGCTGACCCGGTTGAGAGCCTCCGGCACCGCATGCGAAGCCACCACCGCAGCAACCGCGCGTACGGGGTTTACCGCGAACTGCTTCCTGCCGCATCCGAGGCATGACGGAAGCTGACGCCCGAGCTGCTCCAGACGGTGTGCGCCTGCTCATACCCTTGGCGCGATAGCTAAATGCGACCTTATAAGATCGTGCTGGTGAGAGAAGCGATCCTGATGAGTCTCCCTCCCCCGCGTTCCCTGCCGCGTTGAGCGCCGCGGACGCGCCACGTTCGCCGAGGGCTGCAGGCAAATTCATGCAGCGTTCCGACGGTTGCAGTCCGAACGTGCCCCCGCCGCGTTTTTCTCTATAGATCGCATGTAGCCGCCGGGTAGCAGTCAAAGCCTCTTAACTAAGTAACCTCGCGCATTTTCGATTTGGATTCTCCGTTTCAGGGATCTGCGAGTCATTCTGCTATAATCGCACATCAGTTCGTTCCGCGCGATGGAGAGCCGTCGTCATCTCTTCCGCCGCGAGCGTGACGGTGCCGCAGGGAGGTCCCGAGTATGCTCGCGAGTCGTCAACTCTTTGACATCACGAGACTTACGACAGTGATTGGTCCAACGACACTTGCGTGCGCCAGCGCTCGACCTCGCACGCTCGCAACTCACGTCCCAACCAACTCCGCCATCGCACTTTGCGAGGGCGGCGCCTCCGCGGCTCATGAGCCGCGGCCCCATTGAAGCGCGCCTACGCCCTCGCCGAAGCCGCCGACATGTCCGCCTCCGCGGCTCATGAGCCGCGGCCCCATTGAAGCGCCCCCGTCGGGGACGTAACGGAAACCGTGTTGGCGCCTCCGCGGCTCATGAGCCGCGGCCCCATTG
>JAWXCC010000166.1:0-3538 GCA_034440475.1 Phycisphaerae bacterium | reverse complement strand
TGCTTGCATCCAGTCCATTTCCCCTTTCTTGCTGGCTGAAGCCAGCAAGGGGGAAATGTCGCTGCTTTTTTTAGTCACGCCCCTGCGGGCGTGAGGGGCGGCTTGCGTATGGAACACCACCGCGTCGGAATTCGGCGTGGAAGCCTTCATCCCCAGTTCGCGCTGTGGAAGTCGCCATCAGCTTTGGCTTATAGCCAAGCCTTCGCGTTGACGCTCATGCGGCCTTCACGTACACGATCACGCCCTTCTCGATCGCATCGCGCATGACCGAGTTGGGGACGGCACCGGCGGCGAGGGGATTGCGTGTGTGGAAATCGACCGCGAACCGGTGCTCCATCACTCGGTATGCGCTGGCGAGCATCGCCGACATCAAGGCGATGAGCGAGCCCGCGAAGGGCATCACGACGAGCAGGTCCACGTCGGAATCCGGTCGCGGATTGCCGTACACGCGCGATCCAAACAGGATCACTTGCGTCGGGTGGAACTCTCGCACCAGAGCGTCGGTCACTCGCTGGATGTCATCGAGAACCGGCTGCATCGGGCAACCTTCAACTGGAAGCAGCGAATCCGTGCGAGCGAGCTCGGCGTTGAGAAATCCCTGATTGGGCGCGTCCATGTCCACGCCCCGCCCGTCCTCCACGAAGTCACTGCGTCTTGATCGTTCGCAGTTGATTGAGATCAACGCTCCGTCGCCGCCATCGCGTTGACGCTACGAACGTGCTTCATGTCCGCGTCGTCATCGCTATTGGCGGGCATACAGCACCTTGCCGTCGCTTTCGATGGCGGCGAGAACCGACGCGGGTGAGCGGCGTGCCGCGGCCATCTCTTTGGGTGTGAAGACCAGCGCGTCAAGCGACCATCGGCGATCGGGGAAGAGTCGGGAGACTGTTCGCGACCGTTCGGCCTGTGGAAGATCCGTTTCCAACTCGATCAACAGATCCACGTCGCTATCGGCACGCGCCGTGCCGCGGGCCCAGCTCCCGAAGAGCACGATGCGTTCGGGGTTGAGGGCATCGCGGAGTATTTTGGCGATTGCATCGACGGACGGCGCGTTCCTGCCGGTGGCTCCATGCAGACGGATAGAGTCTAACAAAGTGCCCATCATCGGCGATTTTGCGTTTGGCTGATATGTGACGCTTGATGGAGCGGACGAACCGGCTCGGTGCCCGAGAGACGCTGCGGGGATGGTGGTCGGGCGCACGTGTGCCGGACTCGGGATGCGCTGCGGCGATGCGTCAAGGATTTGTTGGCTCGATACGCGCGGTAGCGCGCCCCGGCGGCTGGCGCGGTACCGCTCCGGCGCTCTTTGAATCGATTTCGCGGGTGGATGTACTGGTAATGATGGCTGCCAACACAAGTTTCACCAGCGCCACTGCAGCTCAAGGCTGTTGCTGGCTTCGATGTTCACGGGCACGCTGGGTGCCGGGATGACACATTGCTGTCCACGTGCCGCGCATGTGGCCCGCGTTGTCCTGACTCCGGATAGTCCCCTGAATCATGGGTGGCGTGCTCCGATACGATCGACTACCTCGTGCCGCGCACGGCTCGAGAAGATCTCCGCCACGCACATGGGAACGCCATGACTAGCCTGCCGCTCTTTGGGATGAGCCCTGAGGAACCCGATCGCATCGGGCACGCCACCGTGGAGTTCCGTGAAGCCCGAAGCATCCTGACTCCGGGAAGCGGCTTCATGCGCGGGTTCGACTTCACGTTGAATCCATATTCCGGATGCTCATTTGGTTGCACGTATTGCTACGCGGCATTCTTCGCTCGCGAGCAGGAGCTCCGCGACCGCTGGGGATACTGGGTACACGTAAAGAAGAATGCGGTCGCGCTCCTTCGCCGAATGCGCACCGACCTTCGTGGCAAGACGATCTACATGAGCTCGGTGACGGACCCGTATCAACCGATTGAAAAGACAACGGAGCTCGTACGGACGATCCTGCGCGAACTCGTGCGGTTTCAGCCGCGCCTCGTCATTCAGACGAGAAGTCCGTTCGTCACCCGTGACATTGACCTCTTCAAGGAATTCGAAGTGATCCAAGTCAACATGACCGTCACCACTGATTCCGAGCGCGTGCGCCGCGCATTCGAGCCGCTCTGCCCATCAACACGGCGACGGCTTGACGCGATAGCCGAGGTCGGCGCTGCCGGTGTGCGCACGGCGATCACTATGACTCCGCTCCTGCCCCTCGAAGATCCGCCGTCGTTTGCCGACGCGGTCCGCCTAACGAACGCCGCGCACTTTGTGGTCCAACCCTTCCACCGCGAGCAGGGAAAGTTTGTTCGTGGAACCCGAGAAGAAGCCCTATCACTTTTCCGCGATATGGCGTGGGACGATGACGGCTATCGCAGGGCGGTCACTGTGCTGCGCGCCCGGCTGCCGAACCTATTCGAGGGCCAAGAGGGATTCGCGCCGATATGAACGCTTCGTCGATGGATATCACTGAATTCCTTCGGCGAGTCGATGACTCCGTCGCAATCGAATGCCGACGCCTGGCCTCTACTATTAGCAACTGGCATCTCGCGGAAGGCATTCGTGACACTCTTCGGCTCTCCAAGGGTGAGGACGCGTTCTACGACAGCCCCGGCTCCGCCGTGGAGTATGCGCTTTGGTATCAGCCGCGTCGGGTTGTCGCGGCCGTCGAGGCGCTATGGCCCGGTCTCGATCGGCGCAAGAGGGACGACGAGATTCACATCGTCGACATCGGTGCGGGCGTCGGGGCAAGCGCGATCGCGGTTCTCGGATGGATTGCGACCCGACGCGCTTCAGGACACAGTTGCCCGCGCGTGCGAATGCAATGCGTCGACTCTAGTCCGTTCATGGTCGAGGTTGGTCGGAGCCTCGTAGCCGGGCTCGCTCAAGCGCTCGATGTTAGCGAGAGTAATTTCACGGCTGAATGGCGCTTGGCGTCATGGGTGGGATTCGGACAGGAATCCGAATCTGTCACTTGGATGACGACACTGTTCGTTGTCGATCACTCGGACACCGAAGACGCCAAACTCAACGATCTCGCCCTCGCCTTGACTGGGACAAAGTCATCTTTGCCGAGTGGCACCTCGGCGGCGGCGGCTGGTGCGTGGACGAAATCGAGTACGAGCGTGCGTTGGAGCAGGCGAAGGAGGACGGCGCGTCGCTGCCCACGGGGATTGCCGCGAATTTCATCGAGGCTGAATTTTTGCGCGTCTTCTGGGGGATGTGCGGCGGCGACAAAGCGGAATACTCGAAGGTGCCCCGCTCGGGTCGAGGCATCGCGCTCAACAATGCTCAACGCGAGGCGATGCTCGAAGTATTCGACAGGCTTCCGCCGAATCTCATCCATGCGCGGTGCGAGGCAAGAAGGAAGCTTGCCGAAGGATTCCGTCCCCAACAGTTCGACGCCATCGTGATCGATGAAGCGCAGGACTTCACGAAACACGACCTCGAGTTGGCTGTCGCCCTTCTAGCACTACAGCGCCCCTTCCGCTCAAGCCGCTGACACCCTCCAGCCGATGAACCTCGCGCCGCACTGCGGCAGGAGGCATCATGAACACAACG
>JAWXCC010000165.1:0-21647 GCA_034440475.1 Phycisphaerae bacterium | reverse complement strand
TCGACGCAGCGGTACGCGGCACAGCGGCCCGACGACGAAGCCGCGCTCGTTAGGCGAATGCACGAACTGGTGCGTCTCCATCCGCGCCGCGGATACCGCGGGCTGTTCCCGACGCGCAGCGCGCCGAAGCACATCCGGAGCGACAACGGCCCGGAGTTCATTGCGACGGCGATACGGGAGTTCCTCGTGTCGACGGGCGTGGGCACGCTGTACATCGAGCCGGGCAGCCCGTGGCCGAACGGATTCTCCCGTAGAAATAGGGGAGAGCTTCAACAGCCGCTGCCGCGATGAGCTGCTGTGCCCGGGAGCACACCACAGGCCACTGGCACGCTCAATCGGTCGCTGAGACTACGGCATGATTGCCCACGAATCACGCCCGCCTGCGACGGCGCGACCAGAGCGCAGCGACCAGTACGAGCGCAGCACTTGGCGCTGGCACAACGTACTCAATCGTGAGCGTTGGCCGGAACAGCGCTTCGCCGTTCTCGCTGGAGTCGAATCGTTTCGAAGTGCCAGCACCACTTTCGTCGCCGAGCAAAAACCAACCGTCGTTCGCGAATGCCCCGTCGAGCCACGATTGCACGTCGGCCGCGAGGCTGGCACTGGTGAAGGTGACGAATCCGAAGTCTGGACCCACGAGCGTGGTGGCGCTTGCGAGCGCCGCGAAGTCTCCGCCGGGATTGGCCCAAGCGTCGCCGCCGAACGAACGGTGCGTCCAGGTGACATCACCAGGCACTGCTGGCGCGCCCGCGCCTTCGTTGCCATCGGGGTCGGTGGGACCCTCGGTCCAGGAGGCAAGTGCGCGGTGGAGCGAAGCAGAGGTCGTCGTCGCCTGCCCTTGCGAATAGTGCAGCGTGAGCGTTGCGTTCGTAATGACGACGCCCGCGCCTAGGCTACTGAAATCAAACGACAAGACGCTGCGCCGCGCGAGCGCGTTGTTGGTCCGCCCACAGAAGAAGTACTGACCAGCGCCGTTCCCGAGTTCCGTGGTGGAGCTCTCGTATAGCGAGGCGTCGCGATCGGCGACCAGCGACACGATGTCGGCGAACGCTGACGAGGAAACAACGGCGACCGCACTTGCGGTTGCAAGAATGACACGCATGGACAAACTCCCTTTTCCCTTAGCAGTCCGTGTGGCGTCGCAACCGAGCAATGCCTGCCGAAAATGTACTCTACTACGACCAATGCACCAGCGATCGCTGCATGAAGTTCTTGTCGCCACCAGCAATCCGCACAAGCTCGATGAGATCCGTGCGGTTCTCGGGGGGCTCGGCGTCGTGGTTCTCGGGCTTGACGCGCTCGCAGCGAATTTCCCCGAGCCCGACGAAAACGCGGTGACCTTCGAGGAAAACGCACGGATCAAAGCGATTGCCTACGCACGAATGACTGGCAGGACGTGCCTTGCTGACGATTCCGGGCTGGAGGTGGACGCGCTCGACGGCGAGCCCGGAGTGCGAAGCGCGCGGTGGTCAGGCATCGGGACGACGCGCGCCGAGCGCGACGCGGCAAACAACGAGTTGTTAATAGCGCGGCTTCGTGGCGTCCCGAGTGAACGTCGGGCTGCGCGTTTTGTCTGCACGATGTGCCTCGCTGCGCCCGATGGTCGAGTGCTCGCCGCAACGCGAGGCGAGTTCCCGGGTGTCATCGCTGCGGCACCGCGCGGCACGAACGGATTCGGCTACGACCCGCTCTTGTGGCTGCCCGCGGAAGGGCGCTCGAGCGCGGAGCTCACCAACGACGAAAAGAACGCCCGCAGTCACCGCGGTCACGCGACGCGCGCGATGGCCAAAGAACTTCGCGCGCGAGGCTTGCTCGCCCCGTGAGCAAGAGCCGAGATATCCGCCTTCCAATCGTGACGCTGGCCGTCGCCGAGCAGCGCTATTCGTGTCACGGTTGCGGCAATTGCTGCCGCGACTTCACCGTGCAGTTGCGGCCAGACGATCTCGCGCGGTTGAGCGAGCAAGGGTGGGAAGCGAAGCTCGGCTTTCCCGTGACCGTCAACTTCCGCGGCGTCACCTATCTGCGGCAGCGCGACGACGGGGCGTGCATTTTTCTCATGGAGAATGGGCTGTGTCGCATTCACGCCGAGCATGGATACGAGGCGAAGCCCATCGCGTGCCAGTTGTTCCCCTTCAGCGTCATTCCCGGACCGCGCGAGGCTGCGATGGGGGTGAGCTTCGCGTGCGCCAGCGTGCAGGAATCGAAGGGTGCTGACCTAACGTCGCATCGACGTGAACTGCTGCGCATGACCGAGCGGCTGCCGGAGAGCGTCGAGGCGCCGGTGCCGGTTGCGCTGGCCGACGGCCTCGTGGCATCCGAGGGGGAGATTGATTCGGTCATCCGCGAGGTGGAGCGTTGGATGCAGCGACGCGATGTGCCGCTGGTCATGCGTCTCGATGGCCTCGCGTGGTGTGCGCAGTCGTTCGCCGCAGCGAAGCTCGGCGGCGTGCGCGGTGAACGGTTCGCCGAACTTGTGTCCACGTTGCTGGGAGCGCTGCCGGACGAACTGGCGCACGTTCCGATTGAACCGGCGACGGGGCGGCAGCGAGCGCTGGTGCGGCAGGCGGTGTTCGCGCGCACAGAAGATCCAAAGATTCCGGCACTGGCGAAGCGAGGACGACTGCGCACGACCATCGCTCAGTTAGCCGCCAGTCGGCGGTTCCGGAAGGGGACAGGCATTGTGCCGCGCATTGGTTCCGAGTTCGCAGAGGGGCTGCACTTCGAGAGCGTCGAGCGCGTCGCGGGCATTGGTGCGTCGACGGATATCGCAGGGATTGATGAGCTTCTGGTTCGCTACATCCGCGCGTCGCTCCACGGGCGACGACTCTGGGGTGCTGGCTACTATGGTTGGCCAGTGACGATAGGATTCGCGGCGCACGTGCTCAATCTTGCGTGCATCGGCTGGCTGGCCCGAGTGCACGCAGCAGGCCGAAGTGCCGGCGTTCCATCGCTCGCCGATGTGCGCGTTGCGGTCGGACGCGTCGATCGCATGGCTGGTCGCGCGCCGTGGCTCGGAACAGCGACAGAGCGATTACGACTGAGGTATCTTGCGATGGACGACGGACTGCGCCGCACGCTCGCGTGGAACTACGCGGCTGTCGGTTGACGCGCCGACGAAATGCGCTTCCAACACCAGAGCGCCGCGGCACCCCCGAGAGGGATCGTGATCGCTCCCTCGGCTGCGCTCTCGACGAGCGCGAGCCGTGCGAAGGTCGTTGAGAGTTCCTCAGCGCTCATCGTGCCTGCGAAGAGTGTCGACGCGAACCACGCCACTGCGGCCTCGCGAAACCCGAATCGACCGAGCGGGTTCATGCTCGCGACCACCGCCGCGAGTCCGAGGAGCGCCGACTGCTCCGTCGAGATGGGCACACCGAGGAGCTTCGCTGCGAGCACCATGCGGAGCGCCCACGCAGCCATGTCGATAAGGCGGAAAGCGGCAGCACCTCCAAAGGCGATTGGGCTCGCGACCATTGCCTCGCCGCCCTTGAGTCGGCGCGTGACGAAGGGGAGTCGGACGAACCATCGCGCGAAGACGACACCAACGAGCGTGAGCACGAGCGTCGACGCCGCGACCAGAAGGAGTCCGCCGCGCGGCGCGAGCGGCAGCGATGCAGCGGTCGCGGCGAACGCGACGAGAGTGCACGCGAGTGCCGCAGCGAGCCATCCGGCGATGAAGCGCAGCGAGAGTTCGTTGACGCGCCAGTGATAGGTGATTCGCGCGATGAGTCCCAGTCGAAACGGGAGCGGCGCATAGTTGAGAAAGCTCGCCATGCCATTCACGAGTTGCATTTCCGCGAGCGACAACGGATGCACTGGCCGAATCAGATTCCAGAACAGAGCGCCGTTAGCGAGCAGGCTGACGAGCGTTGACGCGAGGAGTCCTCCTATGAGTAGCGGCGATGCGGCCGCGAGGCGCGAGCGAATTTCTTCGATGCCATCGCCTGCGATCGCTCGCCGCGCGCACCAGACGATCAGTAGGATTCCAGCCACGAAACCGAAAAGCTGAAGTGCGAGATCGCGCTTTCTGCGAAGTCGACTCAACCCTTCGCTCCGTCACGGAACCTCTCGCGGGCCATGACCCACAGCGCACGAATGCCGTCCTTCGCGCGAATCTTCTTTCCTTCAGCGAAGCTCCGCGGCGCGTAACGCACCGGCACTTCCGCGAGGCGCACCCGGGCACGCCCGAGTGCCGCCGCCATTTGCGGTTCGATCCCAAATCGCTCTTCGGTCAACGACGGAAGAATGGAGCGAAGGATCGGCACGCGGAAGAGCTTGTAGCAGCACTCCATGTCGTTGACGGTGAGACCGGAGAGAGCGTTGCTCGCGACCGTGAGTGCTCGATTCATAGCGCGATGGAGTTTGCGATGAATGCGCGGATCAGCGGTCTCGCCCCAGCGATTTCCGAAGACAGCATCGGCGTTTCCAGAGGCGATCGGTGCGAGCAGTCGGGCATAATCGCTGGCCTCGTATTCAAGGTCGGCGTCTTGAACGATGACGACGTCGGCGTCATCGGCGCGCGAGAGAACGTCGGCGAATCCGGTGCGGATTGCGGCGCCTTTACCGCGGTTCTTCGCGTGCTTCACGAATTGAACGCCAAGGCGATCGCAGATGGCGCGGGCGGCGTCGGAAGCGGCCTGTGACGAGCCATCGTCGACCAGCGTCAGCGAGGCCTTCCATCGGTGGGTGCCGTACGAGGGAAGCGGTGACGCGATCGCGCGCCGCAGACACTCATCGAGCGTGCGCGGCTCTTCGTAGAACGGAATGACGACGTGCAGCGTGGGCACGCAGAGAAGTGTTTCCCCAAGGCCTCGGTGGTAAAGCGCGGTTACTACTGCGTTTGCTGCGGCTTGCCGCCGATCGCTTCGCGCATCGCCGTATCCGCCAAGACGTTCTTCATCCGGTAGTAATCCATGACCCCCATGTTGCCGTTGCGGAGCGCCTCGGCCAATGCCTTCGGCACGTCGGCCTCGGCGAGGATCACGATGGCGCGGTTCTTCTGCGCCTCCGCCTGAAACTCAGCTTCTTGGGCAGTTGCGAGTGCGCGGCGTTTCTCAGCTTCTGCTTGATAGCGCTTCGTGTCCGCCTCGGCCTGATCGGCCTGAAGGTGGGCACCGATGTTCTCGCCGACGTCAATGTCGGCGATGTCGATCGAGAGAATCTCGAACGCGGTCGCGGCATCGAGGCCCTTCGCGAGCACGGTCTTCGAGATCTTGTCGGGATTCTCCAGCACAGCCTTGTGACTCGCAGCCGAACCGATCGTCGAAATGATGCCTTCGCCGACGCGGGCGACGATGGTTTCTTCCGTGGCACCGCCGACGAGGCGCTCGATGTTCGTACGGACTGTCACGCGCGCCTTGGCGCGGAGCTGAATACCGTCTTGAGCCACGGCGTCGATGGTCTGCTTGCCGCTCGCGGGATTCGGGCAGTCGATGACTTTGGGGTACACCGACGTTTGAACTGCGTCGAGGATGTCGCGACCTGCGAGATCAATCGCCGTCGCGCGTTCCCAGCCGAGGTCGATCTTCGCCTTGTCGGCCGCGATCATGGCGCGGATAACCCGCTGGATGTCGCCGCCTGCGAGGTAGTGAGCCTCCAGCAGATCGGTCGAAATATCGAGGCCAGCCTTCTTGGCCGCGATGCGGTTCAGCACCACGCTGCTCGGCTTCACCTTGCGCAGTTTCATCATGACCAGCGCGACGAGGCGGACTGGCGCTCCTGACAGCAACGCTTGCAGCCAGAGCTGGAGGAACTGCGAGACATAGACGAGGAAGATGAGGCAGATGATTGCGCCGACAACACCGACTCCCCAGAGAATCGGAGTCGAGATGCTGTTCTGCGCTAGGAGGGCTGGAGTGATTGATGTAGTCATGGCGTGGGTGGGCGGAGACAAATCCTTACGGCGAAGCGTAACCGCCTCGCCGATCGCTGCGAGCGCCTGCGATTGCAACCTATTCGGCTCGCACTTTGAGGGTGCCATCGAGGACGGCAACAACTCGCACTGGTGTTCCCGCCTCGATCAGTCCGCTCTCGGCGACGGCGTCGATCCTACGCCCGTCAAGGGCGATGAATCCGACTGGACGTAGCGGCGTTTCCGCGACGCCGCGGCGTCCAACCAGTTGCGCCAGTGAATGCAGTCGGCGCATCCGCGCGAGGTCCACGTCGTCGTCGGCATCTGGATCGCTGTCCGCTACCACAGGCGCGACACCGGCGTCACGCGACGGACCGTCGTTCAACGCGTAGCGTCGAACCAGCGGCGAACTCGCCCATAGCTTGAGGAGGAAGAGAAGCAGGAACGGCGCGCCGATCGCGTACGCCATGAGGAGGAGCAGCCCGGCCGTGATGCTCCACATGAACATCGCAACGATCGATGCGACTGCGCTTATGCCGCAGAGGAGTCCGAGCAGTCCACCGGTCGGGATGACGAGCTCAAGGCCGAGGAGCAGGAGCGCGATGCCACCGAGGACGATGGCGGCGATGAGATAGGCGTCCGAGTTACCCGAAGGCGTGGCCTGTGCGATGACGAGGAGTGCATTCATGCGGACGCATCTTCCACGATCAAGCCCAAGCCGTCGCCGCCAACAACGCGGACGCGGGCCCCGCGATTGATCCAGGCACCAGTCGTGCGGACATCGGCGACTCGGTCTCCGAACTGAGCGCGCCCTGACGGCCTGAGGTCGGTGACTGCGCTGCCGATGTTGCCCGCTTCCGGCAGCGGCGCCGCGAGTCGAACGAGCGGTGCGGTCGCCACATTGTCGATGCTGGCTTCAAGCGAAAAACGCTGAAAGAACGGCATGTTTGGCAGGTGTCGAGAGAGGATCGCGAGGCCGATTCCCGCGATCACAAACGAACCCAGCGTTGCGAGCAATCCGAGCAGCAGGTTCGATTGGCTCTGCGACGACGCCAGGTCGCCGCCGACAAACGTGAAGACTAATCCGACAAGGATGCAGATCGCGCCGACGATTCCGAAGACGCCCATACCCGGGATCACGAAGAGCTCAACGATGATGAGCGCGCCTCCCGCGAGGATCAGCAGCACTTCCCACCATTGGGCGAGCCCAGTGAGCATCGGAGCGCCGATGAGAACCAGGAACGCGACCGCAGCGACGGAACCGAAGGCGCCGAAACCCGGAGTGGCCATCTCGACAAAGAAACAGACCACCATGACGACGATGAGAATTGCTCGTACCGGCCACGAGACGAGAAAACGCACAAGCGATTCCGACCAGCTCTCGTCGTAACGGCGAAGCTCCTTCGCGCCGAAGTAATCAAGGAGTTGTTGCTCGTCCGCGACAGTCGCGGTCGCTAACCCAAAGAGAATCGCTTGGCTGCCGCGAAGCGTGACGAGTTCACTGCTTGTGTCGACCTGACCAAGGAGCGTCCAGCGTCCGCGCTCGGACGCCTTGACCCGAGGGGCATGAGCGAGCAGTTCCATGTCACGCGCGGCACCGTCGTCTTCAATGATGTTTGGCAGCGAGCGCGGTGCGGCACTCGGAACGTAGCCGCCCGCGCCGCGCTCGGGCTCGGCACCGAAAATGAGTGCATACTCTTGGGCGTTCACGAAGAGTCGCTTTCCATCGTCGCGTTCTACTAACCAGAGCTCGTCTTCCACCGTGATCATCGCCCGAACCAGCCGCACGTCGTAGCCGTTGCGCATGGCGCTCTCGGTCACTTCGCTCAATACGGGTGCTTCGATCTTCGCGCGTTCAGTCACGGGAATCGGCTGCATGCCCATGCCGCCAACACCGGGTACTGCCTGAATCGGCGCGGCGTCACCGATGACCGAGTCAGGGGCAACAACGATCTCGCGGCAGGCGAGTGCAAGGATCGCACCAGCGGAGAACGCGTTGGGTCGTATCCAAGCAACCTTCCGCACCGGCGGTTGCGTTTTGATGAGGTGACACATGGCGAGCGTCGCGCCGAGCTCACCACCTGGAGTGTCGAACTCGATCACGATCGCGTCGCAACCGTCCTTCGCCGCAGCGTCGTTTCGTCGTTGAAGTGATGCGAGAGTGAGGTCGTCGATTGGGCCAGAGATCGAGATGATTCCGACCTTGTTCGCGAGGCGCGACGCGGGAATCGCGACTCCTTGCGACCGCGCCGTCGCCGCGATGGCGGCGATGAATAGGACGCCGAGCGCCCCCAGTGGAAGCAAGCGCGATATCCGCCGACTGACCGATCGCATTGCGCGGAGTATAGAGAGCGAGTTCGCGCACCTCGTGGATCTCTCAAAAAGCGCCAGCCAAAAAAAGCGTTGGCCGGTCGATTGACCGGCCAACGTGAAGGACACGGGATCAGATGTGGGGAGCTTCGCCTGACGAGAGTTCTGCGAATCAGTCCCAGGTGATGTTGAACGTGTAATTTGAGCCGCCGCCGGTCACGTTCTTGATCATGGTCATGAAGATGTCGTTCTTACCGCCGGTCGTCTCCTCGAGGAACATGTTGTCGTCGACGTCGAGGTTCGGGCCGAGCCGCGCGGTACCTTCGGGCGAGAAATTACGCTCAAAGTTGATGTGGTTGTCGTTGTAGCAAATGTTGCCTTCCCACGAACCCTTCTGTCCGTGGACTTCCCACGTCTTCGACTGCGTCGCGTAGTTGCCGTCCTTCACGCCGCGGTTGCCCACGACAGCGAACTTCGAGTTGAGCGACTCGCGCCATTCTTTGACCTTGCGGCCATCGGCGAGGTGGAGCGTGCCGTAGGAGGTGTTGCAGCGACCGAGGAGATCGGTGGTGAACACGGTGTCCCAGAAGACGTCGCCAGCGACGTTGTACTTGTTGAAGTTGAAGTCGGCTGCGATAGCGACGTTCGAGCTGACTTCGGCCGGGCTCAGGAGGAGCTGCGGGCTGAAGTAGTTCGCCATGATGCAGGAGGAGTACAGGTTCGCGTGGCTGTTCTGAAGTTGATCTTCGGCGCCCTTGCCCGGAACGATGCCGACGCGATTGATGAGGCCCGGCGTCGGGAAAATACCGTTGAACTCGCGGCACCAGATCAGCCACGCCTTGTGGATCTGCGTGATTTGGGTGCCGTCCTTCACTTGGCGAGCGGCGGCGCGAGCCTTCGCGAGGGCGGGGAGGAGGAGGCCGAGCAGGAGCGCGATGATGGCCATCACGACGAGCAACTCGACGAGCGTAAAGCCGCTCTTGCGGGCAAGGCTGGACTTACGGGGATGCATGCAGTTCATGGGACTTTGGAACCTCCTGAGTGAGTTCTCTCGGGTGAGAGCAACTTAGGACCGTTGGTGGGCGGGTCGCACAGTGTGACCCGACAGAAAGCGAGAACGAAGCGCACTGACGAATGTCGTTGCCGAGATCGATTCGACTCGCGGAGTCGTCCGCGAAATCCTCCGGCTGCCGTTTCCGGCAGACGGAGGGTGTCTGAACCTCGCGGGCTGCATGTCTCGTGCAGAGCGCGGTGCCAACTGATCAGCTCGAAGGAGCGCCGCTGGTCAGCAACTCCCCTGCTTCGACCAAGAAAAAGTTCGGGCCAGCCGGCGTGCCGATCGTGATGCACAGCCAGGTGTCACCTGAACCTTCGGGCTTGCCCGCGACCGGCGTGCAGCCGCTCTGCGCGAAGTCCGCGGCGTAGATGTTGTCCTTGCTGAGATTGATCGCGCCGCATTCCCACGCGACGTTGTTAGGCCAGAAGGTCTTCAGGATCTCCGTGTGGTTGTCGGCGTACGTCACGTTGCCCTGCCACTGGCTGTCCGAGCCGTGGAGTTGAAGCGTGTGGCTCTCCTTGTAGCTCGGGCCGGTTTCCTGACCCTTGAAGGTTCCGCGGGTACCGAGCAGCGGCTTGGTGCTGTCGGTGTTGTTGCGCCAGTTCGTCTTCTTGCGCTCGCCGCAGAGGGCGAGGTGCGCGTAGGACGTGTTGCACACGCCGCTCGTTGCCGACTTCTGGATGTCAGCCGCGAACGTGTCATCCCAGTAGTTGTCAAGGGTCGGGTCGTACGCCTTGTAGTTGTAGTCCTTCTTCTCTTGCACGACGCCGTTGACTTCCGTGGGCCCGATCAGGATGTCGGGGTTGAAGTACTGTTGCGCGAGCATCGCCGAGTACATGCGCGATGTTCTGTTCTGGGTCTGATCTTCCTGACCTTGCCCTGGGACGTTCTTCGTACCGCCAGCACCGAGGTTGATCGGAAGACGATCGATCCAACCTGGAGTCGGAAGACGGCCACCCTGCTCGTTCTGAGCGAAGGTGAGCATCGACTTGTGCATCTGCGTGATGTTGTTCGCGTCCTTAATGGAGCGAGCGTTCTGCTGCGCCTTGGCGAGGGCCGGGAGCAACAGGCCAATGAGGAGCGCGATGATCGCGATCACCACCAGCAGTTCGACGAGCGTGAATCCTCTACGACCTAACCGAGCAAAACCTGACTTACTCATTCTGGTCTCCTTCTTTCAAAAGGGGAGTCCGGGGTGGGGAGAAACGGATGCCCGCAATATGCGGGACAAATAAGGAAGCTCGGCGACCGCCGCTAGGCGGAAGACGACTCAAAAGGCCCAGCCAGAGCGGCATAGGCCAAAAGGCAATTAAGAGGAGGGAAGGGCGAGCGTGCTTGTCTACGCGTCGTGTCGCTGGACTTGTCTGGCGAAGCCTTTCCTAGGACCCGCTCGAAAGAGCCAGATGGGTCGTTCGGAGCAGCAGACGTTCGGAACAGGCGCAAGCAGGACGAGCCTCGGAGCGAGGACTCACGACGGGTCAAGCCGTTCGGCATTCGCTCTGGCGACTAGGTCGCAAGGGCGAGGTTTGAAGTAGGTCAAGCGCTTCGGCGGCTTTTGCCGGTCAGCCCGTTTGATCTATTCCCGTGTGCGGAGACGCGGCGCGTGCGTTGTCTGCGAACCCGAGACTTGATCGATGCGGGCGTGTGCGGCGTGGTCAGAGACGAAGTGGGACTCGGTAAGCGTCTTTGCAGACAACCCTACACATGCACGACTTCTGGTTCTGACGCTCTGGCGAGGTGGATCGATGGATTGATCCGGCGTCGCTCAGTCCCTCAAGGCCGTCGAAAACTCCTGTTTCCCCAATCACTCGTTCCCGGTCCGCACTGGTTCAGAACTGCTGCGGAACTGGGCTCAAGCGTGGGGTACCAACTTCCGGACGACTGACGAAACACACTTCAGGTTGTCGGCCGTTGCGACGGATGAGAGGTCGGGGTTACCGACTATGAGTGCAGGTTGAGGGCCGTCTACGCATCAAAATTCGTAGAGGCCTCGGATATGGTCGCAACTGCCAAGAGAACTTCGCACAGGTTAATCCGCGATTCGGAAGTGTCAAGTTGCACGGAAGATTCAAATTGTGACAAATCAGTCCTGCTACCTTTCCACCGGAACAACGTCCTCGCATTTCAGCCACCATCGACTCGACCATGACCCAAATCGCCGCCCGCCTCGCTGAACTCTCAATCACCCTGCCCGTCGCACCGAAGCCCGTCGCGGCGTACGTGCCAGCGGTTCGCACGGGAAACCTCATCTTCGTCAGCGGACAGTTACCGATGGCGTCGGGTCAGCTCCTCGCGACTGGTCCAGTGCCCAGCCGCACGTCGCTCGATGCCGCGAACGCCGCGGCGCGGCAATGCGGGCTGAACGCGCTCGCGATTCTCGCCGACCAACTCGGCGGCGACCTTGACCGAGTCGAGCGCATCGTGCGCCTGGGTGTTTTCGTGTGCAGCGACCTCGGGTTCACGGATCAGCCCAAGGTCGCGAACGGCGCGAGCGAGTTGTTTCAGCAGGTATTTGGTGAGAAGGGGCGTCACGCCCGCGCGGCAGTTGGCTCGATCGCGCTGCCGCTCGGGGCGTCGGTTGAAGTCGAGTTGATCGCCGAAGTTCGCTGACGCATTTCGCCTCGCGACGTCAGCGCGCGGCGTGCAACAATTTCTGTGAGTGCCTGCTGTCAGTGCCGGCTCAGCACGATCGCGAGCAACACGAGATTCAAGATCGCGCTCAACGCGATGATGACCATGGCGGTCACCGACATTCCGCGGCTCGAGTGAGGCGATCGTGGCAGCGGCCCAGTCACGGCGACCGACTGGGCTGACTTCGCGACCACCGACAGATCAACGTGCGGCCGGGCGTGATCGGGGTGATCGCCGCGAGCAATGAGGTCGAGGTCGTGGATGAGATCCCGCGCGCTCTGGTAGCGCTCGCGCGGGTCCTTCTGGAGCATCATTTCGATGACCTGAGCCGTATCGCCACTGATCTCGGGGTTGAGGTGATCCGGCGGCGTGACGGGCGTCTTCAAGTGCCGGTGCATGACTTCCGACGGAGTCTTGCCCTCGAACGGAACGCGCCCCGTGACCATGTGAAAAAACGTGGCACCGAGGCCATAAATGTCTGACGGAGGTCCGATCGACTTCTCGCCGCGAATCTGTTCTGGACTGATGTAGTAGGGAGTGCCAAAGGCGCGACCGCTCTCGGCCTCGGCTGCGTCCTTGTCGCTCATCGCGCGAGCGAGACCAAGATCGGCGAGTTTTACCGCGCCGCTCTTCGACAACATGATGTTCTTTGGCTTGATATCGCGGTGAATGAAGCCTTGGTCGTGAGCATGCTTCAGCGCCGACGCGACTTGGCGGACCATCGCGATCGCCTCTTTTTCGCTGAAGCGACGCTTCGCGACGATGCGGTCATACACCGTCTCGCCGTCGACGTACTCCATAACAAAGTAGTGGTGTTCACCTGCTTGTCCGACGTCGTATGCCTGAACGATGTTCGGATCGTTGAGTCGCGCCGCAGCGCGGCCTTCTTTGTAAAAACGCTCTATGAACTTCGGGTCGCTCGAGAACTTTTTGGGAAGAAGCTTGATCGCGACAAGTCGATCGAGGCTGAGTTGGCGACCGAGGAACACCGCAGCCATCGCTCCGGAGCCAAGTTTCTTGATGATCTTGTAGCCCGGGATGCGCTGACTGGAGCGGTCAGCTTCGGAGTCGGTCTTCAGTCGCTGCAACTGCCGACGCGTGAGGAACTCACGTTCGACGAGCAGATCTTCGAGAGTTCGCGGGATCGACACAGCGTCCCTGCCCTCGCCAGCCAACTGACTCCCCGCCCGGATGACGTTCGCACACTCGTCGAGTTCTTCGCGGGTCAAGAGGCCCCGATCCACAACGAGCTTGCCGAGAATGGTGTCGAAACCCGACCCGCTGCGGCTGCTATCGCTGGGATTCCCGGCGCGGGAACGGTCGGAGATCGGCGCGACCGGCGGAGATTCGTGGTTGGCGTTGTCGGCGCGGGAACTGCCCTGATTCCGGCTTCCGCCTGGCGACGCCACCGCTGGCTCGTCGCCATCTCGGGCAAGTCCGATCGGCTCTGGATTCGTCTGCGGCGGACTTCCCACGTCGTTGGTTGCCTTCATCGGGACGAGCGGTTGGTGCCTTGAGGCACGAGCTGGGGCTGGGTCGTTGGGGGGCGGAGTGTTCTGCACCCTGCGGACCGTGTCAACTGCGCGATCGACAACCGCAAGGTTTCGCGCATGCTCGCGCTGAGCTGCGGACTCGTAGTCCTTACGTTGACTTGCGTCCACCGGATGCGAAGCGATTCGTATACTCGCCCTCGCGTCGATTTACTGCCCGACGCCGCGACTGTGACCGACCAGCCTGCCCGATCCGTACTCATTATCCGACCGAGCGCACTCGGTGACGTGTGCCGGTCAGTGCCTCTGGCGGTGTCGCTCCGTGCTGCTTTTCCCAATGCGCGACTCTCGTGGCTCGTGCAGGACACGTTTGCGGATGCAATCGCGTCGCATCCGGCGATCGATGCGCTCATCACATTCCCTCGTGCTCGTTGGCGGCGCTGGTGGCTTCCGGCAAACGCCTTAGCGGCGACGCGCTGGCTCGTGGGACTACGAGGGCATTTTGACCTCGTAGTCGATGCGCAGGGACTCGGACGGAGCGCGCTGATGGCGTTGACCACCGGCGCTCGACGGCGCATCGGCTACGCCGACGCTCGCGAATTCGGATGGTTAGGCGTGAATGAGCGACGGCGCGTCGAGGCTCCGCACGCGGTTGATCGAATGCTCGGTCTGCTCGCCGCGAGCGGTATTCCCCCGATCGCCGACCTGCGTTTGTTTGTCGCCGAGGCCGACCGCGCTTGGTGGGCGAACGAGCGTGAACGCCGCGCGATTGGAAGCTATGCGGTGTTCGCACCAACATCTCGTTGGACCTCCAAAGCTTGGCCGTCTGAGCGCTGGCGGGCGCTGGCACCCGCGATACTCAACCGTGGATTCGCGCAGATCGTGTGCCTTGGAAGCCCAAGCGAGCGCGAACAGGTGGCGCAAGCGCTGCCCGCTGGGGCGGCGCGCGAGCGGGTCGTCGATCTCGCAGGTGCGACGACGGTGGGGCAGAGCATGGCGATCATTGCGGCCGCCGACCTCGTGATTGCAAACGACTCCGCGCCGCTGCACATGGCGGTCGGTTTCATGCGCCCACTCATTGCGCTGTTCGGTCCGACTGATCCTGCGGCAGTTGGTCCATATCAGCGTGATGGCTGCGTGCTCCGCTCCGAGGAGGCGCGTCGCGCGACGGCGCGGTATCGGGATCCTCGACTTGGAGATCGCCTCATGCGGGGGATCGCTGTCGACGACGTCACTCGGGCGATTGATCAAGGCTTGCACCGCGCTGGATTGGCGGGCGACCGATGACTCCTCGCCTCATTCTTGCCAGCGCGTCGCCGCGGCGAAGCGAGCTCTTGAAGTCCGCCGGATTCGATGCGCGGGTGTGCGAGAGTGATCTTGATGATGGCGATCTCGTGTACCAGCGCGTGCGTCCTGAAGCGTTTGTCGTCAGCCTCTCGTGGTTCAAGGCATCTCGGGTGATGCAACAACGTCCCCTAGCTGGTGCAGTCGTGCTCGCCGCGGACACGATGTGCGTGTGTGACGACGCAGTGCTGGGCAAGCCGCAGAACGAACGCGACGCTCGCGAGATGCTGGTGTCGTTGCGGGGGCGGGTACATCGGACGGTTACCGGTGTGACCGCAGTTGACGTTGACGGGCGGCGGCACATGTTCGTCGACGTTGCGCGTGTCGCGCTCGGGGCGATCGATGATGCAGCGATCGACGCATACGTCGCAACCGGCGCATGGCGCGGCAAGGCTGGCGGATATAACTACTCCGAACGAGTCGCCGCTGGCTGGCCCGTGTCCTGCGACGGCGATCCGACCAGCGTCATGGGACTCCCGATGACTCGCGTCGTTCCGCTCCTTGAATCGTTAGGTGTCGCGCGCCGCGAGCCTCACCCATGATGATCGCGGCGACCCATCTCGATCCAATCCTCGCTGGAATAGTCGGCGCCGCTCTCTTGCTCGCTATCGCTTGGTATTGGCCGCAGCTTGGCGCACCGGGCGTTCCCACAGCGCGCCGTCGACTTCGCCGCGCTTCGCTCGTTGTCGCAAGTATTGGCGTCTGCAGCGCGACGATCGGATTCGGTTTGGTGGACCCGGATCAGACACCGATTCCGTACGCGATCGCCTGGGGGGTGGGTGGCGTTGCGCTCCTCGTGATGATGATCGCGGCGATCGTCGATGCACTCCTGAGTCTCCGACTTCACATGAATGAGTCGCGTGCGATGCGCCGCGGAGGCGTTGACGAATTGACGAAGGCAGTGGACGAGGCACGACACCGGCGGATGGAGCGACGGGAGTGACCGAGACCGGACCGCTTGGACCCGTCGCTTCGCTCGTGGCGCGGCCCGCGTCGTGGGTGTACGCGGCGATCGTCGCGATGAGGAACGCGAGCTTCGACCGTGGTCGCGGCGTGCATCAGCTGCCGGTGCCGGTGATCTCCATCGGGAACATCACGGTCGGCGGCACGGGAAAGACGCCGCTCGTGGCGTGGGTAGCGTTGCGACTCATCGAGTGCGGAAAGCGCCCCGGCATTGCGATGCGCGGCTATCGCGCGGCCGTCGGTGAGCGTGGCGATGAAGAGCGCGAGTACGAGCTCGTCGCGCCGCGCCTGCCGGTGATTGCCCACCCCAAGCGATTCGACGCGGTCTCGCAGTTTCTCTCGAAGCACCCCAATGCGATCGACTGCGTGATACTCGATGACGGATTTCAACATCGTCAACTCGCGCGTGATCTTGATGTCGTGCTCGTCGATGCAGCGCGACCCGGACTCGAAGGCCCGCTTCTCCCAAGCGGTTGGCTGCGCGAAGCGGCGTCGAGCCTTCGTCGAGCTGATGCTGTGATCGTGACGCACGTCGACCACCTCGACATAAGCCAAGCCGCGAAGCTCGATCAGCAGATTCGCTCGTTGCACGGCCGTGCGCCGATCGCGTGGTGTAAACATGTGTGGCGCGGCATCGATCTGCATTCAAACGGAGGAGTGCAGCGACTCGGCACCGACTGGTTGCGCGGAAAGCGGCTGCTCGGAGCGTTCGGTGTCGGCAATCCGCGCTCCGTGCGAATTGCGTATGAAACTGCGGGCGCTTCGCATATCACCGAGATCGTTGTGGGAGACCACGCGACGTACACAGAAAAGGATCTCAGGAAGTGGCGTGGCATGGTGAGCGCCGCGAAGCTCGATGCGGTCGCGGTGACACGCAAAGACTGGACGAAGATCCGCCCGCTTGTTCCTGTCGAATTTCCACCCGTCGTCGTTCCTGACCTTGCGATTGAGTTCACGGCGGGCGAAACGGAGTTCGCCGAACTGATTGCGAGGTCTGCGCGCATGCGGCGGTAGACTCCGCTCGTGCCGCACACTTCTTCCACGACCCCATCGTCGGCGCCACTCGCCGCGTTACACGACGGAATCCTTGCGCGCCTCGCGGCGTGGAAGCCGCTGAAGGCGATGGTCATCGGCGATTTCATGCTCGACCAGCAAGTGTTCGGTGCGGCGGAGCGACTGTCGCCCGATGCGCCGGTGCCGGTGCTCATGGCGGGCGACCCGCGCGACATCAAGGAGACGCCAGGCGGCGCGAGCAACGTGGCAGTGTGTCTTCGCGCGCTGGAGGCCGAGGTCACGTGTATCGGTGTCGTTGGTGGCGACCCAGAGGGCGAGTCGCTTCGGAGGAAGCTGCATGACTTGGGTTGTTCGATTGAGGGCTTGATCGTCGATCCCTCGCGACCGACGACAGTGAAGCGAAGTCTCATCGGCCTAGCGCAGCATCGGCATCCGCAGAAGATGTTTCGGCTTGACTTTGAGAGTCGTGAACCACTCGGTCGAGCAGTGTCCGAGCGCCTCCTCGGCGCGATGCTCGGCGCGATAGCGTCGGTCGACGTCGTGTGTATCGAGGATTACGACAAAGGCGTGTGCTCGTCCCAACTCTGCCAAGCGGCGATCGCTGAGGCCCGTCGACTCGGCAAACCGGTGCTCGTCGATCCTGCCGCGATTGAGGACTACTCTCGATACCGCGGCGCGACGGCGATCACGCCGAACCGAAGCGAGGCGGAACTCGCGACTGGAATGGCGACTCCACTCGATGCGAGTGTGGCGCACAACGCGCGATTGGCAGCGCGGCTACTCAGTGATGTGCATCTCGACGCGGTGGTGATCACCCTCGATCGTCACGGAGCAATTTTGCTCGAAAAGAACGGTGCGCCGCTGCATGTGTCCACTGTGGCGCGGACCGTCTACGACGTCACGGGCGCTGGCGACATGGTGCTTGCCGCGCTCGCAGCGGCGATCGCGAACCGATTTCCTTGGCCGGACGCAGTTGGATTTGCGAACGCAGCGGCTGGACTTGAGGTTGAGGTGTTCGGTGCTCAAGCCATTCCGCTGGCGCAGGTGCGTCAAGCGGTACTCGGCCTTGCGGGACGCACGAGCGGAACGGCTCGATCGCTTCCAGACCTCCTTGTCGAGCTCGCGGTTCATCGCGGCGCTGGGCATCGCGTCGTACTCACGAACGGATGCTTCGATGTGATCCATGCCGGGCACGTCGCGTATCTTCGCGACGCTCGAGAGCAAGGAGACGTGCTCGTCGTCGGTCTGAATGCGGACGAGGAGGTTCGCCGACAGAAGGGCGCTGGACGTCCGATTTTCACGCAGACCGAGCGCTTGGAGATTCTCGGAGAACTCCGCTGCGTCGACTATCTCGTTGTGTTCACTGAGCCGACCGCCGACGCGCTCATTCGCGCCGTGCGTCCCGACATCTATGTCAAGGGCGGCGACTATCGGCCTGAAGAAGTGAACGAGTATCCCCTAGTCCAAGAACTCGGCATCGAAATGCGGCTTCTCGCAAATCGGCCTGGACTGGGTAGCTCAACGATCGTCAAGAGGATCCGGGAACTCGACAGCGGATTGCCGATCGGGCAGGTCTAGCAGATTCCCATTGCAACGAGCGTACATCGCGACACACTTGGCTCGGCGTCGCTGACTGCGGACGCGAGTGGAGTGCTTCGGATGGCGTTGTTGTTGCAAAGAGGCGGAATCACCTGCGCGGTTGCTGTCATCGCGTGTGCGAGTGGCTGCGTCACCGCGCCGCCTGCACGCCAGCCGTCGCCGCCGCGCGACGCGCCGTCCGTTTCGAGTGATATCGCGCTCCCGTCCCCGAACTTGCTTGCGCTCGCAGAGGCGCGCGGTGAAGCAACAGGTGTGAATTTCCTTGTCGGAACCGAGTTTGGACGGAACGACGGACGCTTGGGCTCGCCGCCCGCTGCCACTGTCGAACAGGTGTGGTTCGAGCTTTCCGTGTTCGACCGGCAGCTTGTCCTCAATGGCCAATCGCAACCGGAGTATCGCCGAACCCTCCGCGCTGTTCAGTTGTTCGGTCCCTGATCGTGCGAAGCGGCAAGCGCTTGCAGGACCCAGAGTTGTTTCGTTTCGTTCTTGACTGGCGCATCGACGGCCCCGATACTGGCCGGGCAGTGAGGACACGCGAACGCGTTGCATGTGGTCGCTGGCACGTCTCCTCCATTCACCGCTCTGCTGTGGGGTTCTCCGCGATGGCGACGACGACCAAAAAAGAGCTCATCGACCGAATCTCCGAAGCGACCCAGCTCCGTCGCAGCGAGGTGAAGAAGGTTTTGCAGACCTTCCTTGGTTTCGTCATCGAAGAACTCAGCCGCGGAAATCGACTTGAGTTCCGTGACTTCGGTGTGTTTGAACCGAAGGAGCGCGCGGCGAGGGTTGCGCAGAATCCAAAGACGCTGCAGCCGGTCTCGGTTCCGCCGCGGCGAACGGTGAAGTTCAAGGTTGGACGTCTGATGAAGCAGCGCCTCGATGGCGAGGTGGTCACGGCGCGGGCGCATCAGGGTGACGACGACGAGTGAGCGTTGACGCTGCCTCGCATCGTTGCCGACTACGAGAAGCTGCGTTTGATGCCTGTTGAAAACCTGATCGTGATCAGAACTGGATGACCGGTGGATCACGCGGGCTTGCCCCGCGCCCGTAGACTGGGACGGCGAGCGAAACGAGCGAGTTGTCATGCACACTTGTTGTTGTTTGGCTTCGACCGGACTTGTCCTGGTGGATCAGATTGGAGAGGCGAGACTGGATGGATGAGAACGCGATCAATTCCGCTCGTGGATCGAACGAGAGCGACGCTGCGGGACAACGCCGTTCGCGGCGCGACCGTCAGACACCTCGTGGATTCGCCGACGTAGCAAAGCTTTTCGAGGCTTTGCCGCCGCACGCGATCGAGGCGGAGATGAGCTTGCTGGGATCGATGCTCTGGGATTCGAAGATTGTTGGTGACGTTGTCGCGATCGTGCGTTCGGGAGGCGACTTCTATCGTCCGGCGCACACAGCGATCTACGACGCGATGGTCGAACTCTACGACAAGAGTGGCGGCCTCGACCTCATCACGCTGAACCAGGCGCTGATCGATAAGGGACTTCTCGACGCGGTTGGTGGGTTGAACTATCTCGTTTCGTTAGCTGAGGGAGTGCCGGGCGCATCGGCCGCGACACACTACGCGCGACTTGTGCGCGAGAAGGCTACGGTTCGTGATCTCATCGGTGCGGCGGGCGAGATTCTTCACGACGCCCATACTTCGCGCGATCCGGCCCAAGAGCTGCTGGAGCGAGCTGAGCAGAAGATCTTTCATATCGCGCAGCAGCGTGACACCGAGGGTGCGAGCGAACTGCGTGACCTCATCAACGAGACGATGCGCCTGCTCGAGCAGAACGAAGGCCGCCATCTGACCGGCCTAACGAGCGGCTTCACAGACCTTGATGAAATGACGAGCGGTTTTCAGCCTGGCGAAGTGACGATTCTCGCAGCCAGACCTTCGATGGGGAAGACGGCACTCGCTCTGAATTTCCTTGAGAACATGGCGCTCGCGGGCCACCCTGCCGCGATGTTTAGCCTCGAGATGGGTAAACAGCAACTCGTGCAGCGCATGCTCTGTGGGCGTGGACAGATCGACAGCCAGCGTCTTCGGCGGAACATGCTGAAGCAGGATGACTACCGCCGGCTCATCGCGGCGGCGGGCGACCTCGCGCAGGCGAAGATCTACATCGATGACTCCCCCGGGCTCACACTGCTGGGAATGCGGTCGAAGGCTCGTCGAATGCGCGACCGCTTCGGAATTGAGGCAGTTGTCATCGACTACCTCCAGCTCATGAGTGCGGGAACCCGAGTCGAGAGCCGGCAACTCGAAGTCAGCGAGATTAGCCGCGGCATCAAGGCGATGGCCCGCGAGTTGAATGTCCCTGTCATCTGCCTGAGCCAACTCAATCGTGCGGCAGAGCAGCGTGAAGGTCACCGGCCGCGGATGAGCGACTTGCGCGAGTCGGGTTCGATCGAACAGGACGCGGATGTCATCGCGATGCTTCACCGTGAGGAGTACTTCCATCGTTCTGACCCAGAGTGGGCCGAAGCGAACCGCGACAAGGTCGGGATTGCAGAGTTGATTCTGGCGAAGCAGCGGAATGGTCCGACCGGCACAGTCGAGATGACTTGGGATTCCACAAGCACGTCGTTCCGGAGTATTTCGTACGCGACTCCGCCTGAGACTCGCGGCGGTCCGGTGAGGGCCACGAAACTCGTAGCGCTCTCGACGGGTACGGCTTCCGGTGGAGCATCGGGTGGCAGCGCATCCGGTGGCGGGAGTACGGGCGGGGGTCACAACGCGATGGGACGACCGCCGCGCGGCGATGATGACGACGACGTGGGTGGCATCCCGTATTAGGTCGATATGGCACAACGAGGAATTCGCTCGTTTCTCCTAGCCCCACCCGAGTCGGCCCAAGTCGGAACAAGTTTTGGCAAAGTCCTGGGATTGCGGGACCGCGCCATGCGTTCGCCGATCCGTCAATCGTGATGGCACCGCCAGCAAGACCGCTTTCTCTACACTCCCCGCCCTTGGCGGAAAGTTCTCCACGTCAGCCTGCCGACGATCGTTCGCGGACCGAAATCGCGGAAATCTTGTCGCGCGCCGCACGCGGCGACCAGAGCGCTTGGCGCGGCTTGCTCGAAGCGTACACCTCGCGCGTGTTCGGCCTGATTCGATCACAATGCGGCGACGCGGATCTCGCTGAGGAGATCACGCAGTCCACCTTCTGCACGATTGCCGCGAAGCTCGCCGAATACCAGGAGTTGGGGCGTTTCGAGAGTTGGATCTTCCGCATCGCGATGAACCGCCTCCGCGATGAGATGCGGCGACGGAAACGACACGCGATCTCGATGGATGAGGCACCGCTCATGGGTTTGGCGACGGTCGCGCCTCCCCAAGAGCCATCGCGCTTGGAGTTCGGAGCATCCGGTCTCCTTGGCGAGGCGATCGCCTCGC
>JAWXCC010000164.1:0-7132 GCA_034440475.1 Phycisphaerae bacterium | reverse complement strand
TCCGCTGGTCCTATGACGCCATCACCATCGAGGTCGGCGCGAGGCACAGCGGCATCGGCGGTGGGCCCCCATTCTTGCAGCACAACGGCGAGATCGCGCGCATCCACGTGGCAGTCGATCGTGACGTCGGCGGCGCTCTGGTCTCGCGACGCCCGAAACTGCTACGCCGCGCACGGTGCCTGTAGCATGATGTCATGCTCGCGATTCTCGTCGCCGCGCTTCTCGCGCAGGATTCTTCGTCTGGTTCGCCATCTTCGCCGCCAGCGCCAGCCATGCCGCCGCCTAGCGCGCCGCCAAACACTTATCGCGCGCTGTTCGCCTCGTCGCCCCTCATACTCGACGGCAAGCTCGACGATGCGGCATGGAACCTCGTGCCCTGGACCGCTGATTTCGTTGATATCGAAGGTCCAGCGAAACCAACACCGCGCTACCGCACGCGGGCGAAGATGCTGTGGGACGAGCGTTATCTCTATGTCGCCGCTGAGTTGGAAGAGCCCGACGTGTGGGCGACGCTGCGGGCGCACGACGAAATCGTCTTCCACGACAACGACTTTGAGATATTCATCGATCCCGATGGCGATGGTCGCGCCTACTACGAGCTCGAGACGAACTGTCTCGGGACGATCTTCGATCTGTTCCTGCCGCGCACGTATCGCGATGGCGGTCCGGCGGTGCATACGTGGGACTGTGTGCGACTCGTCACGAAGATCGCCGTGCAGGGCAGCGTGAACGACCCGCGCGACGACGACAAGGGCTGGACGCTCGAGTGGGCGATTCCGTGGGCGTCGCTGATCGCGCCGTCGAAGGGTGACCAGAAAACTGATGACAAACCGCTGCCACCGGTCGTGGAAGAGCGTCAGCGAAACGGTGCTGCGCCGAAGGACGGCGAGATGTGGCGCATTAACTTCTCGCGTGTGCAGTGGAAACACAACTTTGAAGAGCTCGACGAAAAAGGCGCGCGCGTCGGTCCGAAGAATCGTTCACCCGTACCGCTGCCCGACAACAACGCGATTACGCAATCACCGCTGAAGCGTTACGAGAAGAAGAAGGGCGAAAGCGAGGGCAACTGGGTGTGGTCGCCGCAGTGGGTCGTCGACATGCATGTGCCGGACCGCTGGGGCAAGGTGACGTTCGTGCGCGATGTGGCGAAATGACGGCCGCTACCGCACGAGATCGCGCGTGATCTCGGACAAGGTTCGACAGCCGGCGAGCGCCATCGCGAGATCGAATTCGTCTTTCAAGATTTGTAAGACGCGCTCGACGCCAGCGCTTCCTGCGGCGCCGAGACCCCAGAGCACCGGTCGTCCGATTGCGACTGCGTCGGCGCCGAGCGCGATGGCACGCAGAATGTCAGTGCCGCGACGAATGCCACCGTCGACGAGAACGGGCACGCGCCGATCAATCGCGCGGACGACTTCCGGCAAGCTCTCCGCTGTAGGCGGGGCGCCGTCAAGCTGACGCCCGCCGTGATTACTTACGATGACGCCGCGGGCTCCGCAATCGAGCGAGCGCAGCGCGTCGTCGCCGCGACACACACCCTTGACCAAGATCGGCAGCCTCACGCGGTCGACGAGCCACGTGAGATCGCGCCACGAGAGTGAAGCGTCGATTGTCCAACCTAACGCCGCGCCGATGCCAGCACCCTCGTGTCCGCTCGGCCCCGTTTGGTTCGGCCGAATGAGATTGACTACTTCGACGCCTGCTGGCAATTTCCAACCGTTCCGCACGTCGCGCTCGCGCGTACCCCAGACGGGCGTGTCCACCGTGAGAACTATTGCGCGGCAGCCAGCAGCTCGAGCCCGCTCGGCAAGGCTCAGGGTGAAGTCGCGATCCTTGCTGACGTAGAGCTGCATCCAAACGGGTGCCGTGGTCGCTTGGCAGACCTCTTCAATCGCCACGCTCGAAAGGCTCGAGAGAATCATGGGAACGCCGAGCGCTGACGCAGCGCGGGCGGTCGCAACTTCTCCCTCGGGATGAGCCAATCGATGCAAGGCGGTCGGGGCGAGTAGCAATGGAAACGGAAGCGTCGAGCCGACGAGTTTGCGCGAGGTGTCGCGGCGCGAGACGTCCACCATGACGCGGTGCCAGATGCGAAGTCGCTCCCACGCGTCACGATTGGCCTTCACCGTCCACTCGCCCCAGGCGCCGGACCGGTAGTAATCCCACGCGAGAGGATCGAGCGCTTTCGCGGCCGCTTCCTCGAATTCGAACACGTTGAGCATGCTCTGCGGAGAGCGCGGCTCGCGCTCGTTCATGAAGTCGATCGTAATGGAAGGTTGCCGCAGCGTTCGGTTACCGCGCGAGCCGGCGACCCGTATGATCCACGCCCATGACCGACGCCAGCGTCCGGCCATCGCACCAGCCCGAGTCCGAACGAATCCTCGAAGAGCTCGGGATCGTGCGCGATTCGCGCAATCCGTTTCACCATTTGCTGGAGCAGCTCCTCGACGCCTCCGGCGCGGTCGGGATGAAGCATCATCAGAAACTGATCCTCGCACAGCCGAAGAGCGAGATCATGGTGCATTTCCCCGTCCTGATGGACAACGGACACCATCGGCTTTTCAAGGGCTATCGCGTCCAGCACAACAACGCGCTCGGCCCGTTCAAGGGTGGGCTGCGATTTCATCCGCGGGTCTCGCTCGATGAAACGAAGGCGCTCGCGGTCTTGACGACGTTGAAGTGCTCGCTCTTGCGGCTGCCCTTTGGCGGAGCGATGGGCGGCGTGAAATGCAACGTCGGTGAGATGAGCCAAGGCGAGTTGATGCGGCTCACCCGGCGATTCGCGAGCTCGTTGTCGCACTACGTCGGCCCAGACTACGACGTCGTCGAACCCGATGTCGGTACCGACGGTCGCACGATGGCGTGGTTCGCCGACACGCTGGTGCAGACGACCGCCGATGTTCGCCGTCAAGAGATGATTCGCGCCGTCACCGGCAAGCCGGTCGAAATGGGCGGCTCGTTCGGACGCGACCGCGCGGTCGGGCAAGGTTTAGTCGACGTACTCGCTGAAATGCTTCCCGAGGTCGGCGTCGAGTTCAACGGTGGTCGATTCGTGTCGATCGGTTTCGGCACCGTTGGCGCGTGGGCGGCGCGGAAGCTCTCAGAGCGCGGCATGACGTTAGTCGCGGCGCTCGATCACACCGGCGCGATTTGGAACGAAACGGGTATTGATCCGTTCCTGCTCCAAGAGTACGTGACGCGGAAGGGTGGCATTGAGGGTTTTCCTGCGGCGACGAGCGTGCCGGAGCGCGATGTCTGGACGGTCAATGCCGACGTTCTGGTCGCAGCCGCATCGGATGGACTTATCGACGGCGATCGTGCGGCGCGCGTCAGCGCTCGCGTCGTCGTTGAAGGTGGTCACATTCCCGTCACCCCGGATGGCGCCGACGTGCTGCTCGCCCGCGGGATTGAAATACTTCCGAGTGTGCTGTGTGGCGCGGGTGGCGTCGTCGCAAGCTATCTCGAATGGGTACAGAACCGTCTCTCGACGACTTGGTCGGGCGAAGAGGTCGATGAAGAACTCCGCCGCGCCATGACGCTCGCTGCGCGGCGCGTGAAGTTAGCTCGCATTCGCTACGAGTGCGATTGGCGCAGCGCGGCGCTGTGTGCGTCGTGCGAGCGACTTGGACGTGTGTACGACTTGCGCGGTGTATTTCCGTAAGAACAACTATGACGATCTTCGCGAAAATCCTCGTCGGCGAGATTCCCTGCCACCGCGTCTACGAAGACGAGCACGTCCTTGCGTTTCTCGACATCGGGCCGCTCAGCACCGGCCACACGCTGGTGATTCCGAAAGAGGCGAAGGCGCACCTCCACGAGTTGTCTGACGAAAGCGCTGCTGCGATTGGCCGCGTGTTGCCCCGAATCTGTCGCGCTGTGATGACGGCCACCGGGGCGACGGCGTACAACGTCTTGCAAAACAACGGCAACGACGCGCACCAGATCGTCATGCATGTTCACTTTCACGTGATACCGAAGCTGGGGAGCACTGGTCTTGATCTGCGCTGGAAAGGCGGCAAACTCGACAAAGCCGTTGGCTCGGAACTAGCAGGCCAACTACGAGATCTACTGGCGTCCCCGCGCTAACAACTCTTCCGATGCGCCCCGATCTCAACACGCTGGCGTTGCCGGAACTGTTTACGACACTCGTCGACGAGGAACGTCTCGACACATTACTTGCGCTCGCTTTCGAGGAAGATCTCGGCGACGTCGGTGACGTGACGACGTCGAGCCTGGTGTCGCCCGACGTGACCGTTCGGGCCGCGATCGTGGCGCGGTCAGACGGCATTATCGCTGGGCTCCCCGTCGTCGAACGAGTACTCACGTCGCGCACGAGTGATCTCATCTGCATGCTTCGGGCTCACGACGGCAGCATCTGCCAGCGCGGCGACGTGCTCCTAGAACTCCACGGGCCGCTGGCGCTCATGCTCCCACTTGAGCGGATCGTGCTGAACACGCTCGGTCGACTCTGCGGTATCGCGACCCTCACCCGCCAATTCGTCGACGCCGTCACTGGCACGCGCGCGAAACTCTGCTGCACGCGCAAGACCACTCCGGGCTGGCGTGAGCTTGAGAAATACGCAGTACGGTGCGGTGGCGGTTGGCTGCATCGCGTTGGGCTCTACGACGCGATGCTTGTGAAGGACAACCATCTCGGCGCTGTACCCGCCGATCAACTCGCACCGGCGATTGCTGCGGCAGCGCGCATTGCGCGGTGCCGCTTCGATCTACGTTTCGTTGAAGTCGAAGTCGACACACTGGAACAGCTCGACGACGTGCTTTCCATCGAAGCAGGCGTCATCGACATCGTGCTCCTCGACAACTTTGAACTCGGCGCGCTGCGTGAGGCGGTTCGGCGGCGCGATGCCCGCCGCCCGAAGCTTGAACTCGAGGCCTCTGGTGGAGTGCGGCTTGAGTCCGTTCGGGCGATTGCCGAGACGGGCGTCGAGCGAATTTCATGCGGCGCGATTACCCATTCGGCGATCTCGCTTGATGTGGCGATGGATCTTCTCGGCGAGGTACGCTGACTCGTGCGTTGTCCCGTGGTGCCGCCCGAACGCTGGCCGACGACTCTGGCGGACGCAGTGAGCCGCTGTCGACTGTTCAATGAAGTCCGCGTGCTGGCTGAGACGGCGTCGACGCAAGATGCGGCGCGCGAGCTCGCGTCACACAGCGGGCTCGTCGTGACGGCCTGGCGTCAAACCGGCGGTCGCGGGCGACTCGGACGCGGGTGGGTAGACACTGGGGAAGATGGCGTGGCGGTGACATTCATCGCGCCCGACGCATCACCGGAACGACTCGCCGTCGCCAGCGCAGTCGCGGTCGCTCGCACAACAGCGTGGTTGGCGCGATCCAACACAACGGTTCGCGTTGGCATCAAATGGCCTAATGATGTTGTGGTAGCGCGTCGCAAGATTGCGGGCATACTTATTGAGCGAACGCGTGAAGTCGCGCTGATCGGTGTCGGGCTGAATGCGGGACAGCATTCGTTTGAGGGTGAGCTTGCGAAGACAGCGACCAGCTTGCGGCTACTGGGCATCGAGGTCGACCGATGCGCGGTGCTCGAGCGTCTCATACTTGATCTCGACGCTGCTCTCGCCGAGGACGCCGAGTCGCTCGCGAGCGCATATGCCGAGCGCGACGCCCTCCGAGGAACGCACGCAGTGTTTGGCACGCCTGAGGGTGAGGTCGCAGGTGTGGTAGTTCGGGTGAGTCCGTTCGAAGGTATTGTGATCGTCTGCGACGGCGTTGAACGGTGCCTGGCGTCGGCGACGACGACCGTCAGTTCGTGGAAGGACTGCTCGTCGCGTTGAACCCCGTCGCCTGGAGCCCCGGGCATTCGATCTCCCGATTGAACTGCCGCGCCCGCTGCGACCGATAGTGCGTTTGATGCAGTCCCTCGCCCTCATGTTCGCCATCGCTACGACCGGCGCTCCCGCTGGCCAAGCGGCGGCGCCCGTTGTGGAGCCGATCATCCATAAGATCGCGCCACCGCTTCAGGTCGGGCGACCGGGAACCGGCAGAATGATCGATGATCCTGACCGGAAGCATCGCGAGAGTATCGAGCGCCAGAGGCTTGGCCCCGATGGCCGAAGGAACTCGATCCTTGGGCTCGCGCCAGAGTTAGAGCCGATCGAGCAGTCGGTCGCGGACCGCGGACCGCTTTCGGGAAACGCGCGAATTGCCCAAATGGATACGGCCGCGAGCCCTATCGGTTTTGAGCGGCTCTACCGCGCTCCCGACGACTCAGGGCAACTCGTTCGCGGGAGCGGCGGCCTGTACCTAACGTTTCCGTATTCGACCTACGGAAAGAATAAGAAGGGGACGACCATCCTGGTTCCACCGGGAGCGATCTTCCATATTGGAATGCCGCGGGCGTGGTACGCGGCGCCGCCCGCCGCGCCAGCCAGCGAGTCTGCCCGACCGGGCCAACTCGTCAGGCGCGCCGAGGGAGAGATGAGCGCGGCACCAGACCTTCGTATCAATTCACGCATCGACCTCTACCAAGGACCGAGCGAACGAACTCTTCAGCCGGGTTCGCCGCTTGCGGCACCCACACGGCGAAACGTGCTTCAGCAGCAGGCGCCACCAATCGCTCGGCCACCGTCGCCAACAGCACGCACGACTACCGCGGAATCAACAGCACTCCCGCCAATCGCCTCAGATGAAAACTATCGCCGCGCGTTCTTCGCCGCGCTTCGGACGAACCGGCCCTAGCCATCAGACTGGACAATCGTTCGCGCTCCTGGCCGGTTCAACCTGATTTCGTCGCGCGTCAACCGATCGGCTTCGGATCGGGTGCGCCGCCGTCGCCGCGGTCCTCGGTTCGAAGGAAGTTGCCCTTGTCGTCGTAGTATTTCCAGATTCCGACGCGCTTCCCGTTCTTGTAGTTGCCCTCGCGCTCGAGCACCCCGTGTTCGTAATACGCTTGGGCAGCACCGTTTCGGGCGTACTTGCCGTCCGGGCCCTTCCGCATTTCGTAGCGATACTTGATCTGATTCGTTTTGCCCCAGTAGTCCTTCATGATCTTGACGTCATCTTTGGACGCGTCGGGCTTGGGCGCGTCCGGCTTTGGGGCTTCTGGCTTTGGGGCTTCTGGCTTAGGGGCTTCTGGCTTTGGGGCTTCTGGCTT
>JAWXCC010000163.1:0-3448 GCA_034440475.1 Phycisphaerae bacterium | reverse complement strand
CGATCATGCCGAGCCCACCGGAGAGCCCGTCCATATTGTCGATGAAGTTCATCGCGTTCGTGACCGTAACGATCCAGACGACGGTGATCACGACGCTCGCCGCACCGCCCCACACGTACCACTTCGCTAATACCGACAGCAAGCGCACGTCGAAAAACGTCGCCACAACCGCAGCAACGGTGAGTTGCACCAGCAGCTTGAGCCAAGGACCAATCGCGCGGCGATCGTCGACCAGCCCAAGTACATGGAGTACGAACGCTCCGACGACGATCGCGGCGAATGTCGGCAGCGCGTCGTGCAATCGTCCGGCGAATTGCTCTGCCGGCGGTGCGATGCGGAAGACAAACTCGGGTGCAAGCGTGAGCAGACCGAGGACAACGACGATCGGTCCGACAACTCCCCAGAAGATCGCGATGCCACCAATGTTTGGCACCTTGCGAAGCTGCTTCGCATGTCCGGCGGCGCCAGCAGAATCGAGCGCCCCGGCGCGATGGCCAAGTCGCACCAACAACGCGGTCAGCGGACACGCGACGGCGAAGGCGAGCGCGAAGCAAACGAGAACGTACGGAAGCACGTGGGCACGGTAGCGGAAGAGCGCGGCGCGCATCGGACTGGACGAGCAGCGATACTGGCTAGTTCGCCCCCGCACTCGGCTCGGCCGCCACCCGCCCGTCCCGGTCATCGCTCACATGTCTGACCCAATCCTCAGCGTCACGGACTACACGAAAACTTACGACAAGGTCGTCGCCGTCAGCGGCTTGAGCTTCACCGTCACGGCCGGACAGGTCGTCGGACTCGTTGGCCCCAATGGCGCCGGTAAGACCACGACGATGCGGGCGATCGCGGGCATTATTCCGCCTTCGCGCGGCTCGCTGCTCATCTGGGGCTTCGATGTGACCTCGCAACCCGTGGCTGCGAAACGTCACCTCGCCTACGTGCCCGACGATCCGAAACTCTTCGACACGCTCACCGTGTGGGAACACCTGCGCTTCATCGCGGCGACCTATCAAGTCGACGCATGGGGCGACAAGGCTGAAGTCCTCGTCGCACGCTTCGAACTCGGTCCCAAGCGCGATGCCCTGACCCAAGAACTTTCGCGGGGCATGCGGCAGAAACTCGCGATTTGCTGCGCGTATCTGCATGACCCGCGACTGATTATGTTCGACGAACCAATGACCGGACTTGATCCACATGGCATCCGCACATTGAAGGAGTCGATTCGCGAGCGGAGCGCGGCAGGCGCTGGCATCTTGGTCAGTTCACATCTGCTCGCGCTCGTCGAAGATCTCACCACGCACCTGCTCATCCTTCACCGTGGCGAGCGCCTGTTCTTCGGGTCGGTCCAAGAGGCTCGCTCGCAGTTTGGAGGTAGTGATGCCTCGCTCGAGGAGGTGTTCTTCAGAGCGACCGAAGGTGCGAGCCTCCCCGCACCAGCTGGGGCAGTTCGCGGCACCGCCAGCGATAGAGGCGCGGTCCCACCCCCGCCGCCACTTCTCTAGATCGAACGTGGCCCTCCTCCCTTCACCACTCATTCTTCTCACCGCGCTACGCTATCGCGCTGGTTGGCGTCGACTCGTCCGCTTGCTACGCACGCCGAAGGGAATATTGATTGGCGGGTTCGGCGCGTTCGGACTTCTCGTCTGGCTCGTGCCTGGCATCATTGCAGCGTTCCGCGGCCGCCCGGTCGTGAACGAGATCGCGGACGGCGTTGCCCCGTTTGGTCCATTCATCATTCTGGGCCTCTTGCTTCTCTCGTTCGTTCGGTCTCCGGGCGAAGAGGCCCTCGCGTTCTTGCAAGCCGAGGTCGACCTCCTCTTCCCGGCACCATTCACGCGCCGTCAACTTCTCTTCTACAAACTCGCCCAGCGCGTCGTGCCGCTACTTTTCGTGTCGCTGTTTTTCTCGCTGTGGACGCGGCAATTTACATATGGTTGGCTGCAAGGATGGTTAGGCATCCTGCTCACGCTTTGGTTTCTGCACCTCGTCGGACTGTGCGTGGCGATGCTGGGGCAAGTCTTCGAGAAACGCCGCTTCGCAGTGTGGCGGCGACTCATTGTTCTCGGCGTCTTCGCGGCCGTCGTGCTTGTTTCGTGGTGGATGAGTCGCACGATGCCCTTGGCAGGCCCACTGCTGGGCGAGGGGTCAAAGCCGGTCGAAATGCTGCGCACGTTCGCGAGTTCGAGCGCCGGTGCGATTGTTTCGGCACCCGCGGTGCCATTCGCCCGCGTCATTTTCGCACGAGACGCATGGCCAGATCTCCCCTTCTGGGGCGCTCTCGCGTTTGCTATCAACGCTGCGCTCCTCGGACTCGCTGCTCGCCTCGACGCGAATTGGCTCGAGGCTGGCGCGGAGTCGAGTAAGAAGCTTGCGGAGCGCCTCGAGCAGTACAAGCGCACGGGTAGCGCCTCGACCCGCGGCGCGATGTTCGCGTTCGTTAGGCTTCCCATGTTCCCCCGGCTTGGCGGCGTCGGACCGCTCGCATGGCGGCAGTCCATCACCGGCATTCGCCAAGGGGCGCGCGGGCTGATGATCATCGCGATCGTTATCGCGGCGATGATCGTGCCGCAGCTCTTTCGCGAAGGCACCGACCCGTTGCATGGTGGTACTACCGGAACCGGCCCGGGATGGGCAACCGCATTCAAACCCGTGAGCTTCTTTCTACTCGGCTACATCAGCCTGTTCATGCCGCAGCTTCTCCGACTCGACTTTCGCGGCGACACCGATCGCATGGACACCTTGAAGTCGCTCCCGGTCTCGCCCTTCGCCGTCGCAGCCGCGCAGGTCGTCGTGCCAGCAGCGATCGTGACGCTGATTCAACTCCCGCTCGGCGCGGGGCTCGCGTGGCTCATGTCGTGGGCTCTCGACGCGATGCCAGCGTGGGCGCTCGTCGTCTTCGCTGCCAACCTGCTCATCGCCGCAGTCGAAAACGCCATCTATCTCATCTGGCCGATTCGCCCGAGCGCTGGCGTCGGTATGAGCTTCGTGAGCGGTCAGATGATCACGCAACTCGTCAAGACCTTCTCGGTCATCATGATGCTCGCACTCGCAGCGGGTGCGGGTGGCCTCGGCGCATGGGTGAGTGACAACAACATGTGGGTGATGGCGAGCGCGGTGCTCGTCGTTCTGACGGTCGAGGTGGCGATCGTCGTCTGGCTGGTTGGCCGGTTGTTTGCCCGCTTCGATCCGTCGCGCGATCGCCTCGCGGACGCGTGACCACTTCATGCGTGCCGTCACTGTCTATCGCTCGTCGTCCCGAGTGCTCGAACCGCACTTTACGCTAGTTTCCCGATTCAGAAGTTCGCGGCCTTTGTGCTGGCCCTGTTCGCGGCTGGCGGTGTCGCGGCTCCCGGGCTCTACCGCGCCGTCCACGCTCCAAGCACCGCGCCAAGATCAAATGGCCCGACCACGCCGTCGCCGTCAACATCCGCGCGACGAACTGAGTATTCGG
>JAWXCC010000162.1:0-20602 GCA_034440475.1 Phycisphaerae bacterium | reverse complement strand
GGCCGCCGCTGCATCGAGGAATGATTGCAACGATGTCATGAGTAGCGCTGGCCCGATGCCCTTGCCCGAGACGTCGCCGAGGAACGCGAAGGCGCGATTGCTCCCAAGGTCGCGCACGCCGCAGATGTCGCCTGCGACGAAGCGGCCGGGACGCGAGTGCGTCGTGAAGCGAAGCGGTCCGACGGTGCCTTTTTCCGCGGGCATGAAGCGGGTCTGCACCAGATGCGCTTGTTCGAGTTCGCGATACAGGGCGCGCTGCTGATCTTCGAGGCGCCGTCGACGCAAACTCGACAGCGCGAGCGCACAGAATCGCGCCATCGCAGCCGCGTAGGTTGCGGCGTCGTCTTCGGGCGGTTCAGATCCGACACCGCTCGCGAGATAGAGAAATGAATCCACTTCGCGCCCGACGATGACCGGTATGCATAACGCGTTCGTAATGTGCCCGGCGACCACGCTCTCTGCCTCGCGAAGAAATGGCTGGTCTTCCAAGCGCACGATGACGCCCTCGCTCGCTGCTCGGAGTAGTGTGCGACTTACGGGAATCTCGCTCGTCGATCGCCCCGAGCCCATCATCACGCCGAGCACGTCAAGCTGCGAGTCTCCGCGCAGGCGCACCCACGTCGCGCAAGCGAAGCCGGTGCCGCGCACCATCGCGTCGAGCGCGGAGCGGGCGATTTCGGATTCCGATGTTGCCGACTGCAAACTCTCCGAGACCGCCAAGAGCGCATCGAGTCGGCGCTTTGCGAGCGCGCTCAATTCCTCTTCGCTCACTCGGCGCACAGTGGAACCGCGACCGAGGCTCGCTTCGTCAGCCGAGAGCGCGACCATCGTGCTCGACCCCGGCGTGCTCGTCGTCACGCGAAATCGGCACGGTCCGAACGCGACTATCGAGTTCTCCGTGAGTCTCGCGATCGCACCTGGGTCGACGCGGGCTCCATCGACCCATGTTCCATGTCGACTGCCGAGATCCTCCACAGACCACATGCCTTCTGCAAATCGGATTCGCGCGTGACGACGCGAAATGCTCGGCACGTCGAGCCGTGCCGACGACTCCGGCCCGCGACCGACGGTCACGTCACTCGACGCGATGCGAAGCGGCGCAACAGTGATCCCGTCGAGCGGCAATAGCACGAGGGGCGAGACGTCCGTCGCCACGATCGTTACTCCTCTGGATGCGGGTCCAGTTGTGGCCCAGACTGTGCGCCACTGGTGGACGGCCACAACATCGCTGCGCCGAACACGCCGCTCGAGTCGCCGTGTGCTGCGCGACAGATCGGCGTCGTGAATGAGTCCGTGAACGCACGTTGCGCCACGCGACCGGGAAGTACAGCGTACAGCGCCTCAATGTTGCTGACCCCTCCACCGAGCACGATCGCATCGGGGTCAAGCAAGTTCACGACATCCGCCAGTGACAGGGCGAGCCCATCGATGAGCCGTTCGATCGTCGCCGCGCATGCGGAGTCACCTGCTGCAGACTTCCGCGCGATGTCCGCCAGCACAAGCCGTTGCCCCGTCCGCTCGGCGTGATCGCGTTCAACCGCTGGCCCCGATAAGAACTGCTCGCGACATCCGACAAGTCCACAGAAGCAAGGCCGCGCGGGGGACTCGGCGCGCCCGGCGCGAGCGTCGCGCCCATCGCGATAGCTTCCGGGCATCGGGCTGTGCCCCCACTCTCCCGCGATGCCGTTGTGCCCGTCGAGTGCTCGGCCGTCGATCACCACGCCACCGCCGACGCCGGTTCCGAGGATGACTCCGAAGACAACGCGCGCGCCGCGTGCCGCGCCGGTCACCGCCTCGCTCAACGCGAAGCAATTCGCGTCGTTCGATGATCGCACCTCGCGTGCGAGCCGCGCACTCACGTCGCTGACAAACGGTTGCCGATTCAGCACCGTCGAGTTTGCATTTCGATGCAGCCCCGTCGCAGGCGACACCGAACCTGGTGTTCCCATGCCGATGGAAGCGCGCACTCCGAGTACAAGTTCGGCGCGCTCGACAAGCTCGCCGATCGCATTGATCGTGCCCGCGTAGTCGTTCTTCGGCGTCGCCACGCGCTCGCGCCACAGAGGCGTTCCGCTAGCGTCAATGGCAACGCCTTCAATCTTCGTACCGCCGAGGTCAATGCCGATACGAACGTTTGACATGGCAATCACGCGCGTCGAATCTTCCAGTGCCCGCCAACGCACGTGCCGCACACTGCGCTCGTTCCAGTGCCGAAGACGAGGTGCGCTGCGAACGACTCCGGCGTCCAGCCTGACATCGTGAGGTGATTGAGGTCGACGATCGCGAAGTCGGCGAACTGCCCCACTGCAATCGAACCCGCTTCGAGTCCCAGCGAGCGAGCGCCGTTCAGTGTGCCAATGTCGAGGAGCGCCGCACCTGCATCGCCACTCGCGTCGGTCACGACACCGCGCTCTTCATGACGGACGCGTTGCACATATTCAATCCAGCGCAGTTCTTCAGTCGGCGCCAGCCGGCTATTCAAATCGGAGCCAAACGCTATCGCGCCGCTCGCGGCGCGAATTGCCGCGACGTTGCAGATTCCGTCTCCTAGATTGCCCTCGGTCAGTGGGCAGAGACACATCGTGGCTCCAGTGGCCGCAAGTCGACCGAGATCCTCCGCAGAAGTGTGCGTGCAGTGCACCGCAGTGAATCGAGCGTCGATCGCGAGCCGATCGAGGAGAAGCTGCGCCGGTCGCTTGCCGTGGGCCGCGATGCAGTCCGAGATCTCCTTCCGCACTTCTTCGAGGTGCATGTGAAAGACGACGCCGCGCCGAATACTCTCGGCGTGCAATCGTTCGATGCTCTCGATTGGCACCGCGCGCACGCTGTGCGCTGTCGCGCCGACCGACTGCGTCGCGCTGTCGCAGGCTGCTGCCAGTGCGTCGAATCGGTCCCAATAGTCGCGCTCGTCGCGGGTGCGAAAGCGCAGTTGCCCGCCAGCGAGCGGCGCGTCGAAGCCGCCTTGCATGTAGCAGGCATGCAGCAACACGATGCGAATGCCCGCATCGCGCGCGGCCGCAAGCACTGCGCCGTCGAAGACATAACGTTCTTCGTCGCGCGCCTCGCTACCAGCCTGCGTCAGATGCCGCGCATAATGAAACTCACCCACCGAGGTGATTCCTGCGGCGATCATTTCCAGAAAGCACTGCTTCGAGAGTTGGTAACACGACTCCGCAGTGAGCGCGTCGACAAGTCCGTACATCGAATCGCGCCAGGTGAAGAAGTTGGCTTTGCTACTTGCTGCCGCGCCGGGCGTCGCAGTCGCAAACCGCTCGGTCGTCCCACGAAGGCCGCGCTGAAACGCGTGCGAGTGAGCGCTGACGAATCCAGGAATGAGCGCCTTGCCCGAGAGCCGCAGCGTCGAAGGCCCCGACGGCGGTGCCACACTCGCGATGCGACCTCCGCGAATGCCGATCGCAACCCCGCGCTGAAGCCGACCAGCGGCCCAAATCCAGTCGGGGTGCACGAGCTGTTCCGGTCGCGAACCGTTCATCTCGCCGATGGTAGCATCGCGCGTCATGAGCCAGCCCCGCAAGCCATCGTCTCCCCCTTCGCGCCGGAGAACGCTCGCGGCAAAGCGCCGTCCGATCGAGGCTGAGGATCTCCTCTGCCTCGTGAGCGTCGGCGATCCACAGATCTCCGCCGACGGAACGCGCCTCCTCTTTGTTCGCTCGGTCATCAACGATCGCCAGAAGGCCGAGGCGTCGATCTGGACTGCCGCGACTGACGGGTCGACACCGCCGCGCGCACTCACCCACGGGCCGAAGGATTCGATGGCCCGATTTGCGCCGGACGGCCGACGCGTTGCGTTCCTCCGCGGTGCCGACGGCAAGGCGACGCAAATCGCAATGCTCGACCTCGCTGGCGGCGAAGCGCGGACCCTAACGAACCTGCCCGAGGGTTCCATTCGCGCCATGCACTGGTCGCCAGACGGCACCCGCCTTGCCGTCACGTTCCGGCCGACCGAGGCCGACTGGACGATCGAGGCGAAGAACGCGCGCGAGCGGGATGGGCGCGGAGATCCACCGCGCGTGCTCGACGACCGATGGAATCGCCTTGACGGCGATGGTTGGTTTGGCGCGGCGCGCTACGCCCTTCATCTCGTTGACGCATCGAGCGGCAGCACGACGCTACTCTACGCCGAAGACACGCTGGGCGATTTCGACATGGCGTGGTCGCCTAACAGCGCGCGGCTGGCGATCACCACAAATCGCGCGAACGATGCGCTTTTGAAGCCGTGGAAGTCAGAGCTCATGCTCGTTGACGTAGCTCGCGGCACTGCGTCGCCCATCGGCGGTTTGCCCATCGGGCCAAAGCTCGGAGTGGCGTGGTCGCCGGACGGCGCGCGACTCGCGTGGGCTGGGCGCATCGGCCGCGACAGCGCGTACAGCACTGAGAATCTCGAACTCTGGACGATGACGGTGCCTGGCGCGAGCGCGAAACGCGGACACAAGCCGAGTGCCGCAGCGGGATCGTCTGACGCGCGCAGCCTCACGCATGCGACCGACCTCTGTCTGCTCGCGCCGACGCTCAGCGATTCGAGCGAAGTCGCATTCAAGCCCACGATCGTGTGGCAAGACAATCGCACCGTACTCACGCGCGTCGGTTGGTACGGTGGTGGCCATCTTGTTGCAGTGAGTCTTGATTCCACGGCGCCGCGGTTCTTGACCGAAGGCTTGGTGGAACACGTCATCGGAAACGTCGCTCGTGACGGCGCGCGGGTCGCAGCGCTTCGTTCCGATCCGACGACGCCCGCCGAAGCGGGCACGCTGGAGCTTGGTCAGCGCGGCAAGACCGCTGGCGCACGGTGGCGTCCGGCGACTGCGTTCAACGCAGCATTCGTCGAGCGACTCGATCTCGTCGCGCCGAGTGAGCATTGGGTCACGGCCGACGACGGCCATCGCACCCAGGTGTGGGTGATTCGGCCGCCGAAGTCGGCCCCACGTGCCGCGCGCTCGCGCGGACAACGAGGGCCCGCGGTTCTTGAGATTCACGGCGGCCCGCACACGCAGTATGGCGCTGGATTCTTTCACGAGTTCCATCTGCTCGCGGCCCAAGGGTACGTCGTCTTCTATCCGAATCCCCGCGGCAGCAAAGGGTACGGGCGCGACCATTGCGACCCGATTCGCGGCTCGTGGGGCGACAAGGATTGGCTCGATGTACAAGCGGTCACGCGCTTCATACAGTCGATGAAGGACATCGACCCGAAGCGCATCGGCATCATGGGTGGAAGTTACGGCGGCTACATGACTAATTGGGCGATCGCGCATTCGAAGGCGTACTGCGCCGCGATTACCGACCGCTGCGTGTCGAACATGCTGTCGTTCGCGGGAAACTCTGACTACCCGCTCGTGCCCGGCGAGTACTGGACCGGCACGAACTACGACAACCCGGAACGACTTTGGAAGTCGAGCCCGATCGCGCACTTCAAAGGCGTGTCGGCGCCGACGCTCATTATCCATTCCGAAGGCGACCTTCGTTGCAACATCGAGCAAGGAGAGCAAGTGCACACGGCGCTGGTTCTGCAAGGTGTTCCCACGCGTTTTGTGCGTTACCCCCTGTCGACGAGCCACGGTATGTCACGCAGCGGTCCGCCGGATATGAAGCTGCATCGACTCCGAGAGATCATTGGCTGGTGGAAGAAGTGGCTGTGACGAATCTGAGTGGCTGGTAGCACGAATTGACGCACGTGCTCAACCACCACGCCAACCACCACGCCAACCACCACACCAATGGCATCGACATGGCACCTCGCATCGCCCCGAGTAAGCTTCGGTCCATGCACGAGCCTGATCTCAACTCGCCCGAGACCATTGAAGCGATGGCGCATGTGCGGTCGATTCTCCGCTACATCGGAGACGACCCCGAGCGCGAAGGTCTCCGCGACACACCGAAGCGCGTCGTCAAGGCGTGGCACGAGCACTTTTGGGGCTATGCAGAAGACCCCGTCGCGCCGCTCCAACGGACGTTCTCTGAGATCGAAGGCTACGACGAGCTTGTCCTGCTCCAAGACATCGAAGTTCACAGCCATTGTGAACATCACATGGTTCCGTTCGTGGGCAAGGCGCACGTTGGCTATATCCCAAATGGTCGTGTCGTCGGACTCTCAAAGCTTGCCCGCGTCGTCGAGATCTTCTCGAAGCGCCTTCAGGTGCAAGAGAAGTTGACCGCACAGATCGCTGGCACCATCTGGGAAACACTGAAGCCGCACGGAGTCGCCGTCGTCCTCCAGTGCCGCCACTTCTGCATGTGCTATCGCGGCGTGCGGCAGCCGAGTGCGATCACGACAACGAGTAAGCTGCACGGGATCTTCTTGAGTCAACCGGCAGCTCGGGCGGAGTTCTTCACGCTGCTCAGTGCGAAGCCAGACAAGGGCTGAGTCGACGAGCTACGCCCGCCCATACACCGGCATAAGTGCACCGCTCGTCAGCGCGTTGGCTGGTGCCGCGAGAAACACAATCGCTTCGGCAACCTCTGCGGTCGTTGGCCACAAAGAATGATCGGCGCTCGGCATTGCAGCGCGGTTTGCTGGCGTGTCCATAATCGAAGGCAGCACCGCATTGACGAGGACGCGCTCGGCCTTCAGCTCTTCAGCTAACGTCTCGGTCATTGACGCTACGCACGCCTTGCTCGCCGTGTACGCGATCATGCTGCCCGCCGGGCGCACTACCGGGCGCGCCGCGACGTTCACGATGCGTCCGCCGTCAGCCCCGAACCGCGGGCTGCGTCTCATCGCGCGGATCGCTTCGCGGGAACACAAGAAACACGTGAGCGCGTTGAGGCGAAAGAGCCGCTCAAACTCAGCAGCGCTCGTGTCGACGATGGGCGACATCGCGAATCCACCTGCGACGTGGATCGAGGCGTAGAGCGAGGGCAGCCCCCGATAGAACGCGTCCACGGCCGCCTCGTTGTCGAGCTCAACCTTCGCGAGCGTCACGCTGGTGGTGTGCGGAAACGTCGCGAGTTCGCGATCTGCGATCCACGGCACGTGCACCGTCGCGCCGAGCCCCAGCAATCGCGCAACGATCGCTCGACCAAGCGCGCCGGTACCACCACTGACGACGACATGCATTTCATCCATTCGCATGACGAAACGGTACCATCCCCGTCCATTTCCAATTGTTCAGTCAGACGACGCGAGCGACCTATGAGCCGAATGGATGACATCGTTTCCCTCTGCCGCCGCCGCGGCTTCATTTTCCAGTCGTCAGAGATCTACGGTGGCATCAATGGCTTCTGGGATTACGGCCCGCTCGGTGCCGAACTGAAGCGCAACCTCAAGAACGCGTGGTGGAACGACATCGTCCATCGCGAGATCATCGGTCCGGACGGCAAGGCGGTCGACATCGTCGGCCTCGACACCACCATCATTATGAATCCGAAGGTGTGGGTCGCGAGCGGACATGTTGGTGGCTTCGCCGATCTCATGAGTACGTGCCGGCAGTGCAAGAAGCTGATGCGCTGGGACCACGTCTGGGAGATGACCCAGGAGTCCGACTGGTTCAAAGCGCTCCGAGAGATGTATGGGGAGAGCGGCCAGGTGTCGAGCATCCAGCTCAAGCGCTGGGCTGAAACGAAGGGCCGGAAGCTTGCCCCAGGGCTCGCGCTCGTTCGCAGCCCGGAGATAACGCTGAGTTGGCTCGCGCAGAAGCTTGAGACGCGCGCTGGCGTGGTTCTCGCGTTTCGCGATCTACTCAGCCATCTCGCGACCGAGCAGTTCTCCCGCGATGGGCTGCAGACTCCCTGTCCCCATTGCGGCGGCGAGCTCACCGAACCTCGTGCGTTCAACCTCATGTTCGAGACGCACTGCGGTGCTGTGCGCGACGACGACTCGAAGGCATATCTCCGACCGGAGACAGCGCAGGGCATCTTCACGAACTTCTGGAACGTCGTTGACACCAGCCGCGTCAAGGTGCCCTTCGGCATCGCGCAAGTTGGCAAGGCATTTCGCAACGAGGTCACGCCCCGCAACTTCACGTTCCGCAGCCGCGAGTTCGAGCAGATGGAGATCGAGTTCTTCATTCGGCCCGAGACCGCAAACGAGTGGTACAAATTCTGGCGCGACTATCGATTCAATTGGTGGCAGTCGATTGGTCTCACGAGTTCTAATCTTCAACTGCGAGAACACGATCGCGACGAACTCGCGCACTATGCCAAGGAAGGCGCGGGCACGAGCGACATTGAGTACAAGTTTCCTTTCACCGACCCGGGTTACGGCGAACTAGAAGGTGTCGCGCATCGCGCCGACTTCGATTTGAAGGCGCACGCGAACGCTTGCGGCAAGGGCGACAAGCTCAAGTACTTCGACCAAGAGAAGGCAGAGAAGTATTTCCCGCACGTCATCGAGCCGTCCGCTGGTGCCGATCGCGGCACGCTCGCCTTGCTCTGCGAGGCGTACACGCCCGACGAGTCGCGCGCGAGCAAGGTCTTTATGAAGTTTCATCCCCGTGTCGCACCCACGAAGGCTGGCATCTTCCCGCTGGTAGCGAAGGACGGAATGCCCGAGGTTGGCGAGCGGCTCTTCCGCGAGTTGCGAAAGCGCTGGACGATCGAGTTCGACGAGAAGCAGTCGATCGGAAAACGCTACGCGCGCATGGACGAAGCAGGCACGCCCTACTGCTTTACGATCGACAGCGAAACGCTGACAGGCCAGACGGTGACGGTTCGCCATCGCGACACCCAGGCGCAAGAGCGCATCGGCCTCGACCACGTCGCCCAGTTTCTCGAAGAGCGAATCGCCTAACACTACCGCCGATCTCAATCCGTCTCGCGTTTTCCGTCGTACCACAGCTCAAGTCCATCGCGGCGTTTCCACGACTCTGGTCCGCGCCAGAGCAGCTTCACCGCGTAGAGGAAGAGCGGAATCGGTTTGTGCATGCGCACCTTGCGCCCGCTTGAGACTACCGGCGGCGTCACGAGCGCGAATCGACCTCGCTCTTTCAGCGCCTTGCTGAGCCAGACCTCTTCACTCGCGTAGTAGCTCTCGTCGAATCCACCGATCGCATCGAAGTCGGCCTTGCGGCACCAGACGAAACAACCGGCAGCGTGCCCAAGCCAGCGCCACACCCAAGTGAAGATCGTGAACGACGGCCAGATAAGAAGCGGAATCGGCCCTTCAAGTCGAACCTGAGCGCCGCCGCCAACCGCGCCAGAATCGAGTTCGCGCATGGCTGCTGCGAGCGTCGCATCGGGCACTTGCGTATCGGCGTCCACGAACAGGAGGAATCTGCCCTGCGCGATTCGTGCACCCGCATTCCGCACCGCAGCGATCTGTCGTTTCTCGACCCGTTCGACGTGTGCACCGAAGCTTCGCGCGATCGCGGCAGTGCGATCAGTCGAGGCGTCGTCGACGACGATGAGTTCGTAGCTGCGCCCCAGTGCCCGAAGCGCCGCGCAGAGGCGAGTCAGCGTCGATGGGAGTTCGAACTCCTCGTTCCACGCGGGAATGATGATGGAAATCTCTGGCGCCGAGTCCATACTGACTGCGAGCGTACCCGCCGCGGTCGCTGCTGTGTGCCGCTCTGCTCTTCATCGTCTCGCGCGGCCTTTGGCGCTCCGCCGGCCGTGCCGACAGTACCGACGGCAATCGAAGAGCGCGACGCACTCTTCAGCAGCGGTCCGAACAACCTTCGCTTCGAGCTTGAGCCAGCCGACTTCGAACGACTCAAGGGTGACGCTCGCGCATACGTGCGCGTCACGATGCGCGAGGTACATCGCGACGGCGCTATGGAAGAGCCCATGGTTGTCGCGATGAAACTCAAAGGCGCCGCTGGAAGCTATCGCGAGATCAATGACAAACCCGCGCTCACTATCAAGGTCGATCGCTTCGAACGCGACGCAAGATTCCACGGCTTGGCCAAGTTTCATCTGAACAACTCAGTGCAGAACGAGAGCCATCTGCACGAATCGCTAGCATCGGAACTGTTCGCCGCCGCAGGCATCGCAACACAGCGCGCGACGCATGGTCGCGTCTGGCTGAATGGTCGCGACCTCGGGCTGTACGTTCTGAAGGAGAGCTTCGACGCGTGTCGTGAAAGCGATCCCGTCGAGCGGCTCGTGCGCGTCGAGCGCCTCATCGATCTCGACGCATTCCGCTCGTTCACGACGATGGAGCGACTCATCGGGCACTGGGACGGCTACACCGACGGCAGCAACAACTATCGCATCTACACGCGACCCGACCGAGAAGGCCGCGGCATCTCGGCGGTGTTTCTGCCACAGGGGATGGATCAGGTCAGGGCGATGATCCTGATCCCCCACTCTTCGACTTCGGCGAAGCCAGTGCGATCGCGCTCGGCGACTGGTCACCGGCGAGCAAAACTAAGACGCAATTCTCGACGAAAGCGATGCGCTCGAGGGCACTCACGCGTATCGCATCACGCGGCACGGACGATGGTTCCGTTGCGTCGTGGCGGCGCAATGTCGAGCTCCCCGCCCGCCGCTACGTCGTGCGCGCGTTGGTCATGACGAACGACCTCATGCCTCTCGACGATTCCGCCACGAGCGGAATCCGATTGCTGACCTCACTCGGCAATCGCACCGCCGAGCGAAACGGCACCACTCCTTGGTCGCGACTTGATCTCGCAATTACGCTGCGCGAAGAGTTGAATCGCGCGGAGCTGCTCGCCGAGATGCGAGTGTCGCGCGGAACCGCTTGGGTGAAAGACTGGACGCTGGAACGGTTAGGAGCAGCGGCGCCGGAGTGACGGACTCAGACCAACCACGACTCGTCAACGCGCATCCCCGCAGGCAATGGCGCTGCATCCGAACGTTCAATCATCGATGCGACCGGATAGGCGCAGTAATCGACGCTGAAGGCCGCCGCCGGACGATGATTGCCGGAATGCCCAAGACCGCCGAACGGTAGCTTGGAACTCGCCCCTGCTGTCCCGTTATTCCAATTGATGCAGCCAGCACGACATGCGTCGAAGAAGCGCTCAAACTCGCGCTCGTCCTTCGTGAACATCGATGCAGCGAGTCCATAGTCGCTCGCATTTGCCTGCGCGATCGCGTCGTCGATTCCGTCGACGATGGCCACGCGCACCAGCGGACCGAACACTTCACGATCGGTGGAACGTTCGAAGCGGTCGACTTCAATGACGGATGGCGTCACGAAGAATCCAGGACGATCCATGCGAGTCGCGACGACGAGGACGCGTCCACCTGATGCCGCACGCTGCGCCTGCTCGGCCAGCACCGCATCGAGGGATTGCTCGTTGACGATTGGACCCATGAAGACGGGGTCGGTGCTGAACCCTGGCCCGACGAGCAGCGTGCTCGCAACCTTGCAGAATGCAGCGAGGAACCGGTCGGCAACGCGGCGATCGACCAAGATCCGGCGCATGCATGTGCAGCGCTGCCCCGTCGTCGCGAAACTCGCGCGTGCGCATTCGATAACTGCCTGCTTGAGATCTGCGCTCGGCATGATGACTGCCGGATTGCTCCCGCCGAGTTCGAGCGCCACGATCCGACCGGGTCGATTGATGTTCGCTTGCAAGATCGCCTTGCCCACGGGCCAACTACCGGTGAAGAGAATCCCGTCGAGATCGTCGTGCGCGACGAGCGCTCGCGCTACATCTGCGGCACCCTGCACCACGTTGAAGACGCCAGCGGGAACACCCGCTTCGTGCATGCACTCAGCGACAAGTTGGGCGACGCCGGGCGTCTTGTCGCTGGGTTTGAAGACAATGGTGTTCCCAAGCAGAAGCGCTGGTACGAAGTGCCCGTTCGGCAAGTGCGCCGGGAAGTTGTATGGTCCTACAACGGCCATGACACCGTGCGGCTTGAAGCGACAGCGACCGATACGCGTCGCGTTCACGCTCACGTCGTAATCGCTGACGCGCGATATTGAGATCTCGTCGAGCGTGATCGCTACTTTTTCGGCGAGCAGCTTCGCTTCGAGGATCGATTCGCTGCGAATCTTGCCCATCTCAAGCGTAATGCGATCAGCGATGCGCTCAACGTGTTTCGAGGTACACGCCGCGTAGCGCTGGAGCACCGTCGCTCGCTCGTCATGTGACAGCCGGGACCACGCAGGTAAAGCGCGCCGCGCCGCCGCGACGGCTCGATCGACGTGCTCGACACGCGGTGACCCTGACCAGACAACGCGCGCCGGCTCACTCGGATCGCGCACGACGATGGTGTCGCCAGCGATGGATACGAACTGCCCGTCGAGGTAGTCGCTCGCTCGTTGCTGAAGCACTCCGCGCGTTCCATCGTTCATGCGCGGCTCTTCGACTTGTTCTTGCCGACCGCTTTCGCGGCAGACTTAGGCGCCCGAGTTTCCTTCGCGAGCGGACCAGCATCCGGCGCAGTGAAACCAAGCTTCATGCCGGTTCGTACGCTGAGCGCCTCGATCGCGTCCGCCGCCAAGTAGAGCGTGTCGCCATCGAGCGAGTACGCCGCGCGGATCGCGCGGAAATCGTCTTTCGGTTCGTGCGACACGATCGCTATCCCAGTGGGATTGGTCGTGACGCCTCCAAGCGTCTTCAGCGTGGTCGCGACGACCAGCGGTATCGCGTCGCGTTCCGCCTCGAGATACGGCCCGCCATCAAAGGGATCGACGCGACCCGTTTCCACGAAGCTCTGTTTCTGCAGGAGCGCCATTGCTGGTTCCGTCTCTTCGCCCACGCGACCGATGAGGTTGCGGGCTTCGGGCGGAAGGAGCGACGCAAAAATCTCTTCGCGCGGGAAAAGACTCGTCATGAATTCCTTCGAGCGCGCCGAGAAGAGATCCGCTTCTTTGTAGCTCAGATTGATAAAGCGGCGACCGAGATACTCCCACAGCAGCGTGTGCGAGTCGGGCGTCACCGCGCCCATCATCTCCGCGATGACGCGCATCGAAAACCATGCTCGATGCAGCCCCATGAAATGGAATCGCACCGTCGAGAGAAGCGCGCCAAGCTTTTCCTTGTGCCCGCGATATCCCGGGGCGAGGATGAGTCCGCCCATTTCGCTCGGACCCGATTCATCGATACCAAACTTGAGCGTTGTATGCACCTGTCCGGTTGCGAGATCTCTGCTCACGAACTCACGCCGCCCCAGCTTGAGATACACGTGCGGGAAGCCAGGCCACGAGATGCACGAGATGACAGCCGAGGTACCGACGACGTTCTCGGTCTCGGTGTCTTCGAGCACAAACATGAACTGACGATCACGCTCCGACTTCGCTTTGCCTGCGAACGACGCGAGGCTCTTCCTCACTTTCGTCGTCAGAAGATCGTTGTCCGCAGGCAAATTAATGAAGTGGACCATCCGCGCGAGCTTGAGCAGCGTGGGTAGGTCCTTCGGTTGGGCTGGGCGGATGACGAACATGGAGTTGCTCGAGGAGTTAGTCCGCCACGGCCGCGAAAGACTTCTCGAAGATCTCGAAGACCGGTGTGAATTGCTCGGGCTTCATCACCCCGACTGGTGGAAGTAACCGCAGGTGATACGGCTCGTGACCGCAGTAGAACGCAATCACGCCGTCCGCGAACATCCGGTGCAGCAACTTGATGATCTTGTCTTTATCGCCGCCAAACGGCGTCATGCGCATCATGCCGCCCGTGCCCGCAACAAGTTTTGTCATGGTGCCGCCCATCGAGTTGCGCACCGGCGGAAACCACTGCGGATGGCGTTTTACGAACGCGTCAGCATGCTCGCGCCACGCCTTCTGGAGTCGCGCGATCTTCCCGTCGTTGCCGTAGTAGCCGCCGTCGCGGAGCTTGCGTAGCGCCGCGAGCCCGATGCCGAACGCCGAGCTACTTGCCTGAAACGTGCCCGAGAGCAGACCGGGCTTTGGATTCATCTCCGGCGTATGGAGCATCGCGCACGCTTGGCTCATCTTGCCCAGCGTGAGCACGTCGATGAACTCGCCGAGGCCTAACTGCTCGTAGCAGTACATCGACGACGTACGGCCGAATGATTGCACTTCGTCGTCCCACACGGGAATGCCGTTGTCGCGGCAGAGCTGCATCAGCGGAATGAAAAACTCACGCGGCGCGACGTTGAACCCGCCTTCGCCCTGCACGAGTTCCATGACGAAGCACGAGTGTTGCTTCGGATAGCGATGGATGTACTGCTTCAAGTGCCAGGCGGCCATCTCGATCGAGCGCTGACCAAGATCGGGGTCGTAGAACGGCATGTAGTCGACGTGGACATTCAATAGCACGCCGACGCGATACGCGGGTCCATCGCCAATCTGTGCCATCGTCGTCGATCGACCCATGAAGCAATCTTGGAACGCGATGATGCGCGGGGCTGCACCCGTCTTCTGCTGGCAGACCTTGAGTGCTTGTTCGTTCGCCATGCAACCTGAGTTGGTGACGAAGCAGCACTTGAGCCGCGACGATTTCGAGGCTTCGCTCACGAGCAACTCCGCGAACTCAATCGAGTCGGCGTTGAACTGAAGATTGCCTTGCATGCACGTGTCGGCCAGCGCGGAGCGCAGCGCTGCCTCAATCATCTCGGGATCGGAGTGCCCGAACATGTGCACGCCGATGCCATTGATCAAGTCCCACTTCACGCTGCCGTCGACCAGCTCGACGAGCGGTCCGTTGCCGAAGCCGCTTCCGACGTACGGATAGAGCGATGGCCGTCCCTTCGCGTCGGCTGAGCGCTTGAGCCACGAATCAAGCGTCTCCTTCTCAGCGCCGACGGCGGGACGCGCTCCAGTCAACGTCGATTGGCGCTTCTTGAGATCTCGGACGATCGATTGAATCGCGTCTTGAATGACGGGACTCGAAGCGAGCAATGAACCCTGCGTGGCAATGTCGGGGGCCTGAACGGGCATTGGGTGGTTTGTCCTACGAAAGCGGTACGGGGCCGCGAAGAGGGTGCATGGTAATTGGGGTTGGATCGAGCGTCGGAGGTGAGGCGTTAGCAGCTTCCGAGTGCACCCGTCGCCACGCGCTTCAGCACAATCGCAAGCAACTGGCAGCGCTCGACAAGGCTGGGAATCTCGACCCATTCGTCGGTGCGATGCAGATTGCCCCCGCGCACGCCGAGCGTGTCGAGCGTGGGCAGGCCGACGGATTGAAGGATGTTCCCGTCGCATACGCCGCCGGTCGAGGAGAACGGAAGCGCGCGACCGAGCGACTCTGAAACTTCGCGCACGCCCAGCGCGAGGCGTTCGACCGCGGGCGTCATTGGTTTCGCGGCGCGATTGAACGCGCGTTGGACCGAAACGCGCGGCATCGCGTCGCGTGCGGAGTTGACCGTGTCAAACTTCTCCGCGAGGAACCGCTGCACCGCGTCGTCGGCGAATCGCACATTGCCCCACGCGCTGGCGGCGTCGGGTACGGCATTCGTCACGCGACTTCCAACAAGAGGTCCTATGTTCACGATGCGCCCAGCAGACACATCTGCGAACGCACTGACATCGAGAATCGCTCTCGCCAACGCCGTCACGGCGCTGACGCCCTTGCCGAAATCGCGGCCCACGTGCGCGGTGCGTCCTGCCGTGTCGATGCGAAATTGCCCGGTGCCCATCCGTGCGACGACCAAGCCACCTTCGTCTGTGGCTGGCTCGAGCGCGATGCCAACGTCGTGCTCACGGGCGGCGTCTTCGAGATGTCGCGCGGAGTGGAACGATCCAGTCTCTTCGTCGCTATTCAGGATGAACGACCAACGCAGTCCGATGCCCAGACTCGCAAGCGACTCGAGCGCGTGAATCGCGATGACGAGTCCGCCTTTCATGTCAACCGCGCCGGGCCCGCGGCATACCGTCGCGCTCTCGCGAGTGAGCACATGAAACTCGCCGCGCGGGTCGTGCACTGTGTCGAGGTGGCCCGCGAGCAACACGCGCGGTCCGGCACCATCGAGCCGGCTCGCCAACGCAGTCGGCGGTATAGCGTCGTCCTTGGGATCCTCTGGCAGCGCGAGCCACGCTGGGCGCGGATCACCAGGACTCAACGCAATCGTGGCACTGAGAGGCGCGAGTCGTGTCGTGATCACGCCACGGAGTTCGTCGAGTCCGGCGCGGAACCGGCCTCCGGTTGGAATCGCAACGAATGCTTCGAGGTCGCGATAGAGGTCATCACCGCGCCGCGCGATGGAGTCCCGAAGCGCGACTTCACTCGCGTCCAACGTCACGGACGCGCTCCGGCCGCGAGCATCGTGGCACTGAGCGTTCCCTCAAAGACCTCGGTCGCCGGGCCGGTCATCAGAACGCCAGCGTTCTCGCTCGCCCATTCAAGCGCGAGATCGCCGCCGGGGAGATGCGCGACAATGCTGGATTCGGTTCGGCCGCAGAGAACGCCTGCCACGCAGACGGCGCTCGCGCCGGTGCCGCACGCGAGCGTAATGCCACTCCCCCGCTCCCACGTGCGCATGATGACTTCATCGCGCGCGACGACTTCAGAAAAGTGCAGATTGATGCGCTTGGGAAACCACGGATGTCGCTCCACCACCGGACCGACGCGCTCGAGCGGCACGCGACTCACGTCCCCGCAGAACACGATGGCGTGTGGGTTTCCCATCGAAACGCAGGTCAAGGCGAGTTCGACAGCGGCGTCGCGAATCCAACCCGGATCGGAATCGCCGAAGAATGCTGGCGTGATCGCCCGCGCGATAATGCGCCCGGTCGCTCCCACACCTGGGATCAGGGCCGGAATCAACGCCGCTTCAAGAATCGGTGCTCCCATATCAACCGTCGCTGTCGCCACTGTGCCGTCTTTTCCTCGCGTCCAGCGAATTGATAGAACGCCACGCCCAGTTTCGACGCGAAGCGGATTGCCCTCGGCAAGCCGTCGATCGACGGCAAACTTCGTCACACAGCGCACGCCATTTCCGCACATCTCGCTCTCGCTGCCGTCGGCGTTGAACATTCGCATGCGAACATCGGCGGCGACGCCAGCGCTCGGAGGCTCGACGAGAATCAGACCATCGCCGCCAATCGCGGTGTGCCGGTCGGAGACCGCCCGAGCGAGCGCTTCAGGGTCGGCGATGCGCTCCGTGAACGCGTTCACGTACACGTAGTCATTTCCAATGCCATGCATCTTTACGAAACGCATTCGTCGCTTGTGACCTCCAGCGTCAGATTGCTCGGGACCGAGCCGCGAAGTGTGACGGGGTGATCGTAGCGATCGCGATCCACTGCGGCCTCGCGCAACAGCAGCCATACCGCAGCACCGAGGCCGAGCACCGTCGCGAGTTTGAGTCGGCGAACTGTGCGATCGATGGGCAACCGATCGAGCGGCCGTCCGACCAATCCGGCGAGGTACGTGCGTCGCCAGTGAATGGAGCCGTGCCGCCACGAGTGGTGCCTCGGATCGACTCCCGCATGCGAAGCGACACTCGCGAGCGCACCGCGCATGGCCAGCACAGCGTCAGTGGTAACGGCGGAATTGCCCGACGCACGCGAGAGGTACTGCACGGCAAAGGTGTCTGCCTGTCGCTCGAACCGTCGCGAAACCCAGCCGAATCCGACGAGCGCGACGACGGTCGCAGCGATCGTCGCGACGCGCGCGACCCACGCGCCGAGCATCTCGAGCTCCTCCGCACTCCAGGTCGCAAGGGGAAGGCGCTCGAGCACGACGCCGAGCGGCCACTCCACGAACGCCGCTGAGCCGATCAATAAAACAATGATGCAACCGAGCATCCAAGGAAGATGGCGGCGTCGGACGTGGCCGATCTCGTGTGCCATGACCGCACGAAGTTCATTGCGCGGAAGCACCTCAAGCAGCGCATCGGTCAACATCACGTAACGAAGCCACGGCGTCACGCCCATGACCGCGCCGTTCACCGTGGCGTGGCGCGTATCCCAAAGCAACACCTCCGAGACCCGCACCCCAGCACGCGCGCAAACCTCGAGGAGATCATCGCGCAACTCTCCCACGGGCAACGGCCGCAGTGCGAGCACCAGTCGCGCGATCAGAGGGCTCACGAGATACGTCGCTGCGGCGCAACCCACGAGAGTTAGTTCCGTCGCCCAGTCACTCCAGTCTGGACCCAGCGTTACCGCGACCCAGCCTCCGACGCGTGGCGTGAGGATCTCACCTAACGCGAGCACGACCAAAATTGGCGCGAGCATGAGGAGTACGTGGGAACGGAACCGCTCGACGACAAACGCCGCACGCGTCGGCACCGGCGGAACCGTGAGCCCGCGATCGATTCGGCTGATCAGCGACGCGTCTCTGATCCGTCGTTCAAGCGGTTCATGCACCCACCACGATGCAGCGATCGCGAGGAGCGGCGGCGCGAGGGCAACGATCTCGTCAATCGCGGGCCAGTTTCCGATGACCGCCCGAATCGATGCAAGCCAACCGAAACCGAGCGTGGCGACGCCGAGTCCAATGATGGCTGCCCAGCCGACGACGGTTCCCGCCCGCTCGGCGCGAATCGCCGCTTCAACGCCACCTTCACCCTGAGAGTGGTGACGACCATCGAGTCGATGTTCGGCGCGGCGCACCGCGAGCCACTGCACTATGAGCGCTCCGAACGCGGGGAGCGTGACGCACGCGAGTGCTGCGAGGGGCGACGCCTGCCACTCGCCGGGGACGCGCTTCTCCATGAGCACCAGCGCGACGAGGATGAGGACTTGCAACTGCACGAGGTAGAGTGGCCGAGGGGGCTGACACCAGCGAAGCGTTAGGGACGAGCGATCGTGCCGAGATCCACAACCACTCGTCCGTAGCGGTAGTAGTCGACGTTCAGTCGACTGCTATCGATGTACGCGAATACCAAGCAGTTCGCTCGGGTCGCGTCAGCAAACTGGAAGTCGCCCATGTGCGGGCCTGCGTACTGCCGGTTGTCGTATGCCTGCGCGTGAAAATGCGTGTGAAACAGCCCGGTGTAAAGACTGTCCATGAGTTCTTGCGGGGCCTCGTAGCGGGCGTCATTGGCTCGAGTACGACTGGGATATTCGACGAATTCGAACCGCCCCTTCGCGTCGACTCCAACGACACCGCCGTATTCGGTCGACCGATCGGCGAGATCGCGATCGGCGCATTCGAAGAGATGAGCGCGAAGCTCCGGCGACCGCAGCGCTTCGACGGCAAGCGCCATTGCGAGACGATCACCAAAGGTCAGCTTCGTCTGCTGTGACTGGAGACGCTCGCTGAAATAGTCGCTGTTCCCGCCGTTGTGGCCGGTGAAGTCGGGGCTGAAGACCGGGCGCCCATCGCCGCCAGTGCGAGCAATGATGAGCGCGTCAAGGTCAGCGTCCGAGATCGTGAGCAACTCGGGCGAATGCCGCGCCGCCGCAGTCACGATTGCGACATCGCGCAGCTCGAGCGATGCGCGGCGACTCGCGTCGAGCTTGCCGACGGCGACGACCGCTTCGTTCCAGAACTGGCGCCGCTTCGGCTCCCGCAATGAACGCACCCACAGAATCTCCTCGCGCGTCCGCGGCAGAACCCCAAGTTCCACGACACCGGCGCGAAGATCGAGCAACATCGCGTCCTTCCCGATCGCAGTCTCGTCTGCAAGGAGCGCACGGAGCCTCGCCTCTTGTCCTTCCAAGAGAAGCAATTCCCAACACCGCGCCCGCAGATTGGATTGCGTGACGGGATTCGCCTTCGCCATTTCATCGAGAAGGACATCAACGATCTTGTCTTTGCCGTGGAGCGCGACGAGCGCCAATCGTTCTGGCCGCTCCTTTCCAAGATCGGCCCAACCGGGAATGAACACTGCCCACGCGCGAATCAGCGTCGGTGTCATCTCCGTCCACTTGGCCTCAGCTAACTTCTCGCAGACCTCGCGCCGCCACTCGAGCGCTTCCATCTTGGGAAGGTTGAGATCGAGCGTCGACTTGAGTCCCTCGCGATCCAACTCGTAGAGCCGCGCGAAGGCTGCACGCCGCGCTTCGACCACGTAGTTGGGCGAAACCACGATTCGCTTCAAGGCGGCGTGATATGCGGGGTCCCGTGCCGATCGATCAGCGACCTGCATCGCTTCGAGGTACTCGCGGCCGGGACGCTCCGGCGTTTGAAGCACCGCGATCGGATTCTCGACGCGAGCCGGACCCGAACAGCCCGCGAGAACGACGCCGACGGTGACCCCGAGGATGACCCCAACGTTGACGACTGCGAGACGACGGAAGAGGTGGAGCATGTGGAAGGACCGGGAAGGTGCGATGTACGAAGGAAAGAGCGTGCGCGACGCACCTCCGCACAGCCGATTTGAAGGGAGACGGTTGCCCGACTGCGAGGGCACCGTATTATCCAGCCGTCGTCCCATTCGTGGATCCACTCCTTCGCTGCTATGGCAACTCAAGTGAAACCCCAACCCGACCCCCTTCCCCAGCCTAGTCCCGCAGATGCCGGGCAGAAGGCGGTCTTGAGCGGTGCTTCCGGTTCTGGTTCCAGCGCTGGGGACCATCCGCTGACCGCCGCAGTGCGAGCGATTCTTGAGCTGATCCGCCCATCGGTTCAAGCCGACGACGGCGACGTGGAGCTCGTCGACATCACCCCGGATGGGGTCGTGCGGGTCCGTTTTCACGGTGCCTGCATCGGATGCCCCTCCAGCGAGATCACGCTCCAGACGGGGATCGAGCGAAACTTGCGCTCACGGATTCCAGAGATCACGGGAGTCGTCGCCGTCGTCTGAGAGCCTTCGAGGCCAAGTGGCGATCTCCGAGCGTCCGACATCCTCATCAGGTGCGCGTCAAAGTAGGGGTTGGGTC
>JAWXCC010000161.1:0-8191 GCA_034440475.1 Phycisphaerae bacterium | reverse complement strand
GTCCGTTGTGTTCATGATGCCTCCTGCCGCAGTGCGGCGCGAGGTTCATCGGCTGGAGGGTGTCAGCGGCTTGAGCGGAAGGGGCGCTGTAGTGTTAGGTGATTGCGGAAACCTAACACGTCGTTGGTTTCGCGGCTGCGATTATCCCGTCCACGCCCCCAAAAGGATCGCAAGATCGGTCGCGTTTACGACGCAGTCGCCGTTGAAGTCAGCGGGACAGCTGCCGCATGCGGCGCACGGTCCCCAGCTTCCGAGGAACACTCCAAGATCGGCGCCGCTGACGGCGCCATCGTTAGTGAGGTCGCCGGTGATCGGCGTCGTGCCGGTCGGCCCCTCGAGGCGCACGTTGTCGAAGTTGGCTTGCGGGCCTTGCAGGAGAAGAAGTTGAATCTCCAGCGGCTTGCCGAGCTGAGGGTGTCCGGTCGGAGCTGTGAACGTCACAGTCGAGGTTGCAAACCCTCCAAGCGGCGGCGTGAGCAAGCCTGGATCCTCGGCGAGGGTGACGCCGTTGGCTACGAGGCGCACCGCATAGTGCACCATCGCGAATCCGTCGGAGCGACGACCGATGTCGACTCGCAGCGTGTACGGCGAGTTGGCTTGCAGGGTGGCGCTGAGCACTTGCTTGATCGGGACGCCCACGGCATTGATGAAGCCGACCTGAACGCCATCTGGAACTCCGGCCGGGAATCCGTTGACCGGCGCGCAGGTTGTACCCAAGCCAGGGTTCCACGCACCGGCGCTTGCCCACGCCGGAACCGGGCCGCCGAAGATGCATGGTGAATACGCTGGGCTCTCGAAGCTTGGGTTGACGACGGGGATTTGATCCGCCCCTGCTCTCGCAGCGACAGCTAGGAGTAGCAGCAGCGAGCACGACACTCGAAGTGCGACGCGGGGATCCGTAGGAAGTGAATGCATGGCGACTCCTCTTTATTGGCCAATTCGTGAGCGATGCCGCGCGAATGCGGTACGCCTCTGCCACGCGAGAGCGCAATGCAGCGGCCTCGCGCCCGATCACCGTTCAATCGGGCGTCAGAATTGAGGTCGCCTTCGTGGATCGCGTCAACCAATTCTGTAGGTTCCATTCTCGCGCGGATATCAACAAGGAGTTGTAGCTCGCAAAGGCCGCAATCAAAAAGGGTGCGTTCAATCGATCATCGCAACACCTGCGGTTCTACTTCGACCAACGGAATGTGGTGTGAATGGCAACGACCGGGACACTCGAGGTCTATAGGCGGAGCTGTGGCGGCGCTGGAATGAGGGGAAGTCGCTCAGCGAAATCGGGCGAGCTCTCGGCGAGCACGCCGCCTCCCGCTGCTAACTCATGCTCGGGTCTCTCCGCGCGACCTCGCTTTCCGCACCGGATCCAGTTCCACCGTCAGGCCAATACATGTTCCGACGACGGGATACTCGACCTTCATTCGGTGCGACTCGAAGTCTTCGACGTTCCAGCCGAGTCTCGAGAACACGCGTGCGATGACTGCTGGATACTCGGGCACTTCGCGCAACTCGGCCGCGTCGATGCCGCATCCACGGTGCTCCGCAGACTCCACCAGCACGAGTTCTCTCCACGTTTCAGGTGGCGACGTCACAGGATTGCGCTCGAGGGCGCAGAGCAGGTGCCCGATCGGCGCGCATCGCCAGAGGCCGGGAGGTGCCCACATCTCGACGACACTCAGGGCGGTTGGCTTGAGCACGCGCATGAGCACTGCATTGATAGCATTCGCTTCGTCTCGATGGATGGCGCCGACGAGGTTCCGACGAATGTCGCCGGTGAATGCCGTAATCGCCGCGGCATTTCCCACGCGGCCGTCGCCGAAGCGATACACGAGACTGCCGTCGGGCTGCGTTTCCGGAACGACTTCAGGGACGCTCGAGCAGAACGCTCGAAGAAGCGGCACGCCTCCTGCGACACCTTCAGGCTCGATCGCCTGAGCGCCGGATTTGGAGGCGTTCGGCCGACCCGAGTCATGCTCGATGGTCCGCGTGAGAGCGAGTTGCACGCCCTCGCGCATCCGACGCAGTCCGATCATTCCGCGAATCGTCACGACGTCACACGTGCTCGGATCGGTTGGAGCGTAGATCACGCTGAGAATGCGGGCCTGAGTCTGCTCGCCCCACGTGTAGCTCGCACATCGATAGGCAGCGCGCCGAGCCGAACGCAGATCGGACGGCGCGCCGGCGCGCGGGGACATGCCGCGGAGCATCGCGTCGAGCGATGGCCTGTCATCCGCATGAAGCTCGGCCAGCGAGCGGAAACCTTTGACCGCTTCGCGTACTTCGCGCAGAAGCAGCTCCGGCACGTCATGGCGCGCAGCTGCGCGGAGAAAGATCTCGATGCCTTCAGGCCCGGGAATGCAACCCGCCTCATCGAGCGGATCACTGCTGTGCGCGACGCGAAAAATCTTCCACGCCATCGTCTTGTGCAGTCGAAGCTTCGCCTCAAGATCGCACGCTCGCAGGGTCGAGACTCCAAGTGCGCTCAGCACGCCGTGAAACGCGGTGCAGACGCGTGCGACGAGTTGCCGCGCCTCGGCGTCGAGAGCGGAAACTCGCGGCGCGGCGTTGGGCGACTTCCGCGGTTTGGGCTTCATGACATGAACCTACTCGACCACGGTTCAGTCACGCGAATGAGTTTTCAAAGGTGTTTTTGAAAAACCGAGTGGGATGGGCCGTGAAGCGGGTTACGTTCGCGTGTCGCGCAAGCGTTTGGGCACTGATCAAACGCGGAACGCCCACGAACTTCTCCTTCGTTCCCCCTCCACTCCATCGACATAGGCCACCACCTCATGCATCACGGGTCCACCCGTCTTCTTCGCTGCTTTGCCTCAGTGTGTGCTGCGTCGGTCACCTGCGTCACCCTCGCTGGAAACCCTTGTGACCAGGCAGGTGCGGTCTTGAACGCATCGAAGATCACCGAGGGTGTGGGGGGGTTCACGGGCAACCTCGATGCGTTCGACCGTTTCGGTGACTCGGTGGCCGGTATCGGCGACCTGAATGGTGACGGGATTGAGGACGTGGCGGTCGGCGCCAGTTGGGACGCCGACGGCGGCATTACGCGTGGCGCGATTTGGATCCTTTTCCTGAAGGCCGACGGAACAGTCGGATCGTTTCAGAAGATCTCTTCGACCACCGGCGGATTCGGCGCAGGACTTCAGAATTCAGACTACTTCGGTAGCGCGGTAACGCCGCTCGGCGACCTCAATGGCGACGGAATCCGCGACATCGCTGTCGGCGCCGCCGGTACGAACATCGGAGAGGGTGCGGTGTGGGTGCTCTTCCTGAACGCGAACGGCACGGTGAAGAGCAAGAAGAAGTTAGCTAGCCAAATGAACGGCTTTACACCGCAACTTGATATCAGCGACTCATTCGGCGACGGTGTCGCAGCCATCGGCGATCTTGACGGCGACGGTGTCGTGGATCTCGCGGTAGGTGCGCCACTTGATGACGACGGTCAGATTGAAAATCCTTGGGCGAACCGCGGCGCCACCTGGATTCTCTTCCTGCAAGTGGAAGGCACCGTGAAGTCATTCCAGAAAATCTCGCAATGGGAAGGTGGCTTCCAGGGCGGGCTCAACGACTTCGACAACTTCGGAAAGGACGTCGCGTGTGTCGGCGACGTGAACGGAGACGGCGTCATTGATCTTGCAGTCGGGGCGTGGGGCGACATCGACGGCGGACCTGAGTCGGGCGCGGCGTGGATTCTCTTCCTCAACCAAGACGGAACTACTAAGGGTTTTCAGAAGATCTCGGCAACGGAAGGCAACTTCAACGGCGACATCGACATCAGCGACTTCTTCGGCATAGGTGTCAATGCGGCCGGAGACCTCGATGGGGACGGCGTGCCGGACCTTGCCGTCGGCGCGTTCAACGACGACGACGGCGCCAATCAGGCTGGTGCGGTCTGGCTGCTCTTCCTCAATGCCGACGGCACCGTGAAGTCGCATAAGAAACTCTCGAAGCTGACGCCTGGTCTTGGCGCCATCATTGGCGTCGACGACATGTTCGGTACGTCGGTGTGCTCGCTGGGCGATCTGAACGGCGACGGCAAGCCGGAGTTCGCGATCGGCGCGAACTTCGACACGATCGCAGGCAACGGCGCAGGCTCATTGTCTATCGTCTCGTTAGATCTCTGCTCCGCAGCCGTCTTGGGCGACGTCGATGGCGACGGCGTAGTGAACGCCAGCGATCTTGGGCTTCTCCTCGGCAGTTGGGGTCGATGCTCAGCGAACTGCACTGCGGACTTCGACGCCAATGGCCAAGTCAACGCCGCCGATCTCGCAGTGCTTCTAGGCAACTGGAGCTGAGTCGGAGTTCGCGATCTCAGTGAGGTGCGGCGGGGGAATGCAACTGGACACACATATTCGGGCGCAATCGTTCGAGCGACCGAAGCTCCTCGGTACGTGTGTGCCCAATCTTCCTTCCACGAACGGAACTTCTCAGCAGATGTTAGCTCCAACTGCCAAGGAGTTGCGAGAGGTCAGCACCGTCGACGGTACCGCTGCCGTCTAGGTCAGCAGTTCCACTGAGCCCCCACTGCCCCAGAAGGATCGCCATGTCGGCAGCATCAATCGTTCCATCCAGATTGATGTCGCTCGCTCCAGCCGGCGAGACGGGCCGGTGCAAGTCGAGTCGATAGCCCCAAGAGTTTCGAAAAAGGTGGAGCCTCGCGCCTTCGATGGCAACCGATTGCCGCGGACCGTCGGAGTCCCCAGGATCCGAAACATAGTTGGAGAAGTCGAGACTCGTCATCCCATGGCTGTCAAAGGCGACGATCGCACTCTCAAGTCCACTCGCCGGTGATTGAGCCGTGAGCAGTGACGGCGGCGTCGCGTTCACGAGCGTGTTTCCATCGAGATACAGGCCAAAGTAATGCGGATTGAGGGCGATCGCATATTGAGGACCGCCGACGCGATTCTCATCGAACGCTGTCGAGTTCCACGTCTGCGCACTCAGTACAACTCGTTGCAGCGTGTTGTTCCCATCGACGACATCAAGCTTGCCAAGGAAGAGCGCGAGATCGTTGTTGAAGTCGAGGACGCGGACGTCGCCTTGCTGCGGCGAGGACACTGTCGACCCGTTCAGCGTGACAGGCACCGTCACCGACGGCGAGATCGTGCTTGGTGGAGGAAGAGTTGCCGACGCCGGACGTTCGATGACGCTCCGTGTGGTGAGGTCATACACATATCCCTCGGTCAGTTGCGTGAGGGAGAGATGTGTGACGACGGGCGACTTGCCTGATTCCACCCTTTTCACTGAGCTGCTGGTGCGATGAAGGAACGTCACGGCACCCTCACCCCGAACCTCAGCGGTCAGATCGGGGTAGACGCAAAGGGCCGTGCGATCGTCCACGCCGACACCGAGGACATCACGCCCAGTCACCTGCCAGCGATTCGCGAGCATCACGGCGAGCCGTCCGACCCGACCTCGCTCGGTGAAGTGCGTGTCGAAGAGCACACCCGGCGTCAACTGAAGAAAGGTGTCCGTAAAGGTGAGGAACGGATGAGTGGCGTTCTGGAGCGCCTGCTTCGGCGTGACCGATCCTACCTTCGCGTCATAGATGAGTTCACCTAACACAGCGCACCCGGCCGACGTGCCGCCCACCACACCGCCTGCCTGATAGACGTTGCGGATCGCCGCCTCCGTCTGAGTGTTATTCCACTGCAAGATGTATTGCCACTGGTCACCACCTCGCATCCACACGATGTCGGCGGCGGTAATCGCATTGAACGTCGCCGCCGAATTGGCGTTGGCCGACGTCACATTAAGGAAGGTCACCGATGTGGCACCAGCCGCATTGAACGCCGTGGTAATGGCCGGATCGGTTCCGCTCAATCCGAGCACAATGACTTTCGATGTGCCCCCGCCATCCTCGGCGCGATCCACCATCCAACCGAAGACGGCTGGAGCCCATGATCCGCCACTGGGTCCGCCGCCGCCCTCAGCACAAATGTATCCTTGGGCGGACACGGGAGCGGCAATCGCGAGAGCGGTGGCAGTGACGAACAGCAGAATTGTGGAGGCAATGGAGAAGCGCATTGCCGAAATGTAGCTATGCAGTCGTGCGAGGCAATCGTCACGCGGAGAGATTCCGATGCGACTGCGGCAAGAGAGCTGATTACCGCCCGCTGCAAAAGCACTTTCGCCAAAGGGTGCCCGACGCCATGCCGACCAGCGACCCTCGCGCCGACGTGATCGATTCGACTTCGGCATGCGATATCTCCGCGACGATCTGCCCGAAGTCGCATGGCGCGAGATTGAGACGCTGTCGCTTCCCGGAAGCCTCGATGCCCTGCGCGAAGCGCAAGCTCGTGCCGAAACCATGTTGGAGCGTGTTCGAACGTGAAGTGCTCGCACTCACCGAGCACGACCCGCAAACTCGTTCTTCCTGACGGTGCCGATGTGGTTCGGGCGGCTGCCGCATCCTCAAGAAGTCCCGCGACAGGCCGACTTCGAACCATGCGCGAAGAGCGACAACGATGAACTTCAGCTGCAAGGGCCCCATGCGCCAAGCATGATCGCTAGGTCCGATGCTCCGACCACGCCGTTAGAGTCGAGATCCGCTGGCGACGAGGTACCGCCCCAATCACCGAGTAGGAGCGCCAGATCCTGGGGACCGACGGCGCCGTCGCCATTGAGATCCGCCGGACACGAAACGGCAAATCCTCGGACCACCAGTACGCGATCGCCGCTCTGGAACGTCGAGAACAGATAGTCGCCGGTGAGCGGATCACGAGCCGCTCCCTCCGCACCGCCAACGCCGCTGATGAACGTGCGCTTCGTCGCGACGATCGGGTCGGAGTTGGCATCGAGGTCGTACGCCACGACGTTCGCCGCTGCGTATTGAGAGATCAGCACCGAGTTCACTGCGAACTCGGGATTGCCAGCCTCGACGAACAGGATCCCTTCCGGCCCACCGCCGATCGCGATCGGTGTCGTGGGTTTCGCTATGGCAAAGGTGCCGTCACCATTCGGACTCACCGCGCTCGAGTACCAGATACTGGCGTTGTACGACGCGAGCTTCAGCTTGCCCGCGTTGTTGAAACCGGGCGGCACGAACGCAAGTGTTCCGACCGACGACGCGACTCCGATCGACGTCAGATCGGTCAGGAGATCCGGTGCTGTGCTCCCGGGCTTGATCTGGCCGACGTCGTTTCCGTTGTACGCCGTGTAGAAGAGGACGCCACCCGGACCGATCGCGAGACCCCCATCGATGCCGCCGCCTCCGATGCCCGGCGCGGTCGCGACGATCGTCGCCGGTTCCGGCGCGAAGCTGATGATGTGTCCATCCTTGCCGCGCACGAGCGTCACCGCGTAGATCTTCGCGGACGCGCTGTTGGCGGCCCCGCCGATGAGGAGCGTGGCGGGATCTTCTGCGCGAACGAACAGACCGCCGAGCGGCCCAGGAACGCTAGGAGGCGTTCCCAAGTCAGAAATCGCGTAGCTGGCGTCGAAGGGGGCGTTCAACGACTGGCCGTTGGCGATGCTGACCGTCGCCAGCGTCGTCAACGTGATCATGGTGCTCCAGAAATGCATGGTCTATCCCTGAGTCGAGTTGGTGCGGACTGGCAACGGACAATGTTAGCGAAACGACATCACTCGACGCAACACTGCGTCGTCGCCCAAGAAACATCACGTCGCTTTCCGGACCTACTTCGCTGGGGCCTTGGGTTTCAGAGAGTCGACATCCAGTTCCCAAAGAACCCACAGCGGCCAGTGGCTGTGTCCATTCTCAACTCCTTCAGTTGGAATCGCGAAGCGGTCGGGGTTCCACGTCTCGCCGCGCTTCAGGAGCGCGCTCGAGGATGGTGACGAGCTTGCGGATGCACGCGACGACCTTGTGGGGCTTCCCCTTCGCCTTGAGACGCTCGGCGAACGCGCGGATCACCGGGTTGCAACGCATCGCCGAGAACGCGGCCATGGAGCCGACGGTGCGCCCGCCCGCGCGGCCTCCGCGGATTGAGCGCTTGCGGTTCGACGGGCCTTGATGGCCGGTCGTAGGGGGCGACGCCGGAGAGCGCGCTGATCTGCTGCGGCTGGCCTCGCTGAGCGCGCCAAGTTCAGCGACAGGCGTGCGCTCCGAATGTTAGGCTGCTGCATCCTCCCCCACAGCGCTTCGCTGTGGGGGAGGGGGACCATCGCGCCTCGCGATGGTGGTGGGGGGACGTCGGGCGCACCCCCTCCACCACGGCTG
>JAWXCC010000160.1:0-28919 GCA_034440475.1 Phycisphaerae bacterium | reverse complement strand
GTCAGACACCGTTCCTGCGTCGCCGCGGGTGTCAGACACCCTTCCTGCGTCGCCGCGGGTGTCAGACACCCTTCCTGCGTCGCCGCGGGTGTCAGACACTCGAAGCTGAACTCACGGCGTCATAAGGCGACTCGACGCTCATCGCGTTGCGAGGACGTGAGTCCTGGCCGTGAAGCGCGGGTTGCGCTATCTGCTCGCCAGCCGCCATTGTTTCGGCGTGGCGCTGCACGGACGCGCGCTGCGAGATTCGATTGAACTGATCGAACGTATCGCGGGGCACGTGCAAAGAAGACCCGCTTGCGTGGGGCGCGCAGTTCGTTGACCCGATCAAGTGCGCGTTGCTGGCACACGTGCGTTCACCGCGCTCATTCGCACGTTCTCGCGGCACGGAAGTAGCCCGGTGCATGCTGCGCGCCGCGCGCGAGCACGGGCTTCATCGGCACAACGCTGTTCGGAATCGGGCGATCTCCCGAGTGCTTGTGCGACTTCTACGCCGTAGATTCAAATTGTAATGAGTACGTTACTGCCGCACGATGAACCCCTGCACCCGCATCCGCTTTCCAATGATCTGACGACTGATGCGCTGCCGCGGCGCGGAGCGAGAGAGATTCTGGATCGCGCAGGCGGGATTCGCCCGACGACTCGCGGCAACCTGTGGATGCTGGTCGTGGTCGTTGGCGTCGTCGGATTGATTGCGATCATCTCTACGGCATTTCTGACCCAAGCAGATTGGCGACTCGCACTGATTGGGATCCCAGCAATCGGACTCTTCCTCGTTTTCGTCGCCGGCCCCGTCCTCCTAGCGATTAAAACAAAGTCGAGCCAAGACAAGGCGGTGCGAGATGGCGCGAGCGCCCAAGTCGCGCGAATGCACGTCGGTCCCGAAGACACAGGCACTGCGGAGGACGCGGCCGCACTGCGCGCCGATGAGGCCGGGCGGGGCGCGACAGGAAGAGGCGGCGTGCAGCCACTCTGACGCGGTTGGCCGTGCACGCTTGGCGGTTTCGAGGATTGAGCTTCGCAGTGTTACGCTCCGACGATGTTTCGCGTAGCAACAGAGGCGAGCGGCGTGGGCGTCGGCGTGTCGGTGCGCGACGCTAGGAAACAGTTCGGTGCGGTCGAGGTATTGGCAGGCATTCACCTCGACGTCGAACCTGGTTCGTTCGTCGCCCTCATTGGGCCGTCGGGCTGCGGCAAGACGACGCTGCTTCGCGCGATCGGCGGCGTTGACGCACTCACGTCGGGCGAGCTCGTACTCCGGGCGCCGTCGGGGAAACCGCTTCAATCGAGCGAAGCGGAGATCGCCTTCTGTTTTCAAGAGCCTCGGCTGCTCCCTTGGCGCACTGTGCAGCACAATGTGGAGCTTCCGCTTGAACTCGCTGGCGTCAGCGCCGCGGAGCGCGGCGATCGCGCGTCGGACGCGATAAGCCGCATGCGCCTGTCAGAGGCGGCCGACCGCACACCAGCTCAGCTTTCAGGCGGCATGCGCATGCGCGCTGCGATGGCACGAGCTCTCGTCACGAAACCGCGACTTCTGCTGCTCGATGAGCCGTTCGGCGCATTGGATGAAGTGACGCGGTACGAACTCGACGAAGAGTTGTTGACGCTTCAGAAGAGCGAAGGATTTACGGCAATCCTCGTGACACACTCGTTGCCGGAGGCGGTGTTTCTCGCCGATCGCGTTGTAGTGTTCTCCCCGCGACCAGCCCGACTCATTTTGTCCGAGACGATTGAGCTTCCATCACACGACGATAGCGTGCGCACCTCGGATGCGTTCAACCGCCATGTGCGCCGCGTTTCCGACGCGTTGCACCAAGCGATTCGCGAAGCCATGCCGACCGGCAACGGGGGTGCCACGACATGAGTCGAGCGCGCACGATCGTCTCGCTCGTTCTGCCGCCGCTCGCGACGGTGCTGATCGTCATCCTTGCGTGGGAAGGTGCCGTGAGCTTTTTTAGCGTACCGGGGTATCTCCTGCCGCCGCCGAGTCGCGTCGCAGCCGCGCTGTGGTCCGATCGCGTGGACCTCTTGTGGAGCACGGCGCGCACCGCCGGTGCGACGGCGGCAGGGTTTGCAATTGCTGCGACGCTTGGCGTGACAATCGGTAGCACGCTGTCGTTCTCGCTCCTGCTTGAGCGCGGCATCTATCCACTCACACTGCTCTTCCAGATGGTCCCGCTCGTCGCAATCGCACCGTTGTTAGTGATCTGGCTCGGTAATGGACCGAACACAGTGATCGCGGCAAGTGCAGTAGTCGCAATTTTTCCTGTGATCGCGAACACTGTTGGGGGCCTGCGTTCGACGGATCCGCTGCTCGAGGAGCTCTTCGCGATCTCCGGGGCGACGCGATGGCAGCGGTGGACGCGCCTTGGGCTACCGTCGGCGGTGCCTTCCATCGTGACCGGATTGCGCATCGCTGCGGGCCTTGCGACCATTGGCGCGATTGTCGGTGAATTCGTAGCTGGGTTCGGCGGCGATGTCGCGCCGCTCGGCATCGTGATCACGGCCAGCCTGCGCGAGTTCCGGACCGAGAAAGTATTCGCGGCGGTGGCGCTCGCTTCTCTCGTTGGCTTTGCGCTCTTCGGCGTGGTGAGCGCGCTATCGACGCTGCTGCTGCGCCGTTACGATGCGTCACCATGAAGCGAATCATCGCGCTCGTTGTTGCGGGTTTCCTCGCTGCGTGCGATTCGGGTTCGAATCCGCGGCAGCCGTCGTCCCTTGTGCGTGTGCGCCTGCAATTGAATTGGGTGCCCGAGCCGGAGTTCGGCGGTATCTATGCTGCGGAGCGAGCTGGCTTCTTCAAAGACGAGGGACTCGATGTTGAGATCATCAAGGGTGGTCCAGGCGTCGCAGCTCCTCAACTCGCCGCGAGCGGTCAGGTCGAGTTTGCGGTCGTCAGCGGCGATCAAGTACTCACGTTGCGCGAGGCGGGCGGTGAACTCGTCGCGGTCTATGCGAGTTTCCAGAGTGATCCGATGGGCGTGATGGTGCATGAAGCGAGCGAGTTCCGTTCGATGGAAGAGTTGTGGAAGTCGGACGCAACCGTGGCGTGCGAAACAAATCTCCCCTTCGTGGCGATGCTCAACGAGAAGTTTGGTGGCAAGAACCTGAAGTTCGTGCCACACCAGGGCAGCGTTGCGCAGTTCGCTGCGAATCCGAAGTTAGCTCAGCAGTGCTTCGTCTTTGCTGAGCCAGTATCGCTGGAGTTAAAAGGCATCAAGACGCGCGTCTTCCCGACGAGCGCGAGCGGCTATGACCCGTACAACGTGGTGATCGCGACGAACGCGCAGTACGCCCGCGAGTATCCGGAGACGGTGCGGAAGTTAGCGCGAGCGCTCGCGCGCGGCTGGCAGAGCTACCTCGATGAACCTGGTCCGACGAACGAGCGCATGGCGGCGGCGAACCCGGCTATGAAGAAGGACGCCATGGATCTTGCGGCCAGCAAGCAGGCTTCGCTTATCACGAGCGCGGATACTGCTGCGCTTGGGCTTGGGGCGATGACCTCAGCGCGATGGACGACGCTCGCATCGCAACTCAAGGATTTGGGAAAAATCAAGTCGATCCCGACGGCGACGGACGTGTTTGTCTGGTCCAGCGCGCTTCCGCAGTAGCTCGCGACTGGTTCGAATGGACACTCGCGCCGAAGCTGTGCAGCGATGAGAGTCCAGCGCTTTTCTCTTCTTGTCCGGCGAGGCGCGAGATACAACCAGTTCGATTCCCGGAGCGAAGCCTCGAGCGGGCTTCGTCGGTTCGTTCTCCCTTCATCTGAGGTGATTTCATGAGCTCGCGTTTCCAACGTTTCGCTGCCGCGTTCGTCGGTTTCGTCGCCACGACTCTGGCTGCCGAGTCGTCGGCGCTCTCCAAACAACTCACGGTTGTTTCCGTCGCGCCCAAGAACGCTGCCGTGCACGCGCCCGTCGGTTCGGCAATCACTATCAACTTCGACCGGGCGGTGAATCCCGCGACCGTGACGAACGATTCGCTATGGGCCTTTGCTCGAACATCGGGCACTGTCACCGGTTCATTCGTTTTTTCCAACACGAACAAGACGGTGACCCTTGTGCCCAGTAAGCCGTTCTTCTATGGCGAACCGGTCACGGTGCTTCTGTCGCACGACCTTCTCGCCGAGGACGGATCGCCGATGCGCGCCGCGGCTTACTCGTTCCGCTTCACCACGCGCTCCCGTCCCTCGCTCATGCAGCTCTCCGTCGTTGCGACCATCACCACCCAAATCAACGGTGAGCAGTCGACGCCGTACGGTGGCAATCCGTGCGACTTGAACCGCGATGGATGGGCCGACCTCGTCATCGCGAACGAATCGGTCGACGAGATACGCATCTTCCCGAACGCCGCGAACGGCACTGTGAGTGTCGGACCCATTGTCCAGCCTGCGGCCACAGCGGGCGACACACCCAGTCCGTCGGACATCGCTGATTTTAATCACGACGGAAAAGCTGATCTCGTCGTCGGTAACTTTGGCGACGGCACGATCTCGATCCTCCTCGGCAACGGCGACGCAACGTTCGGTCCCTCGCAGCAGATCGCTTCGGGCTCGTCGACAGTTGGCGTCGCAGCGCTCGACATCGACGGCGACGGCGACTTCGATGTCGCTGCTGCAAATCCATTCACGAACAACGTTTCGATTGCGATCAACGACGGGAACGGTGTCTTCGGGCGCGCCAGCCACTTTGAGGGCGGCGGTTCAAACGAGTGGCCGCTCGCCTGCGGCGACATGAACAACGACGGGATCATGGATCTCGTCATTGGCGCGAAGCAAAGCGGAACAGTGATCGTGCGTCTAGGACAAGGCAATGCGACGTTCGGTGCAGCGATGACGAAGAACACGAACGGCAACCCGTGGATGCTCAACGTCGGCGACGTCAACAACGATGGCTTCGAGGACGTCGCCGTTGCCAACGGTGGAACACCGAACGGCGCCATCCTGCTTGGGAACGGTACAGGCGGGCTCGGAGCGGCAGTGAACTACAGCGTTGATCCAGCCGTCGTGTCGAGTGATCTCGCCGATCTCGACGGCGACGGCGACTTCGACTGGTTACTCTCGAGCTACAACGGCGATTGGCGCATTCTGACGAACAACGGTGGCGGCGGATTTGTCACGCTCATGGAAATTGACGCGCCTCAAGCGGCGTCGTGCATGATGCCGGGTGACTACGACAACGATGGCGACATCGACCTCGGATTGCTCGATGAGGTTGCTGACTTACTCAAGCTGGTAAGCAACAGTGGCTACACGCCGTTTGGTGATCTTGATCTCAACGGCATCGTGAACGGTGCAGACCTTGCGATTCTGCTCGGCCAATGGGGCCAGATCGGCGAGTTGTTGAGCGGCGACCTCAACGGTGACGCAACGATCAATGGTGCGGACCTAGGGATTCTGCTCGGTAACTGGGTGACCTAACACCCACGCGATTCACGCGGGCGAAACCGTAGCGCCGTGATGACAACAGCGATATTCATGGTCGCGGTACCGAGCCCGCTCAAGATGGCTTGTGGCTCGACGTACTTGCCCACGTAAACATATAGGCAGACATTCGCCACTGCGAAAAGTAGCCAGCTCGCGACGGAAACCCCGCGCGAGCTTTTTGCTTTGATGATCGCGACGAGCTGAAGTACGCCCGCGAGGGGGAAGACGAGTGCGGGAACCCAGCCTACGAGTTGGCTAGCGGTTTGAGCGAGTGTCACGCGGGAAGAGTACGTCTTTGCGATCGACAACGAGAGTTCAACCGATCGAGGCATGCCGACGCCGTCAATCGAGCTTCACGCTTGCGATCATCGCGTCGAAGACACTCACGGTCTCGCTCTTCGACGCCTCCGGCGCTGTCGCGAGCAATACGAGCACTCGATTCTCTTTTGGGATTGCGATCCAGTGCTGGAACGTGGGAACGCTACCGCCTGGCATGACCGCAAATCCTGTGCCCGGCAGCTTGGCCGTAACCGACATCGCACTTGCTGCTCCGATCTTGGTGACTTTTTCAAGAGTCAAGGTACCGCCCATCTGTCTGATCGCAGCAGCGGAAGATTCAAGAAGCTGCTCCGCCGTCACCGGCTGACCGGCTTCCTGAAGAAACACGACGATGCTGCTTCCAGTGTTCGATATCCACGCCTTGACGATCTTGCCAGGAATCACGATTTCCCCGGCCCCGGCCGGTCGCCAGTTGCCTGGCGGCATCGCACGAAATCCGAAGTTCGTGTCGACGAACTCCGCAGAGGCTGATGCCTTGGCGATGCTCCCGGGCGCGCCGTTCAAGTTGTCGCAGCCTCCACTCAGGAGGGCCAGCGCGACGAGCACGCTGCCCGCCTTCGCAGTGGTGACCGGCGCCAAACTTTGCCGGCGACTACGGAAAGTTCGGGTGGACCGGTTCACGTGATTCCTCGCTTCTATGTGTGACATCGCTCAGCTCTGCCAAGCCCGACGCGCGATCCCAGCTCAGAGTGCGGCATCGGCTTGATTCACCGCTGCCACTGACGTCAAGGATGCGAGCGGGACCGAGCGATCTTGCAGGCAAACTTCGGATTCTTTCAATTGCGGGGGTGTGGTGAACTCCATACGGACTGTCGGTTACGCGGTCGGATTGGCTCGCCCGAACTGCTCAACCTGTCGCAGCGCGCTGGAGAAGTTTCGCGCCATCTGCACGTTCTTCGCGGGGATCGCAGAACCCTTTCGCAACGCCGCTGCGACGGAGCGCATGAGCACGACGGGAAGTAGAACCGGTGCGCTCCATCCGCGCGTCGCCGTCGCGTGCTACATGCCGATCACGACGCCATCATCCCCAAGCCCCGAGTAGCGCACCGAGGTCGGCCGCGCCAACCACTCCATCGCCGTCGAGATCGAAGACCAAGTCCCTCGTGCCCCATGCGCCCAAGAGAAGCGCCAGATCCGCCGCATTGACAGCGCCGTCCGCGTTGAAGTCGGCGGGTGCGCGCGGTGTTAGTACGAAGCCTCGCTGCAAGCCATAGTGTTTGCCAACGCCTGCGATGCGTCCGTCCGCGTCGATGCTCGCCGCCCGGGTGAGCTGCCATCCGGTACCCGGTGCAATCTGCGTGTTGAGATCGATCATGGTTCCCGCGCTCCAGCGGAACGCGTGATCACCTGAAGTGCCTACGACGACTCCGCTCGCATTCACTCCGTGCGCTGCGCTCGCCGTAGCGCCCGGCAGGGTGCTCAAATCAGTTTTCGAGATGAGTGCGCCGGCCGCGGTGAGCGTCCAGAGCGTGGCGTGCGGCATGCCTGCGGCCGTGTCCGCAATCCCCACCACGTTCAGCCCATCGATGTTCAGCGCGCGACTGCCGCTGCCGCCGAGCGTCCCGAGATCAACCATGTTGGCGCTCGCACGAACGAACGCGCGCGTCGTCTTTCCGTCCGACAGCATCGACTGTCCGACGACCCAGTTACTTTCATTCAGCGCCATCCCCATGCTCGACGATCCGCCGAGCGTTCCGAGATCGGTGACGGTCGCACCGACGCGCAGGCTCGCGTGCGTTGTGCCGAGCGCGTTCACGATCGGAATCGAACCGGCGATCGCACCGGCGTTGTTGATATCGCCCGGCTCCATGGCGCCGAGCAGGGTGAGACCACCAGCCGCTGGCCACAGCACACCGTGGTACGAGAGTTCGCCGAGCTTGTAAGACACACCCACGGCGTCGCCCGCGAGGTTCGCGGAGAACGCCATGGAGTGCTCGTCATCGGGTGCTGCGACGCCGAGGTCGGTCATCACATCTCCGATCGTGCGAAACGCGTGGAAGTTGCGCTTCGGCAAAGTCGTGACCGAAAAGCCAACGACCGCGCTCTGGCTCAACGCCGCAGCAGACGTGCCGGGCTCAAAGCGCGTGTCTGGTCCGGAAAGCGTCCCGAGATCGGTGACGACATAGGCGGGCGGCACCGTGAACGCCGATGCGGCGAAAGCGAGCATGGCGATGTTCGATGAAATGGCGAGCGTGCGCATGTGCGATCCCTCTCGTGTTAGTCGTTGACCTTGTGAAAGAACGGATCCCGCGGCGGGGTGGTGTGGCACACGGTGCACGAGTCGATGGGACCCGCGTGACCCTGCAGTGCAATCGGCTGCTGGTTGTCGACCGGCGTGGTTGCCGGACCAATTGCGTGGGGGCTGCCGTGACACGTCGTGCAATTCACATTGCTGTGTCCGACCGATTCCTTATAGAGCTTGCCCGGCTGTTCGTATTCGAACCCCGGCTTGTTGTGGCAGTTGCTGCACTTGGGCTCGTCGACCCAAGGAATTCGCGCCGGGTCCGCGACGGCTGCCATACCGCCGTGGCAATCGATGCACTCGATGCCAAGTGATTTGTGCACGTCGCGCTGGCAGTCCGTTCGAATGCCCGGATGACATGCGTAGCACGCATTGTCGAGACCGCTCTGCTCGACAACAGTTGCGTGCCGATTGTGCATCGCGTGCGAGAGCGTCGAGATTCCCGGCAGTCCCGGGGCACCGAGTGCTGGATCGGCGTGGCAACTGGCGCAGAGCACCGGCGTCTGATCGACGAGATGCGTTCCTGACAACTCGTCATGCTTCACGAGAATGTCGTGAGCGACGGAAGATCCTGGCGAGCCGTGGCACAACGAGCAGCTCATCTCACTCGACACTGGCACGACTGGTCGCGCCGTCGTCGTGCCCAGCGATCCCGTGACAGTGACGAGTCCCACGGGGTACGGATCCAAGCGCCCGGCGTCGTCTGTCGGAATGATCGGGATGCCGGTTACCGCCCACATGCCGTCAGCTCCTGCGGTCATAGAGCCAGCGAGCCCATGCCCCGTGAGTCCGATGTCGGGAGTCAGCGTGACACCGAAGAGTTGCGGCGCGAACGTCCAGAAGTTCGTTTTGTCGAATGAGCGCGAGTGATTCGGGACCGAGTATCTGACCGTCACTCCAGACGTGAGAATCTCTGGCTCTGGGCCGCGCTTGAGCACTTGCGCTCGGAGGTTGTTGTATGGCGGCAGGATGCAGATCTCGGAGAAATCCTCCTGAGTACAGTGCATTCCGAGGTCGTTGTAGCTGATGACGACATAGGGGCCGGGCGGGACGAGGGGTTGATCCCCGCCGAGCGTCAACCCAAGCAGGGACACGGTCACCGCACTCACCGCAGCTATCGAAAGCCATGTTCGTCGCATTTCGACCTCCAAAATGTTAGCGCGAGCCGCGAGAAACCGAGAGCTCGGCGCACGGTGAAGGTGCGGCCAAGGTCTGCAGTCGATTCAACTATTTCATGAGAATCGAGAAGAACCGCGCCCAGACGGTTCACAGCGCCGCGCCCGCGACTCGACACGGAACTGAGATCTTTGATCGTTGATGAGATCTAGCAGCTCGTGGCGAATTGCATGGGACAGCGCGGCCGAACTCCGCACACTATCAAACAGGCGGACCGGCGCAATCGCCGGTCCGCTCGTACTTCCCTTCCTCACTACCTGACTGGTCGATCACTCGCTCAGCGTGGCGCAGCAGTCGGCTTCGTGTGTCGCACTGCATCACGCTGCGCTTGGGTCGTCCCATCGGATGCTGCTGCAAGTCCTGGCGTCATACCTTCGCCTTCGGCTCGCTCAATGGCGCGGCGATCCCAGGCATCGCGAACTGCGAGCTTAGCTTTGTCCCAACCGAGCGACGCCTTTGCTGTCGACTTCTTCCAGCCCTCAGCGAGTTCGTCCTCAACTTCGTGGAACTGTCGCTTTACGCCGTCCTTGGCCTTCATGCGATTCTCCCAGCCGAATCGATACGCAGGCGCGTATTCGTCGTAGCTTGCGTTCGCTCCCACGTAGGGCCGGGTTCTGAAGTTTGCTCGCCAGTACGCATCTTCGACCGTTGGATCGATGACTTCAGCGGTCGCCTTTCCAGAGAGTCCACCAACCACCGCTCCGATGGCAGCGCCGACGGCGGCTCCAATCGGACCAGCGACTGCGGCGCCGATGCCGAGCCCGGCGGCGCCGCCCGTTGCAGCACCAACGCCGGTGCCGACTGGATGGGAACCGGGTGCACCGGTGACAAGATCCCGATTGGCGCGATCTCCTTCGAGTTCGCGTTGAGCAGCAGTTGACGGTGTGTTTGAGTTAGCCATGGAGATCTCCCAGAGAGCACTGTTGCTTCCATCTTGAGGTTGGAACGCGCGATGAAGCATCACCGCGTATGAACAGTTGCGAGAGTAGTCATCGTGACGATCGATGCCGCTCGGGCAGTCGCCCGAAACTCCAGTGGCCATTAGCTCAGGACTCGATAGCGCGAACGGCGTCCATGAAAGAGCCGACGACATTGCGAGCGCCGAGTAGTTCGAGGCGCTCGCGCGCGCGAGCGTCCGGCTCGCGCTGCCAGAGCGCGATGACGACCGCGTTTCCCGGCAATCGGTCGCGCATGCGTTCCAGCATCAACCTCGCGTGTGCCTCGGCGAGCGGTGGCATCGCGCAGATGCATGTGACCTGCACTTCGAGCTTCGTCGCCGCCGCAGCGCGCTCGCTGGCGAGATCGCCCGTCCGAAGCGCTTGCGCTTCATGACCGTGCGATGAAGCGACGTGCATGAGCATTCTTGCGGTGACGGCATCTGCTTCGCTATGTGCCGGGACCAAGGCGATGCGCCGAGGCACGGTTCGCGATGCTGGCGCTGCAACTGCGATGCTATCGAGTGCAAGGCTTTCGACGATCTCCGCCATCCCACTAATCGCGAGTTGCGCATGCTCGCCGTCGAGTTCGCCAGACAAGCGATCGCGCTCAAGCGCTGCGAGTGCGGGCATCATGACTTCGCCATACGCCCGTTCTAGCCCTATTGAGTCGCGCTCGGAGCGCATCACTGCGATTGCTTGATCGATGTCAACGGCGAGAAGCCGCTGATACAGCCGGGCCGAAGCAGGTAAGCCGGTTTGCTCGTTGAGGAGTGTTGCCATCCACTCGAGCGCTCGGACCCGCCGGCCTAACACTGCAATTGATGTTGTGAGCGGCATCGCGAGCACGAGTCCAGGAGCGCCCCACAACCACGTCCAGAACATGAGCGCTAGGAGCACCGCCGTCGGCGACATTCCCGTCCGCTTCCCGAGTGCCCACGGCTCGATGATGGAAGCGGTTGCGACCTCAAGCACCACGAAGAGCACTAGCGTGGCGATCGGCGGGAACCACCCGTCGAGGACGACGAGGGCTAGGGCGGTCGGAAGTGCGGCTGAGATCCATGGGCCGACGATTGGAACGAATCGAAGCGGTATGACGAGTGCGCCGAAAAGGAGCGCGTTCGGTACGCCAATCAGGAGTAGGCCACCGGCGAACACGATGCCGAATCCCACGCCAACCAGAAGCTGCGCGAGCAAGAGTCGGCCAAGCTGCACGGCAGCTTCTTCCATCATCTCAGTCGTGCGGTGTAGCTGTTCGTGCCCAGCGAGCGCGACGATTCGGTCACGCAATTCGTCACGGCGGAGCAGGATAAACGCCGCGAAGAGTACGACGACGCCAGCTCCTAGGACTGGCGCCGTCGCCGAACGGACTGCCATCGTGAGTTGCCGAAGGGGTCCGCCACTCGGCTCAGGCACCTGCGTAACCGTGTCAGCGCGTGGGGCAAGTATGGAAGGCGGACCGGGATTGCCAATGCTCGCAGGATGAGCGGGCGCACCGCTTTCGAGCGCCGCTGTGGCATCGCTCACCTGAAGCTCGAGCTCCCCGATCCCGCGCCGTGCGCGAGCGAGGAATCCGTTCGCGTGCCCTGCGACATCTGTTAGTTTCTCTCGAACCGTTCCGCGGTACTGCGGCAGCTTCTCAGCGAAGTCCATCGCTTGATCGGCAACGACCCATCCGACGAGCGCAATCGCGGCGGCGGACGAAGCAACCGCGCCCAATACCGCAAGCCATCGCGGAACGCCGACGCGCTCGACGCGCGATACGACAGGCATGAGAATGAATGCGACAAGAATTGATATCGCGATCGGAATAAATATGCCCTGTGCGATCCAGAGCACGCCGACCACCAACACGAAGAGCGCAAATCGCGCGAAGGCCGTTACGGCCGTTTCCGACTCGCGTATCACCGAGGCCATGCGTCTTCCCTGTCCGACGACTGCGAGCGCTGCGAGCGCTGCGAGCGCTGTTAGCGCTGTCGGCGTAGCTCTCTCGGCGTGGCGTGTCGGACCGCTATCATTGCGGCGATCCACGTGAGCAATCCGAGTATCGCGGCTACGATTGCGAGCGCTGCCGCTGGCGGCATCACTGTCCAGAGCGCGACCAAAAGTGACCCCGCAGCAGCGGCACAGGTCATCGCTGCAAGAGCAGCTGCGGTTGCGAGGAGCGCCAGCGCAACGGCGAATTCGGACAGCGTGCGACGGGCAGCGCGACCTTGTAGCGCTACCAAATCAATCACGCGCAACACGAGCGTTATCAGAGTACCCATGGAGTCAGCTCCGCCGCATCAGCGTCGCGGTCAGTATTCCAGCTCCGAAAGCGATGAGGATGGAGGTAAGTGGGCGTTCCTCAATGAAGCCTTGCACCTCGTCGGCGGCCGACGCCGCCTTCTCGCGGACCGCTTTCGTCGCACTTTGGACGGATTTCGCTCCGTCTCGGAGCATCGAGGATGTCATCGAGCCGAGATCGTCGCGGAGGGCGGCTATGTCCGCTTTGATGGTTTCGAGATCGACCACTGGTTCATTTTTCGACACTGATATGCCTCCAAGGAAGTTGAGCCGGACAGTACAGCGTTGTGGGGTTCGGCCGGTACGGGTGTCCACCCGAAACACAAGAGGAGCAAAACGATAGTTGCTTTGTCGCGTCGAGATGAGGCGATGGCGTGCTACAGTCGCGCCATGGCGTTGCAATCAAGAATCAGGGTCGTGTGCGTCGACGATCACGAGCTGGTCATCGATGGTCTGACCGGGCGGATGGCACTCGAACCAGATTTGATGTGCGTTGGGCACCTATCGAGTGCGGATCTCCTTGTCGAGCGCGCGCGCGACTGGAAAGCCGATGTTGTGCTGCTGGACATCGACATGCCGGGCGCGAACCCGCTCGAACGGCTCGGCGAACTCAAGCGGCTCGAGCCGAAGGTGGCAGTGGTCATTGTTTCCGCGCACGTCCGCGATCACTACATCGACATGGCACTCAAGCATGGCGCGCTCGGGTACTACTCAAAGAGCGACTCGCCCGCTCGGATCTTCGAAGGTATCCGACAAGCACACGGCGGCCGTCTTTCTCTGAGCGATGAAGTGGCTGAGCGCCTCAACGCGCACAAGCGGGCAGGGCGCGGCACCGAATGGAAGACGCGATTGAGTGCACTCTCACCGAGAGAACTTGAGGTGCTCCGGCTTGTGGGAAGGGGCATGTCTCGTGCGGACATCGCTCGCGCCTTTTGCCGAAGCCTGAAGACGATCGATGCTCAGCACACATCGATCATGAAGAAGCTCGACATCCACGACCGGGCTGAACTCACTCGTTTCGCGATCGCCGAGGGATTGGTCGAGGCGTGACCGACGAGTAGCCCGTTGCATGAAGAATTCTTCATGATCAGACTTAGCAAACCGCGCTGGCTCAACAGTGTCCGCGATCGCGCCTCGGTTCGGTATGGCGTGGCCATCGTAGCTTCAGCGTTCCTTGTCGCATTGCGCGATGTGATGGCGGGCGTCGTTGCGCCGCCGGAATCGCCATTCTTGCTTTTGACGATAGGAGTTGCGGCTGTCGCGTGGTTCGGGGGATGGGGACCCGGAACATTGGCTACGGTGTTGACGACGTTCGCCACCTACACACTGTTAGTTGATTCCGATTTGGGAAATCTCGATACCTCAGCAACGATTCGGATAACTGTATTCATCCTTCAAGGCGTTCTTCTTTCGGTTCTCATCGACTTGCTCGTGCAAGCTCGAAAGGAACGAACCCTCCGCGCCCGCGCGCGAGAGCTGCGCAGTTCTGCCGCGATCTCGGTGCTGGGTGCGGGATCGTCGGACGATGCGGCTGACGCGCTTCTGCGGACCTTCGCTACTAGATTCGACGCGGTTGTGGCGCTTCTTTGGCGCGTTGAGGGCGGGGCAATGGTGTGCGAGACCACTTCGCTGACCGCGGAGCTCGGGTCACTTGAACATGGCGATGCGAGTGGGGTGGCGACCTTCGAGCGGCTCCGTCGAATCGAGCAGCTCACAGACGACGATATTGTGAGCCGTGCCGCTCGAGGCGCGGTGGCGCTGGTCGCTGCTGATGATAGAGATCCACCGCGAGTGCGATCGGTCATGGCCGTTCCGATAGTGCTCGATGTCGACACCCCAATCGGGCGGGTTATCGTATTAGAACTTCATCGACGGCGACCGTTCGCACCAGAGGACGTAACCGTCGATGTCCTGCGAGACCTCGGTGCGGAGATCGGACGATGTATCCGCGGCCGCGCGGCGGAGTGGACGGTTGCTGTGCTGCATGAGCGATTATCTGAGCGAGCGCAAGAGCTTGAGGCGATTCTCGACACGTCGCCCATCGGCATCGCGGTCTCACTCGACGACGACTGCGAGATGATGAGGGTCAACGATGCTGGCCGATTGATGCTCGGACTTGACTTAATACCCAAGAACGATGTCGGAACTTCTCGGGACGATGCGCGTGACGATTCGCCCGTGACAGCTGATGTAGAGGGCGGGGGCAGCAGCAGCGCTGTTCTTCATCCTTGTGTCTCGACGCTGCAGTCCGCGATGTTGAGCGCGCGCACGTCCAGAGAGACCGTAGGCCCCGTTGAAGTTGAGATAGAGCGGCCCGACGGCACTCGGCGAAACGTCTTGGAGTACGCGTCGCCGCTTTTCGATTCACAGCGGCGCGTACGCGGATGCGTGGGAGCCTTCGTCGACACCACCGCGCTTCGCGACGCGGAACTCGCACTCCGCGAACGAGAACGGGTCTACCGAGCAAGCTTCGAGCGCGCTGGAGTCGGGCAAGCGCACCTGAATCTTGAGTCGGGACAGTTTGAGTTGGTGAATCGGCGCCTCACGACAATGCTCGGCTACACGCCGAAGGCGCTTGTAGGTCGGACGCTCCAAGAGGTAGTGAATCCGGGCCACCGAGAATCGATCGACAGGATGCTCGAGCGATTGAGACGCGGTGAGGCGGATGAGTTCGAGCACGAACTTGAGTTCGTGCGACAGGACGGCGCGTCGGTCTTCGGCGCGATGTCAGCTACCGTCGGCGGAGGCCCAACAAGCGCACCGACGCACTTGGTCGCAGTTGTGCAAGACGTCACAGATCGCGCGCGTGCTGTGTCTGATCTGGAGCGGCATCGCTCCCAACTTGAGGAGATCGTCGCCGAACGCACGGCAGCGCTCGAAGCATCGCATCACCAACTGCGACTGTCCGAACGCATGGCGGCGCTCGGCACGTTCTCAGCGGGGCTTGGACATGACATGGGCAACCTGCTGCTGCCGGTGCGCCTTCGCCTTGAGTCGATGATGCTGAAGGGAATGCCAGCAAATCTTGAAGAGGATGTCCAAGCGATCGCGAAGTGCGCGGAGTATCTACAGCGGCTCGCGAACGGATTGCGACTTCTCGCGCTTGATCCAGAGGCTCCAAGTACACAGGAGTCCACTAATCTCGATACGTGGTGGACAGACATCGAATCGTTTCTCAGAAATTCCATGCCGCGCAGCGCAGAACTCGTTCGGCAGTTTGATGAGGGATTGCCCGCGATCGCAGTGTCGCGGCACCGATTGACGCAGGCGGTCTTCAACCTCGTTCAGAACGCGGGTGAGGCAATTCGGGAAAGAGACGGCGGATGGGTGCGCCTCTCGGCGATCCACAACAAGGACGATTCAACTCTTCAAATCAGCGTCGTGGACAACGGTGTTGGAATGTCACCGGAGGTCCGTGCACGGTGTCTTGAGCCGTTCTTCACGAGGAAAACGCGCGGCCTCTCGACTGGACTCGGTCTTTCGCTCGTTCACGGGATCGTCCTCAAGAGCAAGGGGTCGATAAGCGTCGAGTCCGAGGTCGGCCGCGGAACGAGGTTTACGCTCAAATTTCCAGCCGTGATCGCTAACCCGCATACATCGAAGGGCAACGCGTTCGGACCTCCCGTGAAGGCGCTAGTCTCTTACGCGCAGCATCGCCTGTCTAACTACGCGGTGACGGTGGCGCGAGCGATCGGAGCGGAGGTAGAGCAGGTCACGGCCAGCACTATGGCTACCTTGGACTTTGGCGACGACGCCCGACCGTTACTCTGGATCGCCGACGCCGCCGATCTGAGTGAAGGCCTCGTCCAAACATTCATGCGGAAGCCCAGCGATGGGGCACGCCGCGTCCTAGTTTTCGGTGAATTCCCTGATAGCCAGCACACTCTCCCAGGAGTTGAATGCATTGGTCAGCCGACTCCCTCAAAGATTCGGAGCGCGCTGCGCCAAACAATCGTCTCCCTCATCGAAGAGAGCGACCTTGCGTGCGACGCGGCGCGACGAAGCAATGAACCATTGATCGACCCCGTCAGGACGGAACATTGACCCGCTTCAAGTGTGATGCCATGGATATAACGTCTGACGGCGACCTGTCGGTGCCTGTCGTGCCCTCGCCCGCACTCCGGGTTCTCTGTGTGGACGACAATCCGCTTGTGCTAGAGGCGCTCGGTCTCAAACTGTCGCTGCTGACCGGCTTTCATTGGCTCACACCACTCAGTAGCGCCGACGAGTTGGTGGCCGAAGTGCGACGACAAATGCCCGACGTGGTCTTGTTGGACATAGACATGCCGGGACGCGACCCGCTCGAAGCGCTTGCGGAACTGACGCTGAATGAGCCCCTCACGCGAGTACTTATGTTCAGTGGGCTCTCACGTGGTGACCTCGTGGAACGCGCCATTGACGCTGGAGCGTGGGGTTTTCTGAGCAAGCATGCCGACTTAGAGGCGATTGTGTCTGCTATTCACCTCGTCGCCTCGGGACAGTTTTTTCTCTCAGAGGAATACGGCGACATCGCCCCCCAACGTTTGCGGCGACACCAGCATGGAGGCGTCGACCCAAGCGCGCCGCGTTGACTTTTCGACAGCGCGTATTCAGGCGGTTGCCTGATGGGGATACGACTAACACGCCGCTAGCCTGATGAAGTTGACGTGCGGCATCCACTGCTCCAACTCCGTGTCTTCGCGAAGGAGCCGCATTCAGTGCTGCGGGTTCTCGCCGTGTGGAGAGGCACGGCGAGCGCTCGCAGCACTGTCCAGTTCGCAATCAAATACGAGGCAACAATCCATGGGACTCATTCTTATCATCGTTGTCGTTCTACTGCTCGTGGGTGGTCTACCTCGCTGGGGCTATAGCCGCAATTGGGGCTATGGGCCTAGCGGTGGTTTGGGATTAGTGTTGCTCATCCTGGTTGTACTGTTGCTGCTCGGCTATTTGCCGCGCGGTTTCTAAGCACGTGTCCAACTGGATGGCGATCGCTCTTTCAAGGAAGTAACCCATGAATAGTCCGCAGCGCATTGGTGGCATTCTCTTGATCATCGTCGGGGTCGTACTCTTCATCATTGGATTGAACGCATCCGATTCAGTGGCAGATAGATTCTCCAATTTCTTCTCCGGTCACTTCACAGACTCGACTATGTGGTACCTCTTCGGTGGTGTAGGCGCGGCGGTGCTTGGCTTCATGGTGTTCATGTTTGGCGGCCGGAGGGCGGGCGCGTGAGGTCGACTTCGTCGCAGGCGATGTCTGGATTCGCGACCGTCGTGGTCATCTTGGGGCTCGCTTCGTGCGGCGATTCAAGCATGAAGATGGACGGGAACGTTACGATGGCCGGAAAGATGGACGGGAACTTGAACGGCTCGATGCGTCTCGAGGGTCCAATTCAGATCCAGATGGCGGGACCATCGGTCACCTACGAAGGAACTTACGTAAGCCAACCGATGTTCGATCGAGTCAAGGTTGGAGTGACGACGGGCGAGTGGTTGCTCGCTGTCTTCGGACCAACGAGTGCGCAGACGCCGCTTTCGACAGGTACTGAGTTGTGGCGGTGGACGTGCCAACCGGCTTCGGAGCAAATTTCCTTTCTCACCGTGTTGTCGGTCGGCGGAGACAAGGAGCCTTCGATGCGACGGTCGCTCGCGATCGTCGAACTGCGCGACGGCGTCGTGATCGACAAGTGGCGCGAATAATAAGGCTCTTGCACGAGGCCGCGACCTCCACCGCGCGGGAACATGGTGTCGATACCGCGTGCTGGAAGCCAGTAGCGCATTTGGAGATGAACAACGATGAAAATTACCGATCTGCGAACACTCTTAGTCCATGAGCTGAAGGACATCCATAGTGCCGAGACCCAGTTGCTCCACGCGTTGCCGAAGATGGCGAAGGCAGCTAAGCATCCGGAACTCAAACAGGCCTTTGAGAACCATCTCAATCAGACCACGGAGCACTTAGCGAGGATCGAGAAGATTTTCGAAACACTTGAGTACAAGCCCACCGGCACGACCTGTGCCGCGATGAAGGGACTTGTCGAGGAGGGTCGCGACATGATCGCCGAGGACGCGCCCGACAATGTGAAAGATGCCGGTCTGATCGCGTCTGCACAGCGCGTCGAGCACTACGAAATGGCGGCCTACGGCTGCGCTCGCGCGTTCGCTCGCGAGCTCGGACTCGACTCGATTGTCGAGACCCTCACCCTGACCTTCGATGAGGAGGTCGCGGCGGATCGGATGCTCACGGAGATTGCTGAGACCGCGATCAACGCGTCCGCCGTCGACGGATGACACTCGAACCATTCAAACTTCCGACAGTTGCTCGTGTCGTATCCGCAGCAACGATTCCTCAACCTGGCACTCGCCACCTAAACGAAAGTCCAATGACAATATCCTTCAAGATTGCGACGCTTCTCATGGCCATCATGGTCGGCCTCTCGGCGGTCACCGCCTGCACGACCGCTCCGAAGACAACCGAGGGCAAGATGGACATCGAACAAGATGCATCGATCGCGCTCGGTAAGGCCCGAGCAACGAGTGCAGAGTTCGCGAACATCCTCGACACGTCGGCTGGTTACGCCGTCTTTCCGTCCGTCGGCAAGGGTGCCATTGGGGTTGGTGGCGCGTATGGCAAAGGCGTACTCTACGACCGCGGTATGGCGGTTGGCTATTGCGACCTGAGCCAAGCGACCATCGGTTTGCAACTCGGCGGGCAGAACTACACCGAGATCATCGCATTCGAGAACCAGCAAGCGATTGAGACATTCAAACAAGGAAATTTACGGTTCGATGCCCAGGCGACTGCGGTCGCGCTCAAGTCGGGCGCTGGAGCGAATGCGAAGTTCAAGGACGGCGTTGCGGTATTTACGATGGACGAGTCGGGTTTAATGTTCGAAGCTGCTATCGGGGGCCAGAAGTTTAGCTATCAGCCGAAGTGACATAGATCTTCGCGTCTTTACGGAGCGGTATCATGCTGTATTGGGCAGTTGTCTTTTTTATCGTGGCGATCGTGGCAGCCGTTTTAGGTTTTGGCGGCATTGCTGCCGGAGCCTCCTCGATCGCGAAGATTCTCTTCATCGTGTTCCTTGTTTTATTCCTCGTCTCGCTCGTCGCAGGCTTGATGCGGCGAGGCAAGACGGGCTGACACCGCTCGTGTGAATCGACGCTATTCCAAGTCGCGCCGAACGCGTTCCGCGTCGGCGCGTCCAATGGCGTCCTTGCCGAATCGTGTGCGGATCGCGTCCGCCACACGGTCGATCGCGGTTTGCTTTGTTGCTTGGACATCGGCGAAGAGGCCGAGTTGTTCATTGCCTTCGACGATGCCGCTCACGGTGCAGCCGATCAGGCGGACGGGACGAAAGTCGTTCGACGCCCAAGCGCGGAGCAGCGAGCGAGCGCCGTCGCGCAGGATGTCGGTTCGGTCAGTTGGTGTGTCGAACGTCATCGAGCGCGTGATCGTCTTAAAGTCGCCGAAGCGAATCTTGACGGTCACGCGCTCGGCCTTGACCTGCTTCCGTCGCAGGCGAGCAGCGACTTCCTCCGCTTGGCCGACTAGGTGCGCTTCCACTTCGGCAATTGCAGTCAGGTCATCCCCGAATGTCTGCTCTTGCCCCACGCTCGCTGGCGTCCGCTCGGTCGCAACGGGGCGATTGTCGTTTCCGAGGGCGAGTTCTTTCCATCGCGCTCCGTGTTCCCCGAAGACGGCTTCGAGTGCATCCTCGCTAGCACGCTGCACATCGCCAAAGGTGCGGAAGCCAAAACGCTTGAATGTCTCGGCGGCAACTGGACCGACACCCCACATGCGTTCGATCGGTAGCGGTGCGAGCCGAGCGATTAGTTTGTCGGGAGCAATAACGGTGAGGCCATCAGGCTTGTCGAGGTCGCTCGCGAGTTTGGCCACGAACTTATTCGGCGCGACGCCGACCGAACACGTGAGATGAATCTCGTCGCGAACGCGCTGACGAATCGTCGTGGCAATAGACACGCCGTCGCCGAAGAGACGCGTTGAACCGGTCACGTCGACGAACGCCTCATCGAGCGAGAGCGGCTGGACGAGCGGCGAGAACGACTCAAGAATGTTCATGAGCTGCGCTGAACACTCCTTGTAGCGCGGAAAGTTCGGGCGTACCACGATTGCGTGTGAGCACAACGCGCGGGCTTCGCCCATCGGCATCGCGGACCGACATCCAAATTGACGTGATTCGTACGACGCGGCGCAGACGACGCCGCGGCGCCCGCTGCCACCGACGAGCACCGGTTTGCCGCGCAGCGTCGGATCGTCGAGCTGTTCCACCGACGCGTAGAACGCGTCCATGTCGACATGAAGGATGGTGCGCGGCCACGTCACGGCAGCATGCTACGGCAAGCGCTAGCGCGGGCTCGGCTCGCTCGATCCGATCGACGATCGCGGCGTGACGCGCGCGGCAAGCGACTCGAGCGCTGACGCCGTTTCTTCGCCACCAAGTGCCGGATCGCGGTGCCGGAGACGATTCACGCGCGCGAGGATTGTGTCCGACACGCCTCGAGCGGCGTCGGCTGAGAGCGTCGCTGCCGGTTCGAGGAGACGCAATTCACCGACCTGCGCCTGCCACCACGCTGCGGAGCCTTCTCCAGCCGATGCGACGATGCTGCGATACAGAGCGCCCGCTTCGGCGCGATGATCGGCCTCGGCGGCGCGAGCATGCAGAAGCCTGCGCTCGGAATCGTCGGGTGACTCAGCGATAAGCGACGACGTGATGGCAAACGCCTCCGCGTTGCGCGACACTGCAAGGAATGCCTTCGCCAAGAGAATCCGGTCATCGCTGGTCGCGTTGGATAGCACGGCGGCTGGCAGGGGGAGGAGCGATCCCAGTCGATGTTCGGCGTTCGCCGGACGATCGCCTGCACTGACGGCCCGGAGTTGAGCGAGCGTGGAGCGGACGTAGTCGAAGATCACCAACTGTGCGACATTGGGTGCGGCCGTCACACGCTCCAGAGCTTCCGGACTGAGTGAGGCAGCGAGCCCAGCACTCGCCTGGGCGCGAAAGAGAAGCCGCAGCGCACGACGAAGATCGCTTGCAGCGAGATGTTTATCGCCAAAAGCGCTGTGAAGCCGCTCGATCGCGCTCACGCCGTCGCTCTCGATAAGAAACCGCCATGCTTCGATGATCGAGCGCCTTCCGCTCGGCGCTTCGCCAGCGCGGCTCAAGCAACGCGTGGCCGCTGTCAGTGCATTTGTGCGATCGGACGCGCTTCGGGTCGCATCCGCATCGGCTATCCACGTCAGTGCTTCGCCGAGACGCGCGTCGGCGGACGTTCCGACGCGGGCAAAAGCTCTGCGGGCCTCGGCGAGCCGGTCGACATCGAGTGCCAGCTCGCCCTTCAGCAACAGCCATCGCTCGTGGCTCGGATGATCAAAGAACTGTCCGAGTCCGACGGAGAGCGCGGTGTTCGCACGAGTGCGAGCAGCGTCGTCGCTATTCGCCGCGCGGCCGAGTTCGACCGCGATCTCAATCGCGAGATCGATCGCGTCAGCGGCAAGCGGATCGGCGCTTTCACTCGTCGAAAGCAAGAGAAACGAATCGGCTGCCTCGGCGTACTTCGCGGTGAGAGCGAGGGCTCGCGCATGCTCGTAGCGCACGAGCGACCGGAGGGGGTCGGTCGTAGGAAGAGCATCGAGCGTCGTTCGCAGCGCCAACTCCGTAGCCGCCGCGTCCTTCTGCGCGAGCGTCGGCGCAAATGCAGCTAACACGAGCGGTGAACCGATTGCCGCATCAGCGAGGGAAGGCACCGGCACGACGGTGCGAACGCGCCGAACGACAGCCGCGCGCAGCGACGAAGCGTCTCCCTTTGGCGCGGCAGATGGCAGCGCTGCCCACACGAGTATCGCATCGCCCAGCGAGACGCGCCGCGTCCGCGCTGCTCGAGCGAGCGCATCGCCGACAAGCAGACGGCTCGGCGCATCAAGGGTTGCGACCGACCGGGCGAGCGCGCGGCCCGTGGAGTCGGCATCGGCGTCGCCACGCTCGGCGCTCCCAATGACTCCGAGAGCACGAGCCGCAGTGCGGAGTAAGGTCGGCGCGTCGACGGTGTTCGCGACAATGTCAAGGAGCGCGGCAGCGTCGGCGGGGCGCGCGACGAGCGCAATCCGCGCGAGCGCCAGGCGAACCGACTCTCGGGCAGGCGATACAAGCTTTGCCGCGAGCGCGTCGTCCGCCGAGGCGGCGATCTCAAGTGGCTCGCCGCGCTGTGCTGCCAGATCGATCCGGCGTGCCGCGAGTACTGTCGCGAGAATCGCCTTCCTTGTTTTGTCGGCGGCTTTGATTTCGGGGACGGTCGCCAGCAGTGCGCCAGCCTCATCGAGCGCTGCGCCGAGTGACTGCGCCTCGCTCGGTTCGAGTAGACCGGCGAGGGCGAAGACGTCGGTGGCGTCGAGCGATGGTCCAACGAGTGCCAGCGCTTCCGCTTGATCGAGTGCGAGTGTCGAGCGGGCACTAGCGTCAGCGGATCGCAAGACTTCGCGGCGCAAGGAAATCGACAATGTGAGCGCGGCTCGGCGTTCGGACACGCTGCGCCGTACGTCCGCGACCGCGGCGATGGCGGCGCGCAGATCGTCGCGCGGCGGCGTTTGCCACGACGAGATCATGATCGCGACAAGCGAGGTGAGAACGACGCCCATCACGGCCGTACCGTCGCATTCATACCGGTCGCGAACGCGACGCGTCCGAACCTCGCCTTCACCGCAGCATCGAAGACTTCGATGGCGTGCTCCCAGCGTGCATCCGCCGTCGGAGCGATGACGATCGGGTTCGCACGTGTGATCGTGCCCTGCGGATTTGATATCGAGACAATGCTTGCGTTCAACATCGCTTCAAGCTCGGCTGCGCTCGACACCTTCGAGAGCGGCCCGTCGATGTCAAGTTCGTAATCGTCGGGTCCGCTGCCGAGAGAGCGCACCCGAACGACGATCGGCTCGTCGGCGACCTCGGTTGCTCGTGAGCGAACATCTGAGCGGTTAGGCAAATCAGCGCGATAGATCTCTTCGCCTAATACAAAACTCGTGCCAAGGAGAAAGTAAATCAAGAGTTGAAACGTCACATCGATCATCGGTGTGAGGTTCAGCGCGATCGGCACCGGCACGACGTTACTGGCGCGACGCGGTTCGTCATTGTTTCGCCTTCGCGCCACGCGTTCCTCCTTGCGCCTCGCGCAGCACGACGAGGTTGACGCGGGGTTCGATGGGCGCGGCAAGTGCAACGCTGGCTTCGGCGGCAGCGGCTGAGATGAGTCGCATAACAGGTTCGACCCGGTCATAGCGAGCGGCGCGGTCCGCGCGAAGGTTCACGCGCGCTTTCGGATTGGCGAGGTAGACATCGACGAGGCGCGTGCGGAGTGCGGTCAAACCACCGGTGTCCCCGCGGAAGCGATCGGAACCAAGGGCATACGCTTCGTCAGACGCGCTCGATGCGAGAACGTTGAGTACGACGCGCGATTCGTCGCCCGGAAGTTCGCTTGCAGGATCGCGCGGGGTCGGAGGATGGAGCGCCACCCGCTCGGTACTCGAGATTCGTCCGACGAGCACGAAGAAGACGACGAGCAGGAAGCTGAGGTCAATGAGCGACGTGAGATTCGCGCCGAGCGATACCTGCGGCGGCGCGGCGCGTGCTCGGCGGCGAACGGTCTGAATATGCGGGGATGCACGCATTAGCCTCGGTGCTTCGCGCGGAAGAGCGCGAGAATCGACTCAGCCCCACGCTCGGCGTCGTCGAGCGATTTCTCGGTGCGGGCGCGCAGGGCCGCGTACGCGGCGAGCGCCGGAATCGCTATAAAAAGGCCCCAAAACGTGGTGACAAGAGCGGTGCCGATACCGCCAGCGAGGAGCACGGGATCGGCCGCACCGCCGCTTGCGGCGATGGTCTGAAACGCGACGATCATTCCGTAGACGGTTCCGAAGAGACCGATCATGGGACTGATTTGTCCGAGCACGTTGAGGCGCTCAAGCGAGCGGATGCGCGTGGTGCGGGCATCGTCCGCGGCTGCGAAGAACGCGGCCACCATTGCATCGTCGCCGCCCGGTGCTGCATCGAACGCCGCAAAGAGCATGCGCGACACATCACTCTGACCGTTCCGTGTGGCGTCGATCGCTTCGCGGTAGCGCTCGGCGAGAACAAGCGAACGAACGTGTTCGAGAGCACTCGCGGGTGCAATGTCGTCAGATCGCTCTGCGATCCAGAATCGCCCGATCAGCCACACGTTCACGACGGACAGTGCAATGAGGAACCAGATGAGCCCGCTGCCGATCCAATCGATCCCGCCCGATGCCGACGAACTCCAGAAGAAGATGCTGGAGAAGCTGGGGGCGCTCGGACCATCGGCAGCAAGCAGCGAGGTGAGAGTGAGAGATGGGTGTTGCATAACTAACAACTGCGTCGCGTTCTGCTGAGAACGCCTCTGTCAGCCTGGCCCCACCCGCCGATCAGCGGGTCCGCCCGGGTGACTTACCCGAGGGCGTGTCGCGCTTCAGGCCCAGTTCTTCTCGTGAGAAGAATCGAAAACCATTCGCTCCACCGTGTCGCTCTGCGATCAGACGCAGCGTATCCAGCGGATCAGGATCGAGGAACTGAATGCACCGAATGCGCGAGGTGCGATCGCCCGACGCGTCTGTAGGGTTCATCGCGTCGAGGCGCGTGAGCAGGTCGGCGCGGCTGATTTCAAAGTCGCCGCTTCCCGTGATGCTGGTGGCTAGGAGAAACACTACGTCGGGTTTCCACCCGAGTGCAGTTTCGAGCGCGACGAGAGGATTGCTTCGTCCGGCTGGACGAACGTTGGCTCGGGCCCAAGCGATGATTTCACTGATCGCCTTAGGAGTTGCGGGCTGGAGTCCGTCACCATTAGGGGCGATGAGCGAGCTGTTCTTCTGGAAGAACACAACGGCGAAGCGCTGTTCCGGTCCCAGCCGAGCGAGTGAGCGTGAAAGCTCGTCCAGCACGATCGGCAATGTTCCGATCAGCGAGCCGCTCGCATCGACGACGTACGCGACGCTCGACGCGTTCTCCGCTTTCACGCCGATGAAGCTGACGGTCGCCAGCGATCCCGATGCGACGGGCGAGGCAGTCGCGGTCGTCGGTGTTGCGCCGGTTGCCAGGCGATCGCGGAGTCGATCGGCGATACGGTCCGCTGCGACCGGCGTGTCCACCGTCAATCGATCGGCGAGCCGTCGCGCCATGTCATCATTCACCGGCGCAGGCAGGTCGGGGATGGGATCGGCATTGACCGTCGGAAACGTCGGCCGATCCTCCGTCTCGGGCATCGCCGCGAGGACGAGCGCCACGTCATCGCCGCCCCGGTGGCGCGTCGAGAACGAGCCGATTGCGAGGCTTCCGATGAGTATCACGAGGAGCGCGTGAAGAGCGATCGAAAGTGCGAGTGCACCCAATCCGCTCCGCCGCTGCCGCAGTTGCGGGCCAACGTTGCCCGCGGTTCTGCCAGCAGATCCGTCGCCGAGACCGTCAGTCATCCGCAGCCTTCTTGCCGCCGGTGTTTCCCGCGTGAGGACTGCCTCCGCGGAACATCACCCGGTCAAGGCTGAAGCCGCCCGCGCCAGTGAGCACGACGCCGAACGCGAGTGCGAAGAGCGCAGCCTGCGCCGCGAAGCGCGTGTAGTCGCTGATCGGCATCTCATGGAAATAACCCGACGTGCTCGTGTAGCTGGCGATAGATGTTAGTTGGAACGCGATCGCCATCGTGATCGCGAGTCCGAGAGCCCAGATACGACTAAACAATCCGACGAGGATGAGTACGCCGCCAACCAGCTCGGTGAGCGCCGCGACCCAACCGAGGACGACTGGATACTGCCAGCCCATCTTGTCGACCATCAAGGTGACGCGATGAAGCTGACGGGCTTTGAGCGGTTCGCCGCCGGGAGCGACTGGAGTGCCGCTCGCAGCTGGCGTCGGCGACTCGTCGGTCGTTGGTTTGCTGGGTGTAGAAGTGGGGGCGGCCGCGGGTGCTGTTGGTGGCGCGGCAGTTGGCACTGCGGTCGGAACGTTCTGCACAAGCGACGCGAACTGAATCGGCGGCTCGGCAGCACTGGCGACCACATTGAGCTCACGCAGGCGCTTGGCCTCGCCGCCGGAAAAATCTGCATCGTCCATCACCTTGTGGTAGCCAGCGGGAATGAACACCGCCGCGAGGACGAGTCGGGCGAGGAGCGGAACGATGTTCGAAGCGGCCGATTGGCTGAAGCTCATGGTGGTGTCACTCAGGAGAAGAGAATAGCTACGATGAGGCAGTTGAAGCGGGCGTGGCGGAACTGGCAGACGCGCGGGACTTAGGATCCCGTGGGGCAACCCGTGCAGGTTCGATTCCTGTCGCCCGCACTCTTTTGGTAGTGGTTGGGTGGCGGCAGTTGTTCGAGAAGGCCTCGGCGCGATTGCCAACGCTGGCATATCGGCGTTGCGGCACCGATGCGGCGAATCAGCGGTGGGCGTATCGGCGCGATGGCCCGTACGATTGCCGGCCTATGTCGACAGAAGGGTCGCCTGCCCGGTCGCCCGACCGCCAACCCGACTGGTCTCCGCTGTCGTGGAGACGTTTTCGCGCTGAACAGCAACCTGACTACCCCGATCCTGCGGCAGCAGAAGCGGTAGTGCGCGACATTGCCCAGCTTCCGCCACTCGTGACGTCCGGCGAAATTGAATCGCTCAAGCGCCAGTTGGCCGACGCCGCGCGGGGCGAGCGGTTCCTGTTGCAGGGGGGCGACTGCGCCGAGAGCTTTGATCAGTGCGATTCGCCGCACATCGCGGCGCTTCTCAAAATTTTGCTGCAGATGAGCCTCGTGTTGGCGCACGGAACGCGGAAACGCGTGATCTGTGTCGGGCGCTTTGCCGGGCAGTACGCAAAACCGCGGACGAGTCCGGTCGAAACCCGCGACGGCGTGACGCTTCCGGCCTATCGCGGCGACATCGTCAATCGCGTCGGCTTCGAGGCCCGTGAGCGCACGCCCGACCCGGCCAATTTGCTGCGCGGATACGAGCGCTCGGCGCTCACGCTCAACTTTATCCGCGCGCTCGTTGACGGCGGATTCGCCGACTTGCACCACCCGGAGCAATGGGACCTCGACTTCGTGCGGCATTCGCCGCTTGCTGCCGACTATCGAAAAATCGTCGATTCGATCGGCGACAGCCTGCGCTTCCTTGAGACGCTCGCTGGCACTCGGGTTGATCAAATTAATCGAGTCGATTTCTTTACCAGTCACGAAGGCTTGATTCTTTTGTACGAACAGGCGCAGACTCGTCAAGTGCCGCACCGTAAGGGCTGGTTCAATCTCAGCACGCACTTCCCGTGGATCGGCGTGCGCACCGCTACGCGCGATGCGGCACATGTCGAATTTTTTCGCGGAATCGCGAATCCGATCGGTGTGAAAGTCGGTCCGGATACCACGCCAGAGCATTTAGCTTGGTTGGTCGAGACGCTCGATCCGGCGCGCGAGCCTGGGCGCCTCACGCTGATTCACCGCTTCGGGGCGCACAACATTGCGAAATGCTTGCGGCCGTTAGTCGAAGTCGTGAAGCGTTCGGAACGCACGGTGCTGTGGTCGTGCGATCCGATGCACGGCAATACCGAAACCGTCGTTCCGTCCGAAGGTCCGTGGGCTGGCCGATTGGTGAAGACACGGAAGTTCGCGCATGTGCTCGCAGAGCTCGAGCAGGCGTTCGAGATTCACCGCGAAGCGGGCACAATCCTTGGGGGCGTGCATCTCGAACTCACCGGCGAGAACGTGACCGAGTGCATTGGCGGTGCCCGCGGATTGAGCGAAGTGGATCTCTCGCGCTCGTACCGGTCACAGGTCGATCCGCGGCTCAATTACGAACAGGCGCTTGAGATGGCAATGCTCATCGCGCGGCGGACGAGTGGGAAGCGGTAGAGGGCGTTCGAGTCGCGCGGTGCGGGTCGATCCGCCCATTTGAGAATCTCTCCGGATCTTCGATTCAGCTGAGTCCCAGCCGGGGCGATCGCCGTACAGGAACGTGGACGCGCCCCGAATCGTTGCCCTGTGCGGCGATTTGCATTTCTTCCGCGTCCTGAACTGCTCCGCAGGGGAATATTGACATGAACACTAACGGTACGTCGGTACGTCGGTAGCGCACTCGCTATGAGCGTGCTCCTCGCTGGGATCGCGTCTGAGTGAGCGCTCGGACAGAACAACCCCGCGTCGCGCTACGACATTTTTGACATCGGCGAAATCCCGGTCGACCCGGCTTGGCACGACTTCCGGTACACCGCCTTCGCGATCAACGAAAACAACTCGGTGGTGGGGTATCTCGAAGTCCGCGTGACGCCGATCGAGGAGTTGCTTGCGTCTGCACTCGCGATCTTCGGATTCGAAACCGTCGCCGACCTCAACGAGTGGTTGGCGACCGCAGACGCTGAGAGCGCAAGCAACGTTCTCGCGACGATCTACGAAATCGTCTCGTCCGCGACGCCGTAACAGTTGTAACGCTTCAAACGGAGGTAACGGAATGCACAGTCACTTTACAGTCGTCGGCGTTGTCGC
>JAWXCC010000159.1:0-14681 GCA_034440475.1 Phycisphaerae bacterium | reverse complement strand
CGATCGAAGAATCTTGTGTGGCCGAAGAACATCACGCCGCTCTTCCTTCCGCCGTACTCGCCTGAACTGAACTGCGTGGAGCGAATCTGGCTGTACATGAGGCAGCACTATTGGAGTAACCGAAGCTATCCCAGTCTGGGCGACATCGCGTTAGCTGCGATCGAGGACATGGTCAAGCTCGATCGAGCGACGTTGCGATCAATATTTCATACGACTTGGGTAACGCGCACGGTTTAACTGCGAGGCGTATGAGTCGTCCCGTCCTTCGCTCTTCCGCCCCGGCGCCTTCTATGAGGCTAGTTCCGTCAAGTCGATTCCCTAATGATTGTTTATCTTCGCATTTGCCTTCTCCAGTCGTCCTCGGAACCGCTTTCGCTGCCGCAGACGCAGCTAACACAATCGTGCAGGCATTCGGATCACGCCGCGGGTTGCTTCGCTTCGGCGGGACCCTTGTTTCGTGTCGAGCGCGACAGCCGCGCGACCGGCGGCGCGTCCGGACCGTGGGCCGCCTGTACGATTTCCCGCTGGAGCGGAGCAAGCCGAACCCCGTGGACTCGGCCGAACCCCGTGGACTCGGCCCGCGCCGCCGAAGCTGCCTGATACGGCCCGCGGGGCTGATGCACGAACTCCGGTCCGTCGCGCCCGACTGGTTTTGGCGAGATGTTAGTCCGGAGTAGCACCCGACCTGCTTCGCGTTCCTAAAGCGGCGCGGGCCGTCCAGCGCCGCCACCACCGTCTCGGCCAGCCTGGGGCCGACGCCCGGCACAGTCTGGAGGAGCTGCACGCCGGGATCCTTGGCCGCGATAGCGTCGAGGAGGTCTTGGAGCGCCGCGATCTCGCTGTCCTCGTGGCGCAGCCCGTCCAGCGCGATCAGGACCCGGTCGCGGTCAGCGGGGTCCATCTTCCGCGCCGCGAGATCCGCGAGCGTGGCCATGCCCTTAGCCGACCACGTCTTCTGGCCGCCGGGGATCGGAATGGCCACCAGCTGGAACACGGCGCGCGTCTGGATGCGGCGCCCGGTGCGCCGCTCGACCGCCTTCGCGCGCTGCTCCATGAGGGCGCGCCACTCACGCACCGGCTTCAGCGGGATGTGCACGGACCTCGTCTTGTTCATCGCCGAGGCAGCCGCGAGGTCGAGCGCGTCCTTGCGGTCGGTCTTCGTGCGGCACCGGTGCATGACGTGCGTCAGCGTCGCGGGATTCACCGCCTCGAACCTGACGTCGAGCTCGCGGCAGACATCCGCGACCCAGCCCGCGTCGGTGCAGACCTCGAAGACGACGCGGTCGGTCCGCGCGAGCTCGATGAGCTGCTTGATGCGCTCGGGCAGCATCGCGACGGTCGAAAATGTGTGGGTCGCGTCGGAGGTGTCGAACATGCAGCCGACGGTCTTGCTCTTTCCGAGGTCCATTGAGAGGACCTTCATGGCGAGTCTCCGTTGTGGCGGGACGACGTGCGGCAACGACAGCATCGATCGTCACGCGTTGCGTGATGGGCATGATCCCGTGATCCGTCCCGCTCACGGAGCTGGCCTACATAGTCTCGCCGCGGTGAATTGCTTCTCGTTCTTCACGGCAAGAGTGAAGGGGCGCTGTAGAGCTAGAAACTCAACTCAATCCGCATCGTGAAGACGATCGGATTCGTTGCTGCATCGTCACCGTTCGGATGCACGATGAATTGAATATTTGGTGTGAACTTCACTGCGGGCGTGAGCTGTAATCCGTAGAAGAGCTCAAACACTGTCTCGTTCGAAGTCATGCCTGAGCCACCAGCGAAGTGCGCGCTCGATATATAGAAGCCAGTCTGATCCACGTCGCGACCTGGGAAAGTTCCGTGCAGCGCAACGCCGCCGGCATAACTGCCCGTGATCGCACCGACGTCGGGATCGGCGTATCCCAACTGCCCGAAGAGCCAAACACCTCGCTCGTCTTGGCTCGTTGAATCATCGGGTCTCCAGAGTCGCTGCTGCGCCACCGCGTAGAGACCCCACGAGGTGCTCTGGCCGTTGCCGTCGAAGCGATCGAGCTCGCGCGAATCCCACCAGCCGCCGAAACTCGCACGCCCGTCGTGCACACCGCCGAGCGCATTCCAGGTGATGCCCGTCTCGCCGACGATCCATACCTCGTCGAACGAATCCTCGCGAACGAATCCAGCAACGACATCAGTCGCGTCGAACGCGCCTCCGCCGACGTAAAAGTTGTCACAAGGATAGAAGTACGCGACGCCGCCGAGTCCGGAGTACGGATACCACGGCACGCTCGCGACGGTCGGTGGCAGGAGCGCCGACAGGTTGAGAAATCCGTCCGTCGCATCCAGAAAGCCGAACTCGGTCGACGCGTCGATTTTTCCAGCCTTTAGACGCAGCTTGGTGTCGAAGAGCCTTTGCTCGTACCAAAGATTCGCGATCTGGAAGGTGTCCTCCGCCACTTCGATGTTCGAGGTCCACTGCGTGACCGGCACGAAGACGCCACCATCTTGCGTATAGCTCGACGCGACTTCGACGTAGAACTTGCCCCCCTGCCACCCGACGAGTTTCTCGGTGTCGAACGCAGCGTTGATATCGAAGTAGTTGCGATGAATCCACTTCCGGCCGATGCCACCGGAGATCGCATCGGCCCATTCAATCGTGAAGGACCCCTCGATCGTGACGCCGTGCTCCTCAAGCCATGTGCGAGCGCCGGCCCAATCGCCTGTGAGCCGCGACCACTCCCACGGTGGTGCGCCACCAAACCAATCGCGTGTTAGATCATTCGCTTCTGGAAGTAGTTCCGCGCTCGATCGCGGCCCAAGTTGCGCCCCAGGCTTGTCGTGCGGATCGCCACCGGCAATGGCTGGAAGAAGAATGTTGACTGCATCATCAACTCCGGCACTCGCGACCGCGTCGGGCACTGAAGATTCAACCTGCGCCGTCATCGCCATGACCTCTGGAACCGCGTCTGAGGTGCCAAGCGCGACCGTTAGCACACCGACAGCGCAAGGCAAGTGACGCATGCTCAGCCCCCAAGGATGGCCACGACGAACCGTCGCGCGCGCGACCTCGCCAGCACCCGGTGGCCATCGGCGTCGCGACGACCCAACTTCAAGGGTCTCGTCGCGAGACTGGCTGCGTAACCAGTACAGGCTGGCTATCGGGAACGCTGTGAGCTCGCGGGGTCGTTACGATTCCGAACCCGTGACGCACCAACCGCTTTTTCCAGTCGAAAACTATTGGTGGCTCTACGCCGCATTCCTTGGGCTAGTCTTCGTGCTTCTCGCCGTCGACCTCGGCATTCTCAATCGCAAAGCAAAGGAAGTCTCCATCGCAACGGCCGCGCGATGGACCGCCGTCTGGACATTTCTCGCACTCGCGTTCAACGCACTCCTTTGGTTCTGGGCTCGCGAGGAACTCACAAAACCCTCGCTCGCGGCGGCTCTTGCCGCTAGCGGCTACGGCGAACCCGCGGAGGCGGCGCGCCGACTCGCGCTCGAGTTCCTCTCGGGATACATCGTCGAGATTTCACTCTCGGTCGACAACCTCTTTGTCTTCGTCGTCCTCTTCGCCTATTTCCGTGTTCCGCCGACGCTTCGGCATCGAGTGCTTTTCTACGGAATTCTCGGAGCGCTGCTCTTTCGCGGCATTTTCATAGCGCTCGGGAGCGTCCTCTTTCAGTTCCAATGGATCGTGGTGGTCTTTGGAATCTTCCTCGCACTCACGGGCGTGAAACTGCTGTTCGCGTCCGACGGCCTAGGTCCCGATCCCGGTAAGAATTGGGTCATCAAGCTGCTGCATCGGTTCCTCCCGGTGACTGACGACTATCGAGGCGATCGGTTCATCGTCAGCGAACAGGGCCGCCGCTGGGTGACGCCGCTCTTCGTCACACTCATCGCCGTTGAGCTCACCGACATCTTGTTTGCCATCGACAGCATTCCCGCGATCTATGGCATTACGAAGGAGCCGTTGATTGTCTTCACGTCGAACGTGTTCGCTATCCTCGGCCTGCGCTCGCTCTTCTTTGTTCTCGCTGGCGCGATGGATCGCTTTCATCTGCTCCGCTACGGACTTGGCGTCGTGCTCGTGTTTGTCGGATTGAAAATGACTGTGCTCTTCCGCCTCTTCGACGACGGACACTTCCCGACCGAGTGGTCGCTCGGGATCATCGTTCTCACGCTCGGCAGCACGCTTCTGGCGAGTCTTCTCTTTCCCAAGCGAGCGGAGTCTGACGTTGCCGCGATCGCGGACGCGCCGAGTCGGCGCACCGAGTCCGAACCCTAACGCGGCAAGCGCATGCGGTCGTCGAACGCGGTCCCCGTATACTGGCGGAATGGACGTTTGGCACGAGTTTCTGCGCCTGTTCACTGAACTCGACCACGTTCTCTTCGACCTCGTTCGAAGTTACGGCGCGTGGACCTACGGAATTCTCGCAGCGATCGTCTTCGCCGAAACCGGGCTCGTTGTCGCTCCCTTCTTACCCGGTGATTCGCTGCTGTTCGCCGCGGGTGCGCTCTGCGGCGTCAGTGATCTCAACGTCGTCGTACTGGCAAGCCTGCTCTTCTGCGCAGCTGTCGGTGGCGACCTCGTGAACTATCACGTCGGCAAAGCGATCGGGCCGCGCGCATTTAGCGGGCGCTTCCGCTTGCTCAAGCATGAGCACTTGGAACGCACCCAAACGTTCTTCGAGAAGTACGGTGGCAAAGCGATCATGTTAGCTCGCTTTGTCCCCATCGTTCGGACGTTTATGCCCTTCGTCGCCGGTGTCGGCGCGATGCGCTTCCGCCGGTTCATCACCTTCAGCGTGCTCGGCGGAGCGCTTTGGGTTGGACTCTTCGTCGGCGCGGGATACCTCTTCGGCAACCTGCCGATTGTGAAGCACAACTTCAGCAAGGTCATCTTGCTCATCATTGCGGTGAGTCTTCTTCCGATCGCTATTGAGTGGTGGAGGGCAAGGTCTGCCGCAGGTGCAGCGCGACGAGCCTCCGCGGGAGAGACGCATTGAAATGGTTCGCGCTGAAAATGCTCTTTGGCGATACGACGAAGTTCTACGGCATCTTGCTCGGATTAGCGTTCGCGTCGCTACTCATTTCACAGCAGAGCTCGATCTTCGTCGGATTGATGAGCCGGACGTTCGGCTTCGTCCGCGACACCGCACAACCCGATCTCTGGGTCGTCGATCCTGACCGATCGTTCGTCGATGATCAGAAGCCGCTGCGCGATACGGAAGTCGATCGCGTGCGCTCCGTCAGCGGCGTTGCATGGGCTGTACCGCTTTTCAAAGGCCTGTTGTCGGCGAAGCTCCCGACCGGTGAGCGGCAAACCTGCGACGTCGTCGGCATCGACGACGCCACGCTGATCGCGGGACCGCCGCGCATGATCGTCGGACGCGTTGAAGACCTGCGCCAAACCGACGCGATCATCATCGACGACGCAAGCATCAATACACGGCTCGCGGTTCCCGAATACCTCACACCCGGCGAGTCGACGCCGAACTTCGATCCGACCGCTGCGCCCGTCAAGCGCCGCGCACTCGGGATCGGAGACGTGCTTGAGCTCAACGAGCGCCGCGCAGTTGTCGTGGGCATCGCGAAAACGACACCCACCTTTCAAAACCAACCCGTCATCTACACCACGTACTCGCGCGCGAAACAGTTCGCTCCTCCGAATCGGCGCATGGTTTCGATGGTGTTAGTCAAGGCGCTCCCCGGCATCGATATCGCTGACCTCAAGGCTCGCATTGACAGCGAGACTGGCCTCCGTTCATTCACGCCAGACGAGTATTCGTGGCACACGGTCCTGTATTGGATGAAGCAGACTGGCATTCCTATCAACTTCGGGATGGCAATCGCGCTCGGCTTCCTCGTCGGAGTCGCCGTGGCTGGACAGATGTTCTACAACTTCACGCTCGACAACCTGAAGTACTTCGGCGCGATGAAGGCGATGGGCGCGAGCACGCAACGATTGCTGGGCATGGTCGCACTCCAGGCGACCGTGGCCGCCGTCCTTGGACTAGGACTCGGTCTGGGCATCACTTCCATCTTTGGACTCACTGTCCCCGGCAATCGACTCGCCTTCCGCATGGTGTGGCAGATCCCGTTGATCACTGCGGGCGCGGTCATGATCATCTGCGTGGGCGCGGCGCTCCTCTCTATGGTCCGCGTCATCCGACTCGATCCCGCCGAGGTCTTCAAGACATGAGCGCGGCCAGCGAAGATGTGGTCGCGTCGAACGTTCGCGCGGCGATACGTTTACGCGGCGTCACGAAGACCTTTGGCAAAGGTGAAGACGCGGTGCCAGCGCTGCGCGGTGCCGACATGGATGCGCTGTACGGTCAGATGACTATGTTGGTTGGACCTTCCGGCTGCGGAAAAACCACGCTGCTCTCGATTGTCGCCGGGCTACTGCATCGCGATGCGGGCGAGATGGAAGTGTTGGGCCTCGATCACGCATTGCTCTCCGCCAGTCAACTCACCCGCTGGCGGAGCGAACACGTTGGATTCATCTTTCAAGCGTTCAATCTCATTCCGCAGCTATCGATCGCAGAGAACGTCGCTGTGCCGCTCGTGATTCGCGGCGAGCCGCGGCGACGCGCGATTGAGCGCGCCGCCGAGTTGCTGCGCAAAGTGGGCCTCGGCGGACGCGAGAAAGCAAAACCGAACAAGCTCTCGGGTGGGCAGCAGCAGCGCGTTGCGATCGCACGCAGCCTCGTGCACGAGCCGCATATTCTCGTGTGCGACGAGCCAACCAGCGCACTGGACGCCTCCACGGGAAAGCGCGTCATGGAACTGATCGCGAACGTTTCGCATGGCCCCGATCGCGCCGTCATTGTCGTCACCCACGATGATCGCATCTTTAGTTTCGCCGATCGCATCGTGCACATGGACGACGGCCGAGTCACCAATACCGAGATCCGCCGATGATTCCGATCCGTTATGTCGTTCTGCCGGTTGTCGCTATGACCGGAATCGCGCTCGCGGTTGTCACCGTCCGCGCGCAGAACCAACCGATTCCACCGGCAGCGGTGCCAGTGCAGCCGAACGCCTCGCCCTACGTCGGACGCATCGCTGGCATTGGAACAGTTGAGCCGTCGAGTGAGATTGTGAAGATCGGCGCGCCCGCTGGCGCACTAGTTGAGAAGGTCGCCGTCATCGAGGGCGAACAGGTCAAACGCGGTGACTTGCTGTTCGTCCTCGATCAACGAGAAGCTTCCGCGCGACTTGCAACGAACGAGGCCGATCTCCGGGTCGCACAGTCGCGGCTCGTGTCGCTGGACGCGAAGCCGTGGCCAGAGGACATCGCGCGAGCAGAAGCACGGCTCAGGGCGCGATCATCGGCGCTCGAGGACGCGCGCGGCCGACTGGTGCGACTCGAGAACATGGGCGCTGACGCTGTCGTGACGGCGAACGAGCGACCGACGCTCGAATTCCAAGTGCATCTTCTCGAATCACAGGTGGGTGAAGCGACAGCCGATCTCGCGCAAGTCAAGCGCGGAACCTATCCCGAGCAGCGCGAAGAAGCCCTTGCAGCGATTGCTCTGGCGACGGCAAAGCGCGACGAAGCGCGAACTTCGCTTGATCGATTGACGGTATCGAGCCCCATCGACGCGACTATTCTCACGGTCAATCTTCGCGCCGGCGAGTTCGCGCCGTCGGGCCCACAGGCACCAACACTCATCGCGCTCGGTTCACTTTCGCCGTTCCATCTGCGGGTTGAGGTCGACGAACTTGACGCGTACCGATTCGAGTCCATCGCGAAGGCGGTCGCGATGCTTCGCGGCGTCTCGAAACGCGAGTTCCCGCTCACCTTTGTTCGCGTGGTGCCGCAGATTCAACCCAAGCGCACCGTCACCGGCGAGATGGGTGAGCGCATGGACACGCGGGTGATGCAGGTCATCTACGCACTCGGCGTGACTCCCGGTGACGACAAGCCGCTTGGGCTCCTGCCCGGGCAAGTGCTCGATGTATTCATTGAGCGCTCGGATGCGAAGTAGCCGCGCCATGTGATGAAGTTGTCATCGGTTTGCGCGGTTCGCGGAACGCGAATGCGATAACGACTGCTGCAAAGATCAAAGCCATCGCTACCGCTTCGTTCCAGCGCGGTGCTTCTTTGAACTGGAACCACGCGAACGCGAGGAAGACCGCGAGCGTGATTACTTCCTGCATGATCTTGAGATGCGCCAACGTGAAGATGCCGTAGCCGATGCGGTTCGCTGGCACCTGAAGGCAGTACTCGAGGAACGCAATGCCCCAGCTCGCGATGATTGCGATCCAGAGCTGCGACGTCTTGAACTTGAGATGCCCGTACCACGCGTACGTCATGAAGACGTTCGAGGCGAAGAGCAGAAGCACGGTGACGAGAGCTGGTGGAAGACGCATTGGTTGAGAGGCTCTGCTTTGAGACGATCCTTCACGACATCAGCGCATCATGCACCCGCACCGGCTTCGCTACACCGGTGAGCCGTTGATCGAGGCCCGCGTGTGCGTACGTGAGGCGTTCGTGGTCCATGCCCATCAGCGCGAGGATTGTTGCTTGCAGGTCCTGCACTGGCAGCGAGTCCTTCGTCGCGAAGTAGCCAAGCTCGTCGGTCTCACCGTAGGTCAAGCCGCGTTGCGAGCCTCCGCCCGCGAGGAACATCGTGAAGGCGTGCGGATGATGATCGCGGCCGAGAAAGTCCTTTTTTCCGTCGCGGAACTCGGCGACCGGTGTTCGTCCAAACTCGCCGCCCCAGATCACGAGCGTGTCGTCGAGCATCCCGCGCCGCTTGAGATCGCGAATGAGCGCGGAAACCGGCTGGTCCATCTCCCTGCACTTCTTCGGGAGCTGTGTGATCAGGTCGTCGTTCGCTCCCGTGCCGTGTCCGTCCCAACCCCAGTCGAAGAGCTGGACAAAGCGCACCCCGCGCTCGACGAGCCGCCGCGCCAGTAGGCAGTTGTTAGCGAACGACCCCGGCCCTGCTGCACTCGGCGGGGTCGCACCATACAAACTCAACGTCTCTTCCGACTCGTTCGCGATACTCATTGCGTCGGGTACCGACATCTGCATGCGAAATGCCAACTCGTACTGCGCGATCCGCGTGAGCGTCTCGGCATCGTTTCGTCGCTCGCCTTCGATGCGATTGAGATCGTTGATGGCGTCGAGGATTCTCCGCCGCGCGGTCCGATCGACACCGGGTGGATCTTGCACGTAGAGGACGGGCTCACTCGACGAGCGACACTGCACGCCTTGGAACACCGTCGGCAGGAATCCGCTGCCCCACACGCTTTTTCCCGCATCGGGTGTTTTGTCGCCCGAAACCAGCGTGATGAATCCAGGCAGATCGCGGGCTTCGCTGCCCAGACCATAGAGCAACCACGACCCCATCGATGGATGGCCGAATCGCGCTTCGCCAGTCCACAAGAGAAGCTGGGCAGGTGCGTGATTGAACTGATCGGTTTTCACCGCGCGCAGCACGCAGAGTTCGTCAGCGACCGTCGAGAGATGCGGCAAGAGCGAAGACAATTCAAGCCCCGAGTCGCCATAGCGCGTGAACGGATACTGACATCCAAGCAGCGTCGGATGCCCCTTGATGAAGGCGAACTGCTCGCCCTTGAGATATTCGTCGGGGCACGGCTGGCCGTGGTACTTCGTTAGCGCGGGCTTATTCTCGAAGAGTTCATGCTGCGACGGCGCTCCAGCGAGATGAATCGAAATGATTGCCTTCGCTCGCGCACGGAAGTGAGGCGACTTCGGCACCAGTGGATTCTCAACGACTCGCTCTGCCGCATCTGCCCGCTCCGCCATCATCGACGCGAGCGCGATAGAACCGAGACCGACGCCCACGCCGCGCCCGACGTTTCCAAGAAACGAGCGTCGGGTGAGAGCTTGAAGTTCGAGAAGCGTCCGTGGGTCCATGGTCAGCTCCGACTGAGAAACTCATCGAGATTCAGGACCACGCTCGCAGTCGTCGTCCAAGCAGCGAGATCTGGATCGTCCGCGCTCGCGACGTGTTTCGTTGCAGCCGCGTCGCCTACGAACCGTTCGAGCTCAAGTCGCTGTAACTCAACGAGCCGTTCGACCTCGGACCGGTCCGGCTCGCGCGCGATCGCGAGGCGAAGTAATCGCGTCGCGATCGCAGCGTCGTCACCTCCGCTGGCCATCGCGCGCTTCGCCAGCGCGAGCGACGCTTCCATCCAAACGGGATCGTTGAGCGTCACGAGCGCCGCAAGCGGTGTGTTGCTTCGAATGCGCCGAACGGAACAGGTCTCACGGCTCGGTGCGTCGAACGCAATCATTGACGGATAGGGACTTGAGCGGCGCCAGAACGTATAGATCGCGCGGCGATGACGATCTTCTCCGTCGCTCGTCGCCCAGCGATCGTCGCTGTAGACAACTTGCCACACGCCATCGGGCTGCGCTGGCATCACGCTGGGGCCGAATGCACGCGCGCTCAGCAGTCCAGACGCAGCAAGCGCCGAATCGCGCACCACTTCGGCTTCGAGACGGTAGCGCGGCGCGCGCGACCAGAGTCGATTCTCGGGGTCACGCTTGAGTGTCGCAGGCGAAGCGACCGACGACTGACGGTAGGTTGCCGAGAGCACGATTTCGCGCAACATCTTCTTCGTCGACCAACCAAGCTCGCTATAGCGCAGCGCGAGATGATCGAGTAGCGCTTGATCGCTCGGAGGCGAGCCCTGCGAGCCAAAGTCTTCACTTGTCTCGACGATGCCTCGACCGAAGAGCGTCTCCCACAATCGATTCACGGCTACGCGACCGAGCAGCGGATTCTCCGGACGCGCAATCCACTGCGCGAGGCCCAGACGATTCTTCGGCGCGCCCTCAGGCCATGGGTGCATTGACTTCGGCGTGCCTGGCTCGACCGCATCGAGCGGCTTTTTCAAACTTCCGCGATCGAGCTGATGCGTGATGCGGCGCTTTTCTGGGGCGAGTTCACGCATCACGGGCAGCGAGGTCGTCGCCAGCACCGCGAGTTCGCGTGCCGCGACTGAGTCGTCTCTGCGTGACGCGAGAACCAAGAGGGCTCGCTCGGCTTCGTCACGTTCGTTAGCCGCCTTCGCGAGAATTGGCTTGAGATCGTCACTGATACCAAGAGCCGTTGGATCGATCGTCGCGTGGTCGAGCCATGTCGCGAATGCTTGGTCATCAAAGCCACGCAGCTTCGCGGCATCAGCAGCGGTGATGGCGCGCCCGCGCCAGTGCGGTGGGCGCAGCGTGACTGTCGGACGTTCATCGGGCTGATCGTTGTCTTCAGTCTGGTTGAAAAACGCAAGGAACTCGTAGTACTCACGATGCGCGAAGGCGTCGTATGGATGCGCGTGGCACTGCACGCATTGGAACGTCGTCCCCATGAATGCCTGCCACGTCACTGCGACACGATCAAAAACTGCAGCCATACGGAACTCTTCGTCGTCGGTGCCGCCTTCGACGTTCGTGAGCGAGTTGCGGTGAAACGCGCTGGCTACGACGTCGTCGTCGGTCGCGTTTGGAAGCAGATCGCCCGCGGTCAAACGCTCGACGAACTCGTCGTAGGGCATGTCGGCATCGAGCGCCGCGATGAGCCAGTCGCGCCACGCCCAGATGGTCCGTCGTGCGTCCTTCTCATAGCCCTGCGTGTCGGCGTAGCGCGCGAGATCGAGCCAGATGCGAGCCCAGCGTTCGCCAAAGCGCGGACTCGCGAGCAGCAGATCGACGACGCGCTCGAATGCCTCCGGCGCGACATCTGCGACAAACGCGTCCACCTCGTCCGGCGTCGGCGGAACTCCAACCAGGTCCAGCGTCGCGCGGCGCACTAGCGTGGCGCGATCGACTTCTGGAGCGGGAGTAACGTTCGCTAACTCCATGCCTGCAAGCGTGAAGCGATCGAGCGGCGACTGCGGCCACTCGGCGGCTTGCACCTGCGGAGTCACGGGCGCGACCGGCGGAACGAGCGACCATAGCGGCTCGTACGGTGCGCCTTCCGCGATCCAGCGTCGTAGTACGTCGATCGCTTCCGGCGCGAGTGGCTCGCCTGTCGGCGGCATGCGACGCTTCCCCGTCGCGCTCACGCGACGTAACAGCTCGCTGGAGTCGCAATCGCCTGGAACGATCGGATGATGCCCTTTCGCCGACAGTCCTATCGCTCGGTCACGATCGCCGAGATGCACGCCTCCAAGCTCGCGCACCCCACCGTGGCAGCGCAGGCAGTTCGTTGTGAGAATCGGGCGCACGTCGCGGTTGAAGTCGACCGCAGGCGCTGTGGAGCTCGGCGCAGGCGCTTCGGCCTCCACCGCACCTCGCGCTACGGCAGTAGGCCCGAGTGCCGCAGCTAAAGAAAGCGATGTCGCGGCGGCTTTTCGAAGGCCGTTCCGTGCCAGAGTGAGGAGGGTCCACCGCATCGACGTCGAATGTAGGGGCGAGCGCGCTCGTCCGAAAGCCCAGACCCCCGAGCTTCTGCCGAATTCAGAGCCTGTGGTTTATGCTGACTCTCTCTCCTTCGCGTCGCCTCGCGTTCAGACACCCACCATGCGATCTCTCAATCACCCCATGCTTGGCGCTAGTTTCCTCGGCACTACCCTCGTCGTTGCACTCGCGGGATGCGCCAATCAATCGTCCAACTCGTCGCGTGGCGTCAACACCAGCGATGCCGCCGTCTCCGCCAACGACGCAACGCGGTTCGCGTATGGCGTGGGCTACAGCCTTGGTGGCGACGTGAAAGAAGGACTTGCCGCCGACGGGCTTTCGGCCGACGCCGACCTCGTGCTTCGCGGCTTCAACGACGGCTTACAGGGTTTGCCGCCGGGCATGCCGAAGCCCGAACTCGATCGCGTGCTTCGCGCTGTGCATCGCGCGCTCCTTGATCGAGCCGCCCAGAAACAATACGCCGAAGATCCACAGTTCCGTCAGTTCGCCGATGCGAACGCCGCGCGGAGCGCGAAGTCGATCGCAGAGTTTGCAGCGCAGCTAGGCACCCGACGCATCGAGGACGGCGTGTACGCGATCACGGTCGCGACCGGAAGCGGTCCGCAGCCCGGCGCGAGCGACGTCTACATCGCCGATTGGACTCTCGCATTGATAGGTGAGAATGGTGCGCAGAACGTCGTCGACGACCGCAAGGCGTCGCGCGTCGATCCCGAAGCGATTCTTCCGCTCGCAAGCCGCGTCCTTCGGCTGATGCGCGTTGGCGATCACTGGAAGGTTGCGATCGCGCCAGCCCAGGCATTCGGCATCGGCGGCGATGTACCCGCGATCGGCCCGAACGAAAGTCTTTTTCTCGATATCACCGTCACCGCCAGCGCCAAACGGGAGGATCATTGATGAAGATCACTGGCAGCATTATGTGCTCACTTGTTAGTTTGCTCAGTTTGACTGTGATCGGCTCAACCGCGACCTCAGCGTTGGCACAGGCGCAACTCGGCAGTGGCCACGCGCTCGACGCGAGCCTTCAAGTAGGGTCAGGCGGCTACAACGGCGTCGTGTACCGCGGTGGCGTGATGGGCGCACCCGGCTACATCGGCGGCTACGGCGGCGGTTTCACGAGCAGCTACGGCAGCGGCTACACCGGGCCGACCGGAAGTGCGAGTCGTTATGTCGCGGGAGCATCGAAGTACTCGCCGTACACCGGAGGCGCGGGTCAGAACATCCAGGGCACGCGGAACTTTCAAGGCACGACCAACGAAGACACGTACTTGAACGACAAGGCGTACAGCGCTGGCTGGCAACGCAAGAGCGGCGGCTACTCTTCGTACGCGGGCCCACCAACCGGTACTGCAAACAGCAGCACCGTCGGCGCGTGGAAGATCAATGGCAAGGTCGGCGGATGAAGTGAGAGTCGCCTACAACTGCACGACGTTGCCGTCGTTGAGCTCAGACTCGAAGTGACCCACGGAATCCTCTGGCGGCGTAGTACGACTGTGCGCCATTGTGATAGACGAAAACCTTGCCATAGCGACGATCGCAAAATAAGGCTCCGCCGAGTTCCCGTACATCACCCGGCGTTCTGACCCAACTCGACGTCTTCATATCGAAATCGCCGAGCGTCTGAAGCGCTCGGTACTCTTCCTCGGTGAGTAGATCGATTCCCATTGCAGCGGCCATTTCGACGGCGCTGTTTTGGGGCTTGTTCTCTTTCCGGGACTTGAGCGCTTCGCGGTCATAGCAAAGGCTTCTGCGCTCGGTGGGGCTCTCGGCTGAACAATCGCAGAACGTGTACTGACCTGTTCGTTCGTCGTGCCGAACAACGTCGGGTTCGCCGCCGGTCGATTCCATTGTGCTGAGCGACTTCAATGCTGCGCGATTTCCTTCGAGCCTAAGCTGCACGTCAGTCCAGGTGACTCCTCGGTGACGGCGCATGTTCTTCTCGAAGCGTGCCTTGAGCGCGTGCACTAGAGAGTCTCTTTCTTGTGCGTTCATAGTGGCTAACACCCTGTGGCGGAAGTCATTTGGGTCGCGGACGGGCAGAATGCCTCACGCTCAAATGTACCGCTCGCGATCTTCATGAAGGCCGTCGGCATGGCTCGGCGCTTCCGTCGCCGCGAGCGGTTCAGGTCCCGACGGTACCGCCAGCCACCCACCGACGTTCGAACGCGAAGAAGAAAACCGCCGCGGCTCGTGCCGCGGCGGTTGTTCACCCGGGGGGGGGGGGGGGGGGAGACCGACCCTCTTTCCTGACGGCGCCCACCCCGCTGCGCCGCCCTTTGTCCCCCCCTCTCCTGCCCGCGGATGGGGCGGGAGGAGAGGT
>JAWXCC010000158.1:0-5925 GCA_034440475.1 Phycisphaerae bacterium | reverse complement strand
CGCACGACGCGCACGACGCGCACGACGCGCACGACGCGCACGACGCGCACGACGCGCACGACGCGACAAACCGCGCAGCGGTATGAGCTCCCCGTTGAACGCGAGCGACATCGGCGCACCGTCTACAGGGCACCTTTGTATCTAACTCAACAGGCGTCTCACAATTTCGATCGGATGCAGCGCGTGTCGCGCGGTTCCGTCAAGGATCTGATGTCGGCAACTTGTCCCGGGCGCGCACACTGTCGCGTCCGCCGCGGCTCGCACTGCGGGAAACACACTCTGCTCGCCGATCTGCATCGAGAGGTCGAATCGATCAGTGGTGAAACCGAACGAACCTGCCATACCGCAGCAACCGGTTGAAAGAACGGTGATCCGCTCACCGAGAGCACGCCGCAAGAGGGCTGCGGAAGAATCCGATCCCCACAGAGCCTTCTGGTGGCAGTGCCCGTGCAGCACGACGTCTTCAGTCGGCGCGAGAAACGATGGTCGCTTCGGATGCGCGTCCCAACGACGGTCGAGAAACTCCTCAACGAGAAAGCTCATGTCGCGGAGTCGCACCAGCGCCGAGCGCCCGACGTCCATCTTTAGCTCTTGCCAATCATCTTTCAGCGCGGAGAGGCAACTTGGCTCGAGCGCCACTACAGCGACCGCGCGCTCGCGTTCGACTGCGGCGAGAAGCGCGTTCGCAGTGCCCGCGCAGGTGAGCTTTGCGCGCTCAAGGTCACCCATCGAAATCTGCGCGCGGCCACAGCACCCGAGATCAGGCATGACGACGCGATACCCGAACGCTTCGAGCGTCTCGACCGCAGCATGCGCGACATGCGGCTCGCTGAAGGTCGCGAAGCAATCGGCGAAGAGCACAACTGCTGGAGCGCGCACCTGAGCGTTGTCAGGCGCGATTGACGACGTCGACTCCCGCGATGCCATCCACCGAAGCGCAGAACGCCCGAACGGCGGCATGCTGCGCCGACGATCGAGTCCGAGCGTCTTCTCCTGCAGCCAGCGAAACGGTGGAAATCGACTGAGCGCGTTTGCGATGGGGTGAACGAGCGAGCCCATCCGGTTCAGCGTGCGCACCGCGCCGAATGCTCGGGCCTGAAGCGGGACACCGGTGGTGCGATAGCGCTGCGCTTGATACTCCGCTTTCAGCTTCGCGATGTCGACATTGCTCGGGCACTCCGACTTACACGCCTTACACGAGAGGCAGAGCCGCAACGTTTCATAGACGTCGGGGTCGTCCCAACGCGGGCTCTTTCCGTCATCAGAAAACTGTCCCGTGATCGCAAGGCGCAAGTGATTTCCTCGCCCACGGGTTGAATGTCGTTCATCGCGAAGCACTTGGTAACTCGGGCACATCGTGCCAGCGGTAAGACGGCGACAAAGACCAGCGCCGTTACACATTTCGACGGCGCTCCCGAAGCCATGCTCTTTTTCGTAATCGAAGTAGACATTGCTCCCGTCAATACCGAGCACCGTCGCGGCGGGCTTGACCCGCAGCGACTCCACCATTGTGTTAGGGTCAGTCCAGCGGATCTTCGTGCCCGGGTTCATCCGGCCGTCCGGATCCCACACTGCGGCGATCCGGCGCATCGCGGCGACCAGCGGCGCGCCGAAGTAGCGCTCGGCAAGATGCGTGCGCGACCTCCCCATGCCGTGTTCACCTGAGAGCGCGCCGCCGTGACGCACTACAAGGTCGGCGATCTCCGTCGAGATAGCTTTCATGTCCTCACGGTCGGTGTCGGACTTGAGCGACAGGAGCGGTCGAATGTGCAGACAGCCGACGCTCGCGTGCGCGAAGAATGCGGCGAACGTGCCGTGATTCGCGAGAATCGCCTTGAACTCGCGGATGAATCCGGGCAGCCGCTCTGGAGCAACTGCGGTGTCTTCCACGAAACCGATCGGTTTGCGGGCGCCGGGTAGTCCGTGCAAGAGTGGCTCACAGGCGCGGCGCAACGTCCAAGCGTTCTTCATCGCGCTCGGGTCGAGATGGCATTGAATCGGCGCGTGTGGGAGTTTCGATTTCAGCTCACCGAATTTGGCGCGGATGTCACTTCCGTCGGCGGCGAAGCCGAAGTACTCAACGTACATCACCGCGCCAAGCGCGCGGCCCGACGTCGGTTGCGGCATGAGCTCGACGTATCGCGCGTACTCCGTATTCTTTCGCGCTAAGTCGATGATCGTGTCGTCGACGAGCTCGACCGCAGCAGGCGTCGTCGAGAGCATAGTCGCGAGCGCATCGAGCGACGCGTCGACCGAATCGAACCCGACAATCGCGAGGCCAGTCTTCGACGGTGCCGCGACGAGGTTCAGTTCCGCTTCGAGAATCGTTGCGAGCGTGCCTTCAGAGCCGCAGACGTACGTCGCGAGATTCACTCGGTCGAACGTGCCTGGCGTCGAGCGGTCGAGTTGTTCAAGGAAGAGGTCGAGGTTGTAACCGTCCACGTGACGGACAATCTTTGGGAACCGCGCCCGAATCTCGTCGCGCAGTGGAAGCGCGATGTCGGCCATTGCCCGCGCGATCGCGCGCTGCGCCGGGTCGCGCTCGCACGAGCCTTCATCGAGCCGATGCGTTGACCCATCGGCGAAGACGACATCGAGTCCGAGGACGTGCTCGGAGGTGCGCCCGTATAAGATGGAATGCGCGCCGGCTGAGTTATTGCCGATCATGCCGCCGATGTTGTTGTGGCCGCCAGTGTTCGGATCGGGCGCGAACATCAAGCGCTTCGACTTGAGTGCATCATTGAGCTGATCGAGTACGACACCTGGCTCGACGTGGCAGCGCTTCGCTTCTGCGTCGATTGCGATAATGCCGCGACAATGCGCGCTGAAGTCAAGGACGACAGCGACGTTCACCGTCTGCCCGTTCAGACTCGTACCGCCGCCACGCGGTAGAACTGGCAGTTTTTTTTCGGCGCAGTAGCGAACGACCGTCACGGCGTCGCGGGGTCGGTCAAGAACGACAACCCCGATCGGATCGACTTGATAAATACTCGCCTCGGTTGAGTAGAGCATGCGGTCGCTCTTGGCGAACCGAACGTCCTTCATGCCGAGGGCGCGGAGATCGTCGGCGATGCGCGTGCGCTCCGACTCGCCGATTGCCTGAGGTCCGTTCGACCGCCCACTCGGTGACAACACCGGGAGCGAGATCGGACTCGAAGAAGGCAACGACATCATTGGCACGGTAGCAGCCTGTGGCATTGTCGCGCGACCGCGGGACTCACTGCGGCGCCGCTACTACGAGCAGGGGCCCCACGCGCCGAGCAATATGCCGAGATCCTGCGCGTCAACCACACCGTTTCCGTTGAAGTCGGCGCTTCCGCTACCGCGCCATTGCCCGAGGAAGACACCGAGATCGGCGGCGTCGACGACTCCTGATCCATCGTCGTCGCCGACGCATGACGCTGTGTCGATGGTGACCGCAAAGTTCGCTACGCCAGTGCAGCCGCGCCCGACGGCGAAGTTGTAGCCGCCAAGTGTTTGCACGTTGGGAAGCGGAACGGTGAGTTCGAGGTACGTCACTGCCGGGAATGGTGCCGCCGGAAGCGAAACGTTGGGAATCGTGACGGTGTAGAGCTGGTTCCCAGAACGGAGAACGAGGCCGGACGGATCACCGTCGTTCAGTGTGAAAACCAGAGCGGTCGAGCCGGGTGCCGGGCTGAGAAACGTCGCCATATCAAGCGTGATCTTGGTCACGGTCACCGGCGGTTGATCGGCATCGGTGAGCCATCCGCCATCACCATACGCCACGTAGGTCCAGTTGAACGGATTGAAGCGGGACGATGTAACCGTTGTTTGGAACGGCTTGGAAGATCACTTCGGCGTGACTCTGCGACGTGAACGAGCAAAGCCCGAGAGCAGCGACCGCGAAGGCCGAAGTGAGATCGGCCGTCGCAGCGGGAACGCGGTGGGCACGGGGACTGGAAGAGGCAAGGTAGGGGATAGGTCCGAACTCCAAAATGAGGAGTATCCGGTGCGCAGAGAATACTGCCCAGTCTCGCTGAGGCAACCGCTCGAAGTCGGATTCGCTTCGCTTCACGCCGCGCGGTAGCCTCGCGGTATGTCTACCTCCGAGTCTCGTCGTGACGTTCTCAAGGCCACACTCGCAGTCACGCTTGCGGGCGGCCCCTTCGGTACCTACGCCTTTGCCTCGCCCCGGCGCACGCGCATCGGACCTAATGGCAAACTCGCGGTGGCGAAGATCGCTTGCGGCGGAATGGGCGAGACAGATCTCGGCGAAATCTCGCGGCACGCCGATGTTGTCATGGTTGGTCTTTGTGACGTCGATCGTGATGTGCTTCAGAACGCTGGTAAGGACGACAAGGACCCCAACGCTCCCAATAAGTTCAAAGACGTGCTGCGTTTCTCCGACTGGCGCGAGATGTTAGAAAAGTTAGGCGACAAGGTAGATGCAGTGAGCGTCTCCACGCCGGATCACTCGCACGCGATCGCCAGCCTGAAGGCAATCGAACTCAAGAAGCACGTGTACACGCAGAAGCCGCTCGCCCGCGCAGCCGACGAGAATCGCATGCTCGCCGACGCAGCAAAAGCGAATCCAACGCTCGTCACGCAGATGGGGACACAGCGGTCAGCTCGTTCATCACGGCGATTCGCAGCCGAGCTCGTGAAGCGCGGCGTCGTCGGAAAGGTGCGCGCGATGCACGCGTGGACTGATCGTCCTGCTGGTTGGTGGCCCAGCGGCAAGCCGCGCCCAGAAGGGTCCGATCCGATTCCCGAAGCGCTTGCGTGGAACCTGTGGCTCGGCACAGCGCCGACGCGCCCGTACAAAGCGCAGGTCTATGCGCCGTTCAACTGGCGCGGCACGCGCGATTTTGGCACCGGCGCGTTCGGCGACATGGCGTGTCACATTCTCGACATTCCGTATTATGGACTCGACCTCGGTCTCCCGACGAGTGTGACCTGCGACGCGCCGGATGGGACGACCGACCAGTTTCCCAATCAGCAAACTGTGCGCATGCAGTTCGCGCCGACGCCGATGACAGCAGTTGACGGGCTCGAACTGATGTGGTTCGATGGAGGTCGCCTGCCCGACTTCAAAGCGCTCGGGCTGCCTGAGTCGCTGAAGCCAGCCAAGGATGCGAAGCCTGACACAGACGGCCGCCTGCCGTTGCCATCGGACGGTGCCGCGATTCTCGTTGGCGACGCCGGTGTACTCGTCATCCCGATCGAGGGCCAAAACGCATACGCCTACGTCGACGGCAAGGTGAAGCTGTTCGACGTTGCCGGTTCGCCGAGCGCGATCGAAGTACCAAAGACAACAAACCACTGGCACGACTGGATCGACGCCTGCCTCGGCCGCGGTAAGGCCCGCGCGCCGTTCGAGCGTGCAGCGCTCATGTGCGAAGCGTTAGCTATCGGCGCGGTCGCGAGTCGCTATGTTGGCAAGACACTGAAGTACGACCCGAAGGCGTTCGCCTTCGAAGGTGTGTCCGACTCGCACGAACACTTGGCACCGACGTGGCGCACGGGGTGGTGAGCGAACGCCGCGGCGCGGGCGAGTCCCGCGAACGATGATGAACAAGGATCTGCAAGTTCTGAGATTTATTGCGGTTCCTTAGTCGATGTTCCGTATAACAAGGGAGGGGCAGTCGCACCTCAAAGAGAATCGGTGACATGAGTATCGCTCTCTCGCTCGTGATTGCGCTCGCCGCGAGTGATTCCGTCCACGCGAAAACGTACCGTGTCCGCCATTACACGCCGGGTGTGTTGGGCGAAGACGGTTCATCGTGGGCGAAGGCATTCAACACGATTCAAGAAGCGCTGGATGAGGCCAAGTTGCACACGGGCGACGACATCATCTTGGTTGCTCGCTCCGCGCCGGGTACTGCGTGGAAGCCCGGGCTAACGATCGGCGCGTGGGGAACGATCACGAGCGGCATTCCGAGCTCGAACTCGACGTTTACGATT
>JAWXCC010000157.1:0-18759 GCA_034440475.1 Phycisphaerae bacterium | reverse complement strand
CTTCGGGCGCACACTCGCTGTGCGCGCATTACGGCAAGTTCCTGCGCTCCGTAGCGCCCTTCGGGCGCACACTCGCTGTGCGCGCATTACGGCAAGTTCTTGCGCTGGTTGCGAAAAGTTTTTTAGGGTGATCGCGCCAAGTTCGGAGCGCTACGGCGGCGGCGCGTGAGAACTGCAGCTTGCCTCGTTCGTCGCATTGTCGTGCAATAGCGACCATGCAATACCAGCAACGCCGTTCGCGGGCTCCGCGCCTCATCATTGGTGTTGTCATCGCGGGCATCGCGTTCATTTCGTATCTCTCGGCGCGGACACCGAACCCGGTGACGGGCGAACTTCAACACGTCGCGATGACGCCCGCGGACGAAGTCGCGCTGGGTTTGCATTCAGCACCGCAAATGGCGCAAGCGTTCGGTGGTCTCGATCCCGATCGCGCCGGGCAGGCGCGGGTGGACGCGGTGGGCGCGCGTCTCCTTCAAGCGGGCTTGGGCAAAGAGACCCCCTACCGCTTCGAATTTCATCTGCTCGCTGATCCGAAGACAGTCAACGCGTTCGCGCTTCCAGGCGGACAAGTATTCATCACCCGCGCGCTCTTCGATCGGCTGAAGTCAGACGGGCAACTCGCGGGCGTCCTCGGGCACGAAATCGGTCACGTACTCGAGCGCCATGGCGCGCAACATCTCGCGAAGCAGAATCTCACGCAAGGGCTCGTCGGCGCGGTCGCAGTGGGCGCCAGCGATCCGAACAATCCGCGTTCCGGCGCTGCGGCCGCCGCGCTCGCCGCCGCAGCAGCGCAGCTCATCAACATGCGTTACGGACGCGACGACGAACTGGAAAGCGACGGCTGGGGCGTCGAACTCTTGAGTCGCGCCGGCTACGACCCGCGCGCCATGATCGAGGTGATGAAGATCCTCGCGTCAGCCTCGGACGGACAAGGACCACCGGAGTTCTTCTCCACGCACCCGAACCCCGAGAACCGCATCGGGCGCATTGAAGAAGCGATCTCGAAGGTCTATCCAAACGGCGTTCCGAGCGGACTACAGCCATAACCCAGCGTTAGCCGTAAAACCAGCCTTCGCCGCAATACCAGCGCCAGCTGCCATTTTCACATTAGCCGCCACCCGGACCCTTGCCGCCCGGCTTCGTCATACTCGTTGCGTCCAGCAGCTTCGCGAGTTGCTTCGGTTCGACCAGCTTGTTGCGGAGCGCGTACTCGCGCACCGTCTCGCCAGTCTTGAACGCCTCTTTCGCGAGCTTCGCTGCGTTGTCGTAACCAATCACCGGCGCGAGCGCCGTGCACATCATCAAGCTCTTCTCAACCGTGCCGGTTGCGATGCTCTCGTTCAATTCGAGTCCCGCCATGCACTTGTCTTGGAACATCGCGCAGGCGTTCGCCAGCAGTTCGACACTCTCGATCAGTCGCTCAGCAATCATTGGCATCGCGACGTTCAGTTCCAGCAGCGAGCCGATGCCACCGAAACCGCCTGCGGTAATCGCAGCGTCGTTTCCAACGACCTGACACGCGACCATCATCATGCTCTCGCAGATGACTGGATTCACTTTGCCCGGCATGATCGAACTACCTGGCTGCGTCGCGGGCAGCGACAACTCAAACAACCCGCAGCGCGGGCCCGAGCCGAGCCAACGAATATCGTTCGCAATCTTTGAGAGCGACACGGCGATCGTCTTGAGCTGACCCGACGCCTCGACGCAGCAGTCGCGCGTCGACTGCGCTTCAAAGTGGTTCTTCGCTTCGCGGAATTTCACTCCGGTCGCAGATGCGAGCTTGGCGCAGACGGTCTTCGCCAGCTTCACGTGGGCGTTGATTCCGGTACCGACCGCGGTGCCGCCGATCGGCAGGTTCGATGCGAGCGCCTCCATCGCCGCCGCCGCGCGAACGACGGCGAGATCGACCGCTGCCGCGTATCCAGAAAATTCTTGCCCGACGCGGATCGGCGTGGCGTCCATCAGGTGCGTGCGACCGATCTTGACGATCTTGTCCCACGCTTTCGACTTCGCCCACAGCCCTGCCGCTAGGCGACGGAGCGACGGGATAAGTGCGTCGTGGATGAGGCAAGCCGCCGCAATCTGCATGGAACTTGGGAACGTGTCGTTCGACGACTGACCGTAGTTCACGTGATCGTTCGGATGGATCGGATCCTTCGCGCCGATCGGCTTCCCTGCGCGCCGGGCCGCGATGTTGGCGACGACTTCGTTCACGTTCATGTTCGTCGACGTTCCCGACCCGGTCTGAAACACGTCGATGGGAAAGTGACGCATGAGCGCCGCGCTCCCTTCGCGCGTGCTAAACCCTTCTAACAACTCATCGCACGCCGTGACAATCGCCGTCATCGCAGCTTTGGGCAGCTCGCCGAGCTCGTAATTCGCTTCGGCGCAGCACTTCTTCAGCAAGATGTGCGCGCGAATCTGCGCGGCTGGCACGGTTCGACCGGAGACGGGAAAGTTGAGGACGGCGCGTTGCGTGGTTGCGCCGTAGAGCGCGTCCGAAGGCACCTCCATCGCACCCATCGAGTCGTTCTCGGTGCGTGAAGCGCTGGCTGTCGCTGGCTGCTTTGCCGCGGAAGTTCGCCCAGCGCGCGAGGCGGGCGAAGTTGCAGAACGCGGTGGCTTGTTCGTCACAGGAGTGCTCGGCATGGCTCGAATCAAGATATGAATTGCTTAGAAGCGGCTCTTCGATCAGAGCCGCTGGAATTGACCAACGATGATATCGGCGCAGCCAACGTCAGCGCACCGGCTCAGTCGGCACCGTCACAGTCGCAGGAGAAGCGGGAAGTTCGCGCCGCGATTTATCGAACGCGGCACGCTCATCAGCGGAGAGCGATGCTCCGAAACGCAGCGAGATCTCGTCAGCGAGTGGCCTCGCTGCGCTCGGCTCTCGGACGACGGCAGTGAGAAGCTCGATCCATCGCCGCGGCAACGGAACAAGTCGCGCTGCCTCGCGGAAGTTGCCCGTCAGCGCCTGCGCGCGGAACAGCGCGTCGAACGTCGGATCACCCGGCTTGGGTGCCGATTCTTCCAGCGTGGCGATAGCGTCCTGACCTCGTCCGTCGGCGATGAGGAGATCGACGAACCGAGTGAGCCCTTCCTCGACGTCGGCCTTCACAATGCCAGCCCGCGCACCCCCGACGATTCGAGCGAGCCCCTCAGCCCGCGTTCGCCGTTCACACCCGGTGACGCCAGCGAGCAGTTTGTCCGCCGCAACGAGGTCGGTGGCAGGAAGTTCACGCAGCAGCCGCGCAGCCGATGCGTTCCAATCGGGAGTCATGTCGGGTGGCGGAGGGACAGCTACCAGCGCACGCACTGTGTCGAGAGTCTTCGGTTCATCTGCCAGCGCCGCGACGACAGGACCGTAGATCGCGGGATCGCTGGATCGTTCAAGGAGCGGACGCCGCACCCCGCGACGGCGAAGCCCTTCAGCGGCACCTCGCCTCACGCTCGCGTCGGGACCATCAAGCAACATCGACACTCGCGCGAGGTCGACTTCGTCACCCGCCATCGCGAGAAGCTGGGCGGCCGCGGCGTTCGGTCGCGCGGCAACGACGTCTCGCAGCGGCGTCAAGACCTGCGACTCCCACTCCAGCGGAAGCCGCCGTTGAGCCGCGAGGATCGCGATGACCCGACATGCATACTCGCCGAGTGCCGGGTCCTTGACGAGCGCGAGCAGCGTCGGAAAGGTCGCAGGCTCTGGACGGTTCGCAAGCACTGAGAGATACGCGGCCGCGACGAGTGGGTCTTTCTCCTTTGGAAGCCGCTCGGCCAGCCGCATCGGTAAATCAGTCACGCCGAGATCGTCGAGCAGGCGGGCCCCGCGCACGCGAAGCGCCGGGACCACGTCATCGAGAAGGACGAGCGCCTGCCGTCTCGTCGCATCGTCCGCTCGCTCGCCGTTTCGCAGCATTCGCTCGATCTGCGCGATGCCGAACGTGCGTAGAGCTAACAACTCGTCATCCAGTAGGTCGGCGCTTCGCACAAGCCGTTCCGACTGAGTCAGGCGGAGAAAGAGCTGCTGGTACGCCTCGACAACGCGTGCCTCGAGCTGCTGCCCGCGTCCGCGCTCGGTCGCCAGCGCTCGCTCCGCGTCAGCGGCTCTCTCGGACATCGCGCGGATCTGCGCGTCGTCGATCTTCGATGCGTCCGCCGACTCGCTTCCCCATCGTCGCCACGCGACTGGATCGTTTCCTATTGCGAGACCTGCGCAGCGATCGAGCGCCGTGCACGCCACCGCCATAAGGTCGCTCGCTTCCGCACGGCTCTCGTCGAGAAGTTTGAGCAAGAACTCAGCCGCGGTTCGGTCGCGAAGCTCACCGAGAACACCGATCGCTCCGATGCGCCGGGCCCGCGACTCGGCCATGTCGAATGCAATTCGAGCGACGGCTGCGGCCGCGCCCTCCCCGCTTCGCGCGAGGGCTCGCGTCGCGGCGAGCGAACCGTCGCGATCGCCCTCGACAGCCAGCGCGATCGCGGCTTCAGCGAGTGCGGCCGTGAGCGCGGCTGGCACCGCAGTCGCACGATCGAGCGCCTCAATCGAAAGAGCCCTAGGGGTGCCTCCCGCCCCAAGCGCTCGCTCAAGTGCGCGACTCGCCTCCGGTGAACCATCGCGCGCCAAGCGTTCGGCGGCGGCGCGTCGCAGCGCACTGCCCGCCGACACATCGGACAACACTGCGTCAAGGAACGCGACATCGCCGGCGAGTCGCTCCGGAAGCGGCTCGACCGGGCGCTGCGGCTCAGACTGCGGCCAAGTGGAGTGCGGGTGTACGGCGCTGCCGATGACACCGGCGACGAGCGCCGGGACGAAAGAAATCGGGAACGATGGCCAAGAAGCGCGCATCAAGAGAGGTTTGCGTCAAATACGGCGGGCGGCCGGAACCGAGTGAACTTGAAAACTGTACTGTTCGCCCGACGAATCGTGCGACAATGACGGACGAGCCAGATATGGACGAGCGAGACTCGGATCTCCCGAACGATCGTGACCGCGCCCCCCGCGCTGGGGAACGCCATGCGCAGCGCGCCGCAGAGCATTTTCGTCGCGGCCGACTGGCCGAGGCGGAGGCAGAACTCCGAAAGGCGATCGCCGGCGATCCGGACCGCGGCGATTGGCACTTCAACCTCGGCATGACGCTCGACGCCGCTGGGCGCCTCGACGAAGCTGTTGTGGCATTCCGCGAGGCCGCCGAACGACTTCCTCGCCGCGCCGAGGCGCGACTTGCGGAGGCGACCGTACTGTGCCGTCTGGAACGTTTCAGCGACGCGTTGCCAGCGCTGACAGCAGCGTGTTCACTCGATCCGACGTGCGAGCCCGCTTGGGCGCGGCGCATTGAGGCGCTCGCGGCGTTGAATCGTCGCGACGACGCGGAAACCGCCTACTACCTTGCCCAGCAGCGGCTCGAGAAAATGCCCTTTTGCCTCGTCGCGATGGGCGATGCGCAGATGACGTGGGATAACCACGAACGTGCCGCGTGGTGCTACCGCGAGGCCTTGAACGTCGAGCCCCAGCTTCCACGGGTTCGCGCGAAGCTCGCTCGGGCGCTCGCCGCTATAGGCAATAGCGACGCGGCGGCGCGAATGTACATCGAGGAGCTGCGGCACCATCCGGGTGACGTGCAGACGCTGCTGGAGTGCGGCGATCTTCTGGCTTCGCTCCACCGCCCCGGTGAGGCCGTCGAGAAGTACCGTCGCGCTGTTGAACTCGCGCCAACCTTGGCGGCGCCGCGGGTTCGGCTAGGCATGCTGCTCGGCGCGCTCGGGCGCTTGGACCAGGCGCGAGCCGAGCTCGAGACCGCCTACGCGTTCGATCCGGATGTCGCACTCCTGCGCACGACGCTCGCGGGAACGCTTGTCGCAGAAGACGAACTGGTCGCCGCACTGAAGCTCCTTCGCGAGGACGCGTCGCGCCGTTCTGATTTTGCCAGCGAATCTGCGGCGATCGAACTCGTTCGTGTTGCCGAACTCCTCGTGCGTTGCGACGCCGCCAACGACGCGACCGATCTGTTGCTGCGCGTGCTCACCGACCGACCGCGCGATCCTGCGGTTCTTCGCAAGCTCATGGTCGTCGCGTTCGCCGCTGGGCGGCCGCGTGTCGCGCGCGGCATCGCGCGGCGACTGCTGCGCGTCGACCCAACTGCCGACCTCGCGGTCGGGCACAACCTCATCCTCGACGCGATAGAGTCGCGGCGATTGTCAATCGCGTCGGCGCGCCTTCGAGCCGCGCTTGAACGCCACCCCGGCGACGCGGGGCTGCGCGCCCTTCGCGTGACGTGGTGGTTCGCGTTCTTACGCAACCGACTCCGCCTTCGATCACGCGTCTCACTGAACCGTCCAGCGCTGTGAGTAACGCGTCGCGGGGGGAGTAACGCGTCGCGGGGGGAGTAACGCGTCGCGGGGGGTCACATGGTCGCGCTGGTGTAAGGTAGAAGCGCCATGAACCGGGCGCGTTTGATCGCCTGCGCCAAACTCTTCTGATCGCGAGCCTGGAGCTGAAGTCGCTTGCGCGAGTAGATCTTGCCGTTCGGGGTCATCATCTTCCGCAGGTCATCGGCAGCCTTGTAGTCGACGTACTTTTTTCCGTCGGTGCCGGTCTTCAGGTCGATGGTGGGGACGGTCTGGAACTGGGTCATGGGAATCTCGGAAGGAGTCTCGGATGGCGATCGCGGACGTTGGGTCCGGTCGGCCAGCTCAGGGCATCTAGGCACCTGAGCGACGAATGGGCCGAAGATACCAGAGTCAGAGGCGAACCGGACGCGTCTCGCGGGTCCAAGTCTACCTGGATCGATTCCCGTGCTATCTTCGTGCTTGATCTCAAGGTTGAGGTAAGAGCATTGGTTCTGCTTGGCTATCGGTCCTTCGCTCCCCCGCCGCGACGCGGCGCGGCAGGAGGCACCCGAATGCTGCTTCGCTTGATGCGACGCAGCCGAGAGAGGAGATCGGGAGAAAGTTGCGGTTGCCGCGCGGTCATGATCGACCTCATCCTTCGCTGCGCGACGTAAGTCGCTGCGTTATCGTCGCGCGCGGAGACGATCTCCCGTCGGGGTTCCTCGCCCTCCTTGAGTCGCGCGCGATCTCAACTGTTATTCGCAGCGAGCCGCTCGACGCGTTCGCTCAGCTCGTGCGCTGGTCGCTCGATGATCGGACCGGCGGAAGCTGGGGATTGCCGCAGCGCCGCGTGGCTCTCGTGGTTGCGTCGCGCGATCGATGGGAGAGCCTCGACCGACTGCTCCGCGCGATCGCCCAACACTTCCCCGACGTCAGCGTCTGGATCGGAACGGACGAGTTACTCCTTGAGATCTCCCCCGCCCGAACGTACGAAGCTTTTGCCGGGGAAAAGACGAATCCGCCGCCCCCGCCGCTCCGACTGGCCGGAACATCGATTTCACCTTCCACGGATGAGCCTCCCCCGTTTTCGCCGCTCGCGGAGCCCAACACGTCCGAGTTCCATTCCGACCCGACGCCGCGAAATCCTAAGGTCACTGAGCAGTTTGGGTTCCCGGCGGCGGAATCCGAAGGCGGGAAACGCCCCGAGTCCAAGCCTCACGTTGACGACGCCGCAGTCACCGCCGACGAGATTGAAATGCTCTTGCGGCTGTTCGACGACGAGGAATCCGACCGCTCCCCGCCGCACCAGTCACCCTAGCCTCCAGTCCCTAGTCCCGGGGCCCTCGACGAAACGACACCATGAGTCCCTCTGTTCCATCCCAGCGCGGCGCGAGATCCGGACGAACGCTGATCGTCCGCGACGGACTCGGCGTCACCGAGCTTGCCCAAGCACTCAGACGATCGACCGCAAGCCAAGGGCACGTCATCGACGAAGTCGACGACCTCTACGACGCGCTCGCTGCCCTCTCGACGGCGTCGAGTGCGGATGCCGTCGGTGGTCCGATAGGGGCGATCGCAGTGCCGCTTCGCGCCGCGGGTGACGATCCACGCAGCGTTCGAGACGCGTTCCGCCGGGTCGATCCGGCGATACGTCTGTTGCTACTGGCCCCCCGCGGGGCAACCGCCGTAGCCGAGAACGCCGGGTTCGATGATGTCGTCTTCCTCCCTGCGGGTTCTCGGGACCTCGCGTCCGCGCTTGGGTATCCCGAGGTACAGACGAACCCGAAATCGACCGAAGACGTTCTGACTCCGGTCGCGGGTGTGCGGCCAGCACCGGAAAAACCCATGCGCATCGAACGCCAAGGCCCAACTTCTGCACCCGCTGGCACTCCAGCCCGGAGTTCGATCAGTTGCGGCGAGGGGTTGCCGCAGCGCGACATGGTGGATTTGGTGATTGACGACGCGCTCCAGGCCTTTGCCGCCCGTCGGGATCGAGCAGCTGAGCCGGGCACAGGATCGCCACTTGAGTCGTTGCCGCTCTCAGCGTCGAGCGATATTGATCGCGGGCGTGGATCGGATGGATCGGACTCGCCTGTGACGACCGCTGACCTCGCTGGAAGAGGTGTGGGTGAGTCGATCGGCGATACAGACCTGGTCGAAGCTGTCATCGAGGGAGGCGATCGTCTCTCGGCACTCGCGCTGGAACTGATCCGGCGCGAGTTGCACATCCAAGACGTTCGATTGCTCCCGAACAACGATTCCGCTGGAACGGACGCTCGAACCGACGAGCAGCGCGTCTCGGTGCTGTGGAAGGGCGTCACGCTCGGCGCACTCGCTTCCACGCAAGCATCGGCGCAGGCTCTCGCGCCGTGGGCTGACTGGCTCGGCCACTGGCTTCGTCTCGATCGATGCCACGACGACCTTCGCGTGTTGGCTTGGACGGACGAACTCACCGGCGCGGGCAACCGCCGCGCGTTCGAGCGCGTGCTCGACGAGACAGTGGCCGCGGCGCGGCCCGAGCGCCGCCCCGTCTCACTGATGTATTTCGATATCGACAACTTCAAGAGCTACAACGATCGCTTCGGCCACGCCGCCGGGGATGAGGTGTTGCGCGAGACGCTTGAGCTCTTGCGCTCCGTCATTCGCCGCGGTGATCACGTCTTCCGTGTCGGCGGCGACGAGTTCGTCGTGATTTTCGCGGACAGTCGCGGCGCCAGAGCTGGCGGCGGACCGTTCGAGTCAGTGGAGACGATCGCAACGCGTTTCCGTGAGCGCGTCGGACAGCTCAAGTTCCCGCAACTCGACATCGACGGGCCAGGCACGGTCAGCATCTCCGCAGGCGTCGCGACGTATCCCTGGGACGGGCACGACGCGCGAAGCCTGCTCGCGCACGCAGACCAACTCTCGCTGCAGAGCAAGCGCAGCGGCAAGAACATGATCACATTCGGGCCGGGCGCGAAGGATCACTGTGGGGATGAGTAGCGATTCGTGACGACGCGATTGGTCATCTTGTCGGACCTGCATCTTGGACGCCCAGACGGAGTTCAGGACGCCGCGCAACTGGAACCGCTCGTCGAAGACGGCGGACACTTGGTTTTGAACGGTGACACTGTCGAGCAGAACGATTCGCGCTACCGCGCCCGCGCGGTCGACGCGCTCGGAGCACTCCTCGAGCTGGCCGTGGCGCGTGGCACCAGACTCACATTGCTCGCTGGCAATCACGACCCTGCGATCAGCGCGGACCGCGCGCTCCTCGTAGCAGGCGGCAGCGTACTCATCACGCACGGCGATGCGTTTCATCCAGCGGTCGCACCGTGGAGCGTACGAGCTCGCGCTATGCGCTCAGCGTGGGATGAGACTCTTGCGTCGTTCCCGCCCGAACGGCGTGGGACGCTCGAAGCAACATTTGCAGCAGCGAAGTCTGCGGGCGAGGCCGAGCGCGACGCACCGGGTGGTTCGACGACGCCGGGGCGGCTCGTCTTCCGCCCGCGAGCTGCGGCAACGATCGTTTCGTTTTGGTGGCGCTTTCCAGCGCTCGCTGCGGCGTTCGCAGAACGATTCGCGCCGACGGCGAGCATCATTATTGCCGGACACTCTCATCGGCCGGGAGTCCGCATCACGGGCAAAGGGGAGCGACGGCGCACCGTCGTCAACACCGGTTCCTTCGCGCGACCGCACGCGCCACACGCCGCGATCGTGGCAGATCGAACGCTGTCGTTCGTGCGGATCGTTCCTCGATCGAGTTCCGATCGCCGCACAGCGACGTTCACTCTCTCGAAGACACCCATCGCGACGATCGCACTTCAGGCGCCGGTCGACGCGCCAAGCGCGTGTGGCATCCCGGCCTTGAGCAGCCTCGATGCCAGCGGACGACCGAGCGCAGCCTCGATCCCCTTCCCCGCCGCAAGCAGCGCGTTGAGATCAACGCGCGTCGCAAGCCCCGACCTTTCGCACGCGTAAACGAGTTCCTCAGTCGCGACGTTTCCGAGTGCGCCGGGCGCATACGGGCATCCGCCGAGACCGCCGCAACTCGCGTCGAAGCTTCGGACGCCGAGTTCGATTGCGCGCCATGCGCAGACAAGCGCGGTGCCTCGTGTGTCATGAAGGTGCATCGTGATGCGGTCCATCACGACGACATTCGCGTGCGCTTCGAGCAGCCGGTCCATGTCGCGCGGCACGGCAACCCCAATCGTGTCACCGAGATCGATCTCGTCGCAACCAACGTCGAGGAGCATGTGCGACACGCGCGCGGCCGACTTCGGATCGACCGGACCTTCGAACGGACACGCAACCACACAACTCACATAGCCGCGGACCGGAACGTTCCCCGCCTTCGCTCTCGCAACCACTGGCCGACATCTCTCGATACTCTCGGCGATCGACGCGTTGATGTTCTTGCGGCAGAAACTCTCGCTAGCGGCGGTGAATACTGCGATTTTGTCGACGCGAGCAGCCATCGCCGCATCGAGTCCCTTTTCATTCGGGACCAGTGCCGAGTACGTCGTACCGGTCCGGCGCCGGATCCTCGACAGCACCTCCGCAGCGTCGGCGAGTTGCGGCACCCACTTCGGACTCACGAAACTTGTGACCTCGATCTCGGGAAATCCCGCGTCGGAGAGCCGGTCTATGAAGGCGATCTTGTCCTCCGTCGAAACGAACCCCTTTTCGTTCTGCAATCCGTCGCGCGGACCAACCTCGGTAATTCTGAGCGCGGCCACGGGGAATGCAGCACTCACGCCTCGCCTCCGTCTCGACCATTCGCGGCGTCGTTCGCTTGTTCGCGATCCTCGCGTCGCATCGTCTTGACGAGCCACACGGCGACGCACGCCACGCCGATCGTCATCACGATTCCGAGGACGAGTAGCACCAACTCGATATTCGCTCGAAACTCTAGATCGGGTGGCGGGTGAACTGGCGTCATACCTCACCTCCTAGCGGAACTTCGTGAGGCCAACTGCGGAGTGGGCCGACTGTCGCCTCACACTGCTCGCCCTCGGCGTTGACGAGCACAGTCGTGCCGGAAGCGGCGAACGCGGTCTTGATCATCGCGAACGCAACTGGAACGGCCCCGAGCATCGGTGCGAGGGTGCTGCTCGTCACAAGGCCAATCTGCTGCCCCATCGCGCCTTCAGCGGCGCGTTCGAATATCTGTGCTTCAGCGACCGGCAACAGGTCTTTCGCGGGGCGCACGCCAACTAACTTCTGCTTGGGCTTGCCGAGCGATTCCATCCTCGCGACGACCTCTTGCCCGAGGTAGCAGCCCTTCTTGAAGGAAACACGCTCCGCGAGAATGCCGGTTTCGTGCGGCAAATTCGACGTTCCGAAGTCGACGAGAAATCGTGGAGTGCCCGCTTCGATGCGCGCGATGTTGTACGCCTGCCAGCCGATCGGGCGCACTCGCTGCTTGGCATCGTGCGGATCAATCGCGGCCATGATGGCATCCCAAGCGTCGACGGCGCGTATGAACGCGACTCCAATGCGCCAGCCGGTCTCGCCGAGCGCGTCGTCACGGACGAGGACGACGGGTACGCGCTCCGCGGTAGGAGCGCCGGGGACGGAGAGCGACGACTCGCTCACTTCGCCGCGCGCTGGAATCGTGGCCGCACCAGCGAGCGCCAAGGCTCGGCCAGCACCGGGTCCGTGGAGCTCAAGCCAATGCCACTCATCGGTCGCGTCGCGCAGCGTCACGAGTTCGCTGAAGACGAATGGATTGAGCGTCGCAACGGTCGACGCTGCGCATCCAGCGTCGAGCGCGATCAGCATCCGCTCACCGAGTTCGATGATCGTGAGGTCCGCCTCGATCCGTCCTTTGCGATTGAGCCAGAAGCTCCGGGCCGCGAAGCCCGCTGCGAGCGACTTGATGTCCTGCGTGACCATGCGCTGCAAGAACTCGCGTCGGTCCTTTCCGCGAACTTCGATGGTGCCGGTGAATGACGCATCGAACAGTGCCGCGCCCCGTCGAATCGCTGCGTACTCAGGCTCTACGGGACCGAACGCTGCGACCAACTCGCAGAGCAGCGTCCGTTCGCCGCCGACTTGGTCCCCAGCCGAAGGCGCGGCGTACGGCAGGTACTCGATCTCCGCCGCACGACGGTGACCCGTTGCGGCCCCCGGCCGCTCGGCGCTCGGCACCAGCGGTGAGCGCGCGGCCTCCTCGGCAGCGCATCGCGCATGGCGTTCGCGGAGCGGGGTGTCGTGGAGCATCTCTGCATCGTAGGAAACCCAACGAACCCTGCCGCCGGGCGATTCTTTATGATTCGTGTCCTATGGACCTCGACCTCTTCAAGCGGCTCTGCGAAACCCCCGGCGTTCCCGGTCGTGAGGAGCGCGTCCGCGCGCTCATTCAGAAGGAAATCAAGGGACTGTTCGACGAGAGTCGAGTCGATCCGATGGGATCGCTCATCTGTACGCGGAAGCCGTCGCGCGGTCGCGGAAAGGCGACGCGCGTGTTGATCGCGGCGCACATGGACGAGATTGGGTTCTACGTCAGGTTCATCGACGAACAGGGACACCTCTGGGTGAACCCCGCTGGCGGGTTCGATCCACGGAATCTCTTCTCGCGACGCGTCAAAGTCGTCACTGAGTCGGGGGATTTGTTCGGCGTGATGAATCCTGGCGGCAAACCGATCCACATCTCAAGCGAAGCCGAACGCACAAAAGTCCCGGGCACCGAAGAGTTCTTCATCGATCTCGGCCGGGAAGCCGCGGGCGTGAAGAAGCTCGTGCAAATCGGCGACTACGTCGTGATGGACGAGCCGTTCGTCGAAACGCCGCGCACGGTGGTCTCGAAGGCGCTCGACAACCGCATGGCGTGTTTCGTGGCGATTGAGGCTGCAAGGATGCTTGCCAAGTCGAAGCGTTCCGGGCACGCGTGTGAATTCGTCGTCGCGTTCACGACCCAAGAGGAAGTCGGGCTGCGAGGCGCGATCACGGCAGCGAACGCAGTGAACGCCGACATCGGCATCGGTCTCGATGTCAACATTGCCTGCGACACGCCGGGTGTTCCCGACTCGCAGCGAGTGACGAAACATGGCGACGGCGTAGCGATCATGGTGCAGGATTCATCGATGATCGCAGACCACACGTTGGTGCGAGAACTCTGCGCCGTGGCGAAGCGAAATCGCATTCCGCATCAACGCGCTATTCTGGCTCGAGGCGGGCAAGACGGCGCCGGTATCCAGCGAGCCAATGGCGGCGCGCGCGTCGCTGCGATTGGTGCGGGCACGCGTTACATCCACACCGTGACCGAGATGATCGACAAGCGTGACCTCCAAGCGACAATCGATCTGTTAGCCACATGGGTCAGATCAGTCGAGTAACCCGGGCCACGACGCCGTTAGCGTTCGCCCGAAGCCAAGAGAATCTTCGCGATCGTTGTGGCGGCGTCCTCGCGCGGCCGCGCCAGCAAACGCTCGCGCATGGCCCGGCGCCGTGCAGGATCGGTCATGAGGTCGCCGAGCGCGCGACCAAGCCCATCGAGGTTCTCCATTGCGCCGATGCGATCGAGCTCCATCGCGGCACAGCCGTCGTCGACCAGCGGTTGCGCGTTGAATTTCTGATGCAGATCCTTGTGGTACGGATACGGCGCAAACAGCGTCGGCACTGCGTTCGCAGCCGCTTCAGCCACGGAATTCGCGCCAGCGCGGCTGAGCGCTAGGTCAGCCGCTCCCCATGCCAGCCCCATGCGATGCAGAAACGGCTCGACCTTCGCGTGAATATCCGCGCTCGCGTAGGCCCGTTCAAGTGCGCCTCGATCGCCTTGGCCACATAAGTGAAACACTTGCCACCCTGAGAACAACTCGCGCCTCCGGCGAGCGAGCTCAATGAGCAACTCGTTCAAACTGGACGCCCCCTGCGAGGCTCCGGTCACGAGAAGGGTCGGCCATGCCCCTCGAAGTCCGAGCGCCTCGCGGCACGACACCGGGTCGCTCGGCGCGATCGCAACTCGACGAATTGGCATGCCGATGACGCGCTCGGCGAAGTTCGGTAGCGCCGCGGTGGGCACCGCAGACAACACCCGTCGCGCGCGCCCAGCGACCCACCGGTTCGCCTTACCCGGAGCGGCGTCGAGGTTGACAAGGAGCACGGGAACGCCGAGCGATCGCGCCGCAGCGACCACCGGAAACGTGACGAATCCCCCCAACGCGACGACATGTGCAACGTGAGCGTCACGAAGGAGGACTCGCGCCGCGCGACGTCCGCGCACGCTGGCGGTGATGCACCGAAAAAGTTTTCCCGGCTGGAACGACAGGGGTTCGGCCGGTATCGGAACGAACTCCGCGTCGGCCTCGCGCAGCATGGCAGCATCAATCGGGCGCGTTGAACACGCGAAGATCGGTCGACACGATGGATCGATGGATCGAAGTCGTTCAGCGATCGCGAGTCCGGGGCTGATGTGTCCGCCCGTCCCGCCCCCCGCGAGCACGAACGCTCGCGATGTCGCCGCTCCGGTTCCCTCGCTTGAGCGATCGATCGGTTGGACGGCGTCAGCAGTGTTCATGGCACGACGCTCGTCGACGCGGGTTCATGACGCGGCGGGTAAGAGCAGCACTGCGTCATCGCGCATCGGCGGCCGCGCCGGAGAACCGCGCTCCCGCGCGACGGACGTTCGCTCGATCGAAAGGAGCAGCCCCAGTGAGAAACCAGTCAGCACCCAACCCGATCCTCCGCTGGAAAGGAGCGGAAGCGCGATTCCCTTCGTCGGCGCGAGGCCGCTCACGACGGCGAGGTTAATCAGCGCCTGCAGTCCGATCGTCAACAGAATGCCGAGACCGAAAAGCTGGGCAAACGGCGAAACCAGCGACTCCACGGTTCCGTCCGCGCGGACTCGGCTGCGATTGATGATGCGAAGGCCGAAGTGCAGCAGTCCCGCATAGAGAAGCAGCACGGCCAGCCCGCCAATGATGCCTAACTCCTCGCAGACGATTGCGTAGATGAAGTCGGTTGTATCTTCGGGCAAGTACCCGAACTTCTGCATGCTGTTCCCGAGTCCGCGACCGGTCAATCCGCCACCGGCGATTGCTGACATCGATTGGATGATGTGGTAGCCGATGCCCTGCGGATCCTCGAATGGATTTTGCCATGCCAGCAATCGGTTCATGCGATACGGACTGGCGAGCACGGCGCCCCACGCGGCGAGAGCGCCAAGCGGCAACAGGGCGGCGGCGTGCCACCAACGCGCGCCGCCGGCGACAAGCATGAGTGTGCACACGCTGAAGATCAGCACTGCGGTTCCGAGGTCTTCCTTCGCGATGAGCGCTGTGACAACCGCGAGGAGCACCATCGGCGGGACGAATCCGTGTAAGAAGCTCTGCATCACGCCAGCGCGGCGGCAGCAATACCAAGCGATGACGAAGAGTATTCCCCACTTCGCGAATTCGCTGGGCTGAAACCCGTACTGGCGCGGTCCGATCCACCGCGCCGCGTGATTCACTTCACGGCCGATGCCAGGGACGTGGACCAAGAGCAGCAGTCCGATCATTCCGAACACGATCCATGGAACAGGTGACAGTGCACCCCGAAGCCCGTACAGACGCTCAACCGGAACGCGACTGCCAACGAATAGCGCGAGCATCGCGACCGCAGCCAAGATCGTCGTCCGACCCAGCAGCACGTTGTCGAACGAGACCGGGCGATACGCCGCACTCATCTTGTCGAATTGGGCCTCGGACACCGTACCGCTCGTCAGAAGCGCTGCGTCCGGGCGAACGGTGAGCCCAGCAGAGTTCACCATCACCACGCCGAAGACGAGGAGAGCCAATGCGATAAGGAGGATTCCGTGGCCGGCGCGCATGGTGAATGCATCGACCGCTCGGGTTGTCTCATCGGAGAAATTCGTCACCTCCGCTTCTGAGCGAGGCGAGTTCACATCCAACCCTTCTTTCGGGTGTAGATCATGTAGCCGCCCACGATGGTCGCCAAGGCGACCCCGATGCTGACGAGAACGATGATCTCGCCTGACGACAGTTGCATGATGGGATCGTACGGGAAGCTCGCGTTCTTTCGGTTCATCTCCGCGCGAGATCGGTGGAGCCGGTGCTGCTACTCTGCGACGACCGCGACGGACGCGTCGCGGATTCCTCGAAGAACGGGCGTACCGAAGAACGAAGGCTCACCGGTGAAGGTCTACTTGGAAACGTTCGGCTGCCAAATGAACGAGCTCGACAGCGAGCTGGTGCGCGGTCAGCTTCAGTCGCTCGGGTACCGATTTACCACCGAACCAGACGATGCGCAGATCGTCCTCTACAACACCTGCAGCGTCCGCGAGCACGCAGAGCAGAAGGCATACAGCCGGCTTGGGATTGTCGGAAAGCGCAAGGACCAAGGCGAGGACATCATCCTTGGGGTTCTAGGGTGTATGGCTGAGCGGGATGGAGTCGACATGTTGCGGCGCTACCCGCAAGTCGACCTCTTGTGCGGACCGGGCGAACTCGACAAGCTTCCGGCTCTGATCGAAAACGTGAGACGGACCGCACATCCGGGGCTCGATGGCCGCGTGGCCTTGGCGGGCAACAAAAGTCGCCGATCCGCGACGCTCGGGGCGGCGGAGGACTCGCTCGAAGCCCTCGATCTGGGACGCGCGTTCGAGCTGCGACCCGATGCTGAGAGCCGATCTGCATACGTGCGCATCACCCGTGGCTGCAACAAGTTCTGTACGTATTGCGTCGTTCCGAACACGCGCGGAGCTGAGGTGCACCGACCTCCGGACCACATCGTTGAGGAGTGTCGCCGTCTCGCGGGCGCCGGCGTTCTCGAGGTCACCCTGCTCGGCCAGACAGTGAACCATTATCTGTACGTGCACGGGGCAGCGGTCGGCGTCGACGGCAGCGAAGTACCGCAAGTCGGGCCGGGCGCCGCGGCCTTCGCCCGGGGCGGCAGCGAACGACTGTCGGCCGGGGGCAGACGCGTCACCACATTTGCGAGTCTTCTCAACCGCATCCATGATGAAGTCCCCGAGATCGCCCGGCTTCGGTTTGTGACGAGCTATCCCCGCGACTTTGGCGACGACGTGCTCGACGTCATGGCAGCGTGTCCGCGAATTTGCCGCTATCTGCACGCGCCGGCGCAGAGCGGCTCGAACCGGATCTTGAAACTGATGAATCGCGGCTACACGGTCGAGGAATACCGCGATTTTGCGGCCCGAGCCATAGAAAAATTGCCCGACCTATCGCTCGCAGGCGACATCATCGTGGGGTTTCCAACCGAGACTGACGACGACTTCGCCGCCACGGTTGACCTCGTCCGCAGCCTTCCCTTCAAGAACAACTTCATCTTCAAGTACTCGCCGCGACCGGGGACCACCGCGATCGATCGCTACCCGGACGACGTCGCACCAGAGGTCAAAAAGTACCGAAACAACGCGCTGCTCGCGGTGCAGACCGAGGTGAGCAGCCGCGTTCACACCGCCTGGGTCGGTCGGACGATCGACGTGCTCGTTGAGGGACTCAGCCCAGCCTCGCAGAACGAGAGGCGAGAGAGCGATGCATCCGCGAGCGGCCAACGACGCAGCGTCGGGGCGCCGCAACAGCCTTCGGTCGAGCTGCGGCTACCGGCGCGAATCGCCGCGAAGCCTGCCGAGCCGCCCCAACGTTCTCTCAGCCGCGCCCTTCGCCATCAATTGGTGGGGCGGACCGGAGGCGATCTCATTACTTTCTTCGAATGCCCACTTGGGGTGGAACCCGAAGCGATGATCGGTCGAATCGTGCCGGTCACCGTGACCGAGGCGGGTCCCCTTTTTGTAAAAGGTGACTTGCAACCTCCACTCGCTCATGCGAGACTGTGACCGTTCACGATTGCCGACCGTAGGTGCGATTGGCGGGAAATAGGGACCCGCCTCCGCACTGGACCTACTGCCGGAAACTTCGAGGATTGCTTCGTTCATCCTGCATTTCGGATGCGCGAAGCCCTGCGGTACTAGCCGCGGGCTGAGGAAAAAGGGTGCCGATCGACTCTGAGGGGAGTCGACGCGGCAGGAAAAGGGGCTTCCAGACAGTTACGCGACCCCGAAAAGGGACACCCGCAAGGACCCGCAAGGGACCATCGGGGGAATGGGTCGCGTGTGAGGCTCACAAGGCCTCCATCCACAATTCAGCTCTTCGCCTTTGGGGACTCGTCCGTTGTGGCGTCGCATCGCATAGATGCACTGCCAGTTTCCGGTCGAATCCTCCGACGAGAGACGGCAGGCGATTCCGCTTCAACGCTCGCCCACGGCAAACGTCAACCCGTTTTGCCAAAAGCACTTGGGTGCAAAACCCCAAGGAGTTGCGCGCTGGAATTTCCTTCAAAATACTCTGACCTTTGGTTGACTGCCGAGGGTGCGGATGTATCTTCACTCTCAGTGGAGTTCCGTCAGCGGCGTTGCTGGCCGAATTCTCAGTCGAGTTCCCCGACTCCTAGAAAGGTAGAAGAGAGATGAAGTTCGTGGTCCCCTTT
>JAWXCC010000156.1:0-21538 GCA_034440475.1 Phycisphaerae bacterium | reverse complement strand
CCCCAGCCCCCAGACCGATGGACCGATGGACCGATGGACCGATGGACCGATGGACCGATGGACTTCACCAAATCGCTCAGCATCCCGCACCTCCGCGTGTGCAGGTGTCTACGCAATCGCCTGCTGACTGTTGCGGCGCAAGAGGAAATTCAAAAGAATTCTCGATCGCCTCGGATGCGCTGAGGCGCGCGCCGAGCACCGCGCCCCGAACTCTTCAACCCACGCCCTTCGCTGACCCGTCCTTTCGACTGCTCTTCTTCCGTGGTGTGCGCTTCACCGATTGCCGCGACAGATCGCGCAGCGCATCGTTCCCCACCCACCGCACTGAAGGAGACTCGGAGGTCGTGAGTCGCTCTGCCAGTGCGATCGCTCGGGCTCGCAGCTCGGGGTTCCGCCGCCCAACTCCGCGGAGCGCCCAGCTCACACCCCTTCTCACGAGGTTGCGATCGTCCTCGGCTGCCCTCTCGATGAGCGGCTGGCAGAAGAAAAACGGCGCGTCACCTGCTGCCCCATACCACCTCAGGTCTTCCAGAGCCCGCAGGCTAGTTCATGATTACGGCCGATCTGTTTCGACAGCGACTTCATCGCACCGCCGCAGTTCGCACTTTCCTGCCGCATCTCACTCGCTCCAGGCACCAAGCAACGTCGCGAGATCCGCGCTGTCAACGCTGCATGACCCATTGAGATCGCCGAGCGGCCCGCTGGTTCCAAACGCTCCAAGGAGGATCGCGAGATCTGTCGCGCCGACCGATCCGTTGCCGTCGAGGTCGGCGGGAATCGGCAGCGCGCCGAAGCTCGCGCTCTGGCGCTCTGTTGCGCCGATGTCCACGAAGCCCGCGCGACCGTTCGCGACGGCGCTGTCGTCTTTCACGCGCAGCCCTTGGCCACTCTGATCAAAAGGCAGCTGCTCGGCAACGTTGCCGTCTTCGTCCATGTCGTCGGCGTCGAGAGGTAAGAGCGCCGTCGAGCCCGCATCGATGCAGGGACTGAACGACTTCAGCAGAATCACATCGTCGAGGGTGCCGAAGATGCCGTCGCTGCCCGCGGGCTGCAGCAAGCTCGGGTTGGCACCCGTGCAGTTCGTGCTTTGCGGAATCGTGGAGCTGGCACCGAGGCACTGCACGCATGAGTGCGCCATCGTGCCAGTCGCACCGACAACAGTGATCTGCTCGCCCTCGCCAACACTCACAGTATCGTTATTGAAATACAGAATGCTGTTCTGCACGTCGACATGACCGCCGGTGTGCGCCCCAACGCCGCCGCCAACCTGAGCGTTGTTGCCGACCACGGTGCAGTTAGTGACTTTCAGCACTCCACCGCTTCCCTGCACACCTGCGCCGCTCGGGCCCCCGGATGCGTCGTTCCCCGCGATATGGCAGTTCACGAGCGCCGCTGTGGCTGGACCGACAAGCTCGAATCCACCAGCGCTCACCGCGCTGTTGTCGAAGATCCGGCAGTCACGGATCGTCGCCTTGGCTCCCGCGCCGCCAGCGACATGAATACCAGCTCCGCCGAGGCCGACCATGCCGAACGAATTGCCGTGCATCACGGCCACGCCGTCGATGAGTACGTCCGCCGTGCCGGTCGGCACGTTGACGTCGACGACGCGGAACGAGTTGTCGGCGTCGCCAGCGACCCCGATGTCGCCGCTCAAGAACACCGGGCTCGCCTGGGGGAATCGGTCAAGGATCGAAGCTTCAACGCCACTAAACCCTCCGTAGATCGCCACCGATTTCGAGATCGCAAAGCTCTTCGTTCGATCGGTACCCGTCGTTGGCTTGTACGTTCCGGCAGCAATCCAGATCTGCACCGGCGCGGTCAGTGTCTGCGTATTCGTGACGGCCAAGGCGCTCTGAAGCGAGGAAAACGAGTTTGCCCACGTGCTGCCGTCGCCGCCCGGTGCGGCAGCCGCGTCGACACACAGCACCGTTCCAGGACGATCGAACTCAAACGCTCCGACGTCGTGAAACTTCGCCGAGCCTCCGCCTTCGTCGGGCTCGAGGTCGTCAATCATGCGCGGGCCTCCACCAATATCGATCGGAAGCGACTCGTTGATGTTGCCGTCGTCATCAATGTCAAATAGATCGCCGACGAAAAGCGACGTGTCACCACGATCGACGCACGGCGACTTTGACCGCAAGCGAACATCGTCATCGAGCGTGCCGGCGACGCCATCGACACCGAGCGCGTTCACGAACAGCGGATCGCTCGAGAAGTTTCCTTGCACATCACTGATAATGCCCTCGATGTCGCAAAAGAGCTTGACAAGGCTTGCTCCGGTCCCGACGAATATCTGACTTGTTAGTCCGGATGCCGTGTTGTCGAAGACGATGGTGTTTCGCAGCGTCGCGACCATCGCGGTATCCATGCGGATGCCACCGCCGGTAGAAGCGGCCGAGTTGTTCACGATGGTGCAAGCAAACAATAGTGTGTCGCTCTGCGCGAGCTGGATCGCACCGCCCGAACCAGGAGTCGCGGCGTTGCCGGAAAAGAGGCAGTTGTAGAGGGCCGAACCGTCCGAATTCACGAATCGGAGCGCGCCACCGTTCACGCCGTCGTTCCCAAGGAACCGGCAGTTGAGCAACGTGACCGGCCCAGCGTCGGCATTGAACGCGCCGCCGTTGTTTGACGTGTTGAGTCTGAAGGTGCAACGAGCGAATACGGCCCCGCCGACGGCGATCGAGACGGCACCACCTGCGCTCACGGAATCGTTAGAGACGAAGTCACAGCGCCGAAAAGTAATGTCGGTTGAACCGGCTGCCCCTTCGACGAGCAGCGCACCACCTGTCGCGTCGACTCCGCCGCTGTCGGCGTTGCCGCCCGTGATAATGAATCCGTCGAATTCGGTGCCGCTCACGTTGGTCGCGCGAATCACGTGCTGCGAGTTGTCAGCGGTGCCAGCCGCGCCGATCGCGCCGCTGAGAATGGTCAGGTTTGCGATCGGATCGCGGTCACTCTCAAGCCCGTCGCCAACAGCAAAGCGGCCGAGCACGCGCACGCCGTCGGGCGGCGTGAAACTCGCCGTTTGCAAGCCAGTGGTGGTCGGGTGGTAGACGCCCTCCGCGACCCAGATTTCGTCGCCCGCGCCAGCGTTGACGAGCGCGGTTTGAAGACTCTTGTACGCCAAGGCCCACGATCCGCCGGTTTGAATGAGGGACGGTAACGCCTGCGCTGCATTGACAAAGACAGTGTCTGCGGCTGCGAGGGGACAGGCACAACTGGCTGCCGTGACGGCGAAAAGTGACACGATCGAGCGAAGCCTGAACGCCGACAGCGGTTGGTTGGTGCGATTTTGGATCAGATTTTGGATCAGATGTTGGATCATGGTGTAGCCGGATGCGATGTGGGCGAACGTTGGTGCCCGCGTGGACAGTGCAGTCACGCCATCTGACCGGCTGCGGGATCATCAGATCGCGAGACTGCAGCGCGACGACGCGGCTTCTCGGCGGCGCTGGCGCATCCCCTGCGCTTGTCGTCCGGGATTCCTCCTCTTCACCCAAAGTCGCTCCTCGCTGTCGCCGATTTCACGGCCCGCGGTCGCATCTCTCGCTTCCCGTCGGTTTTCAGGCCCGTTCATTCTGCATTGGGAAATCCGCATCCGTCGTCGCGCTGCGTGGCGCGGGGTCAGAGGCGCCAACGTCCATAGGAGCATCGATGAGCACTCAGTTCTGTAACCCATTCACGAGTACAAATAATTGTAATGGCTTCAACGGCTTTGTCGGCAGCAATAGCTTCGCCGGGCAGAGTCAGTGGCCAGTCCAACAGCCAAGTCCATGGACGAGCCAGTGGACTGGTCAGGGACCGACGTCGAACAACACCAATTGCTTTGGTGGCCCTGGCTTTGGTGGAAGTGGCTTCAACGCTGGCAGCCTGAATAGCTGTGGCGTGAACGGCTGGGGTTCACCCGTCGCCTGCGCCCCGACTCAGTTCAACAGCAGTTTCTGTGGTCCGATGGGTTTCGCTGGCGCGACGCCGTTCTGCGGCACGCAGCCGTACGGCTGCCTCGGCAACGCATGCCCTGATTTCACCGGCAACGGTTGTTGCATGACCATGAACAACACCATGTGCGTGTGGACGCCGATGGGTCCGGTGCCTGTGGCCTGCACGCCGTACCTGAACAACTGCAACGCTCCTTCGATGGGCTCCTCGTGGGGGAACACGGCGCAGCCGTCGAATTGGTCGAATTCATATTCGACACCATGGTCAACCCCATGGTGCAACACCGCGCCGACCTGGGCGAACGGGAGCAACACCAACTGGAACAGCCCGAATAGCAACATCAACGGATGGGGCTGCTCTCCTTTCCAGGGTCAGTTCCAGAATCAGTGCGCGAGCCAGTTCGTGAACCCGTACATGAGCCCGTATACGAACCAGTACACGAACCAGTACGCAAGCCCGTTCGTGAACCAGACGTCGACGCCCTTCTCGAACTGTGCGCCGAACTGCTTCCCAACGAATAGGTGGCCGACCAACCCGCAGTCGACATGGACCTCGGGCTGGAATCCCGCTACGAACGCTGCTCCGTTTCCTTGTCCGACTCCGTGGGGCTGGTCGAATACTCCTGTGAACACGCCGTGGAACTGCCCGACGCCGATGGGTTACGGCTTCAATCCGTACCAGTGCTTCTCGCCATTTCAGCAGCCCTACCAGCAGACGAACTGCTTTCCGACCAGTCCATTCGCCTGCAGTCCGTTCGGAGGCTTCGGTCCGCAGCTGGTGAACCCAGGCTTCTGCGGTAGTCCTTTCGTCGGCGGATACCCCGGTACTCAGTTCTTGGGGAATCCTCACGGCATCGGCACGAACGGAATCGGCGCTAACACTTCGTCGAACCCGACTTCGACGCAGGGCATTCCGGCGTCGTTCGCTAACACCAACAAGCCATTTCCGGGAATGCCGATCGGCGCGCCAGTGACGCCACAGGGCATCAATCTCGGCAACGACGGCATGTGCTGTCAGCCACTCGGTCGCAACGCGGCCTAACGCACGCACTGTTCGCTCACACGAGCGCTCAAAGGAGGACGGCCGTCCCGGCAATGCCGGATCGCGGCCGTCCTCCGCTTTTTATGCTGCGATTGACACGGCAGTCGGAGTGCGGTCAGCGTCCTTCGCTGCTCTGCGTTACCTTTCGCACGGCATGCCTGTGATGACCGAACGCGACACCGAAGGCGCAGTGGCCGCCGCCAGACGGGTGGTGGATACCCATCGTCGACTTGTTGAGTTCCTGCAACCGGGACAGACGTTGGCGGAAGTCGACGCGTTCGTGGGAAAGACGCTGGAGTCGATGAACGCGAAGAGCGCGTTCCTCGGATATCGCATTCGTGGTCATCCACCTTTTCCCAGCCACGCGTGCCTGTCGGTCAACGAGTGCGTTGTCCACGGCACACACGACATGACGACAAAGCCGCTCGCTCCCGGCGACGTCTTCTCCATCGATATTGGTGTCAAGTATCAGGGCTGGATCGGCGACGCGGCGTGGACCTACGCGATCGCGGAGGCGAGTGACGTCGCACTCGCGCTCATGCGCTGCGGCCGCGAGTCGCTGAGACGCGGCATCGATGCGATTCGCCCGGGGCGACCGCTCATTGACTGGGCAAAAGCTGTTCAAAATCACGTCGAACGCGAGTGCCGATTTTGCCTCGTGCGCGGACTGGGTGGACACGGATATGGGCGCGAACTGCACGGCCCACCCTTCGTATCGAACGTCGTTCCGAGTTATCCAGGCGAGTGGCCGGACGCATGGAAAACGTTTACCCCCGGCATGCTGATCGCGGTCGAGCCGATGCTCGCGCTCACCACGACCGAGACGCGCACCAACGGTCGCGACTGGCCAATCTTCTCTGCCGATCGATCGCTGAGTGTCCACTACGAGGCCGACATCCTCGTCGGCACCGACGGCATTCGCGATCTCACGGCGGGGCTGGGAGAGCTGCCGGAGATCGTTGGGGTTTAACCGGCTGTTCACAGGTACCACCGCCAGATTCGCGTGAAGTGAACCCCCCGTCGCGCCGATCATGAAGGCATGGATACGCGCCTCCCTCGCTATGACCTTGTCTGCATCGGCAGCGGTCCGGCGGGCGAGAAAGCCGCGCTCATGGCCGCCACTGCGGGCAAGCGCGTGCTCATCGTGGAGCGCAGCTCGACGCCTGGCGGCGCCATGGTGAACACGGGGACACTCGCGAGCAAGGTGCTTCGCGAAACGGCCCTCTTGTATTCTGCGTTTCGCCGGCGTCCGATTCCAGGCGTCGGACTTGAGCTTGACCGCGCCGTTTCGCTGCGGCGCTTCATGGCGCGAAAGACACTCGTTCAAATCGAAGAGCACGACCGCATCGAGCGCTCGATTGATCGCTGCGGTGTTGATGTCGAGCGCGGCACCGGACGCGTGCTTGGCGACCATCGGGTCGGCGTCACCGCAGAAGATGGATCGACCAAGGAGTTTGCGTGCGAACACTTGTTGATCGCGACCGGTAGTCGGCCGTTCCGGCCGGAAACGATGGATTTCACGCGACCTTCAATCGTTGACGCCGACGGATTATTAGAGCTTGAGCGGATGCCTCGATCGATGATCGTGGTCGGCGGTGGCGTGATCGGCACCGAGTACGCCTGCATCTTCGCCGAGATGGGCGTCGACATGACGATCATCGAGCCGCGCGATGCGCTGCTGCCGTTCCTCGACCACGAAGTGCGCGATGCACTGCTGGCTCAGCTAACGCACATCGGCATTCGAACTGTCTTCTCCTGCGCGGTCGACGGCGTCACGGGGTCCGCCGAGTCCGCGACGGTCAGGTTGAAGGACGGGCGCTCGCTCACCGCGGAGACCGTGCTCTGGGCCCTCGGTCGCGTGGGAAACACTGATGGCATCGGGTTCGAGTCGGTCGGTTTAGTGCCCGACACCCGAGGCCTTCTGCAGGTGGACGCTCACTATCGCACGAGCGTCGATTGGATCTGGGCAGCGGGCGACGTTATCGGCTTTCCGGCGCTTGCGTCAACGAGCCTCGAACAAGGGCGCATCGCGGCGGCTCACATGTTCGGGCTTCCTTACCATCAAAAACTCGCTAAAACCGTACCGATCGGGATTTACACGATTCCTGCGATCGGTGCCGTTGGACTCAGCGAAGACGAGGCTCGCGCAAAGGGCTTTGAGATCGTCGTCGGTCGCTCGCGGTATCGGAACAATCCGCGCGGCCGCATGCTTGGTGATGATCAAGGGCTGTGCAAGATGGTCTTCGACGCGCACGATCGAAAGCTGTTGGGCGCGTCGGTCATCGGTGAAGACGCGACGGAGCTCATCCACCTCGCGCAAGCGGCGATCGTGTTCGGCGCTGGCATCGACTTCTTCGTCGAAGCGTGCCTGAACTATCCATCGCTCGGCGACCTGTTCAAGTATGCAGCTATCGACGCCGAAGGCACGCTCGCTCGCCTGACACAGCGGGCCGCGGCCTAACACATCAACACGCGGCAAGGCGTTAGCTTTCGATGCGCTCAAGCTTTGCGTAGCTCAAGACGAGCGTCTTGATACCCACGGTGCGAAAGGCAACGCGTGCGCTCGACATCGCGCCGCGCTCGACGATCTGCTCGATGCGCCCGATACCAAAGAGCGGATGTCGGACCGTGCATCCGATCGGGAAGCGCCGCGTGAGGGGCTCGTCGCCGAACGCGTCGGGTTCGTCGTACTCGATCGAACTGAAGTCGACGTTGCCGCGCAGTTCTTCCCGTGTGACGTGTTTCGCTGGAATCTCCCGCAGGAACTCACTCTCGACCGTCGACATGCGGACGCCGCGCGTCGCTCGCGTCGACGCCACAGTGAGCAAGAGTCGACGCTCTGCCCGCGTCATTCCAACGAAGCACAGGCGACGTTCTTCTTCGACGCCACCTGGATCGTCGAATGCCCGCTGATGCGGCAGCACCCCTTGTTCGAGTCCCGCGATTGCGACGGTCTCGAACTCGAGTCCCTTTGCTGCGTGCATCGTGAGTAGCGTGACCGCGCCACGATTTGCGTCGACGAGGTCTTGGTCGCTCACGAGCGCGACGGTTGAGAGAAAACCGCGGAGCGCGTCCAGCGCATTTGCTGGCGCAGACGAGGGCTCGCCTTCGGCATCGCCATCACCATCACTCGGCCGCCATTCCGCGACCGCGCTGACGATTTCGTCGCGGTTGCGTTTCGCCTCGAGATCCTCGTCCGTTGCCGTCTGTGGATCGATCGAATCGAGCCCGCTCTCGCGCAAGACATCCGCTACAAGCGCTGCGAGTTCCCCCGGTGGTGACGTGACCGCGCGTTCGCGCCACGCCGCAAGAAGCTGCCCAAACGCGCCGACCGCCCGCGCGCTTCGGCCGATCGCTGCTTGAAGCCCGCGCCCCTGGATCAGGAACTCGCCAAGCGACGTGCCCTCGTCGAGCGCGAGCGCCGCGAGTCGCCGCACAGTCGTGTCGCCGATCCCGCGCGCAGGTACGTTGATGATGCGTCGAACCGCCGCGTCATCTGCGAGGTTCGCGATCGCGCGCAGGTACGCGAGCACATCTTTCACTTCCTTGCGATCCCAGTACGCGGTACCGCGCGCGACGACATATGGAATCGTTCGGCGCCGCAACTCGTCCTCGATGACTCGCGAAAAAGAGTTCATTCGGTAGAGCACCGCCATGCGACGCCACTCGACGCCGGACTTCTCACTTTCGTCGAGGAAATCAGCGATACGCTGGCTTTCGTGATGTTCATCGCGGCAGCGAGCAACGACGACCTTCGCGCCATCCCCGAGTGCGGTCGACAGATCTTTGTGCTTGCGACGCCGGTTGTGTTCGATGAGTCCCGCGGCTGCGCCAACAATGTGCGCGGTTGAGCGAAAGTTCTGCCCGAGCGGCACAACGACCGCCTTCGGAAAATGCTCCTCGAAGTCAAGGATGTTCGAGATGTCAGCCCCGCGCCAACCGTAAATCGACTGGTCGGGATCTCCGACGACGAACAGGTTGCCATGCGCCGCGGCGAGCGCGTGTGCGATGACAAACTGGACGTGATTCGTATCCTGATACTCGTCGACCAAGATGTAGCGGTAGCGCTCCTGCATCGCGAGCAGCGTTGTGAGATCTCCGCGAAGTAGCCTCGCGACACGGACGAGCAAGTCGTCGAAATCGAGCGCGTTGTTCTTGGCAAGAATCTTCTCGTACGCGCGGTACGCCTTCGCGATCGAGCGTGAATGAAAGTCGCTCGCGTCATTCGCGAATGCTTCTGCGTCGATGAGCTTGTTCTTCGCATCGCTCACCCTGCCTAACACTGCGGCGGGTGAAAAGTTAGACGTTGCGAGCCCGACCTCTTCGATCGCTTGCTTCATCGCGTCGCGCTGATCGCCGGTGTCGTAGATCGAGAACCCTTCAGCAGTTCCCGCAGCGAGGGCGTTTCGACGAAGGATGAATGCACAGAACGCATGGAAGGTCGACACAGTGAGGCCGCGACGCCCCGGAACATCGGCTGGCACCAGTTGATCGACGCGGGAGCGCATCTCAGCAGCGGCTTTGTTGGTGAATGTCAGCGCGAGTATCTGCCACGCAGGCACGCCCGCGCCGACGAGCATCGCGATTCGGCGCGTGATGACTCGAGTCTTGCCCGATCCTGGACCGGCGAGTACGAGCGCGGCACCATCGATGATCGACGCGGCTTCGCGCTGGGCTGGGGTGAGATCGGCGAGCACGTCATCGGGCGTGAAGGGCATCCGCGCGAGTCTAACGGTCGTTCGCGCGGAGCCCGAAAGTCATGCGACGACTCGAGCGCGGCAGCGGGCATCGAGCGCAAGAAAAAAGGCAGCAGTTCTGCATGTTTGGTTATTGTTTGGTATAGTACCGGGGTCGAGTTCGCAGCCAGCCCCCGCCAATCGTGCCCGCAGCTCGAAAGACGGTCTCCGCAGGCTGCTCGCCGACAGTTTGAGGCAAGTTGTCCACATCGGCGGGGCGCAAGCAGTAGCGTTTTCACCAGTGTTCGACAGCTTCCACACACTTTGGGTTGTACTGAGAGAAAACGTGAAGTCTTGCCCAAACCTTGATAAATTCGTGACTTAGCCCTCCCGTTCCTTCCGACCTCTCGGTCGGCCGGGTCGCGGTGCTCAGAAACGATGACTTTCAACTAGATTCTGTGGTGTTCACTATTGCAACCCCAACGTGTAGGGGTAGCATGCGGCCCGCTTCGTTGCGGGGTCTTCAAATGTGGTAACGGGGCGTGCTAACGGGGCGTGCTAACGGGGCGTGGCTGGCCGGTAGAGCTCGCCTGCCGCACCGACGACGCTCGGTCGCTTCTGCGGAATCGGCCTCGCGACGGAAGGTTGAAGGGTGAGTGAGGGGCCGGTGAGGGGCCGGTGAGGGGCTGGTGAGGGACTGATTTGGGGGCGGCTCGAACACCCCGTAGCACCAGTTAGGCATCGCAGTGTTTGGTGGTTGAAGTTGGTTGGTCGAAGTTGGCTGCTTGAAGTTGGTTGGTCGAAGTTGGCTGCTTGGAGTTGGCTGCTTGGAGTTGGCTGGATTGGAGTGGAACGCCTCGGCTGGATCTTTCTTGACGCTTCCTCGGGCGCCTCCGCAAGCCCCAGTCCGATCGTGTTTTCGTCGTTGGTCGCACGCTGTTCATAGACGCCGTTTATTGCTGGGGCACGCCGTATGAAGATCGCCCGTCGCTTCACGAAGTCCGGTCAGAACGTTTTTGACGCAGTCGAGTGGACGCGTCGTTCGAGTCGCATCGGCAACTCCGACGGCTCGACGGTCTTCGAGATGAAGGACGCGGAGGTACCCGCGTCGTGGTCTCAGTTGGCGACGGACATCGTCGTGAGCAAGTACTTCCGTAAGGCCGGGGTACCGCAGGCCGCCCCGACTGACAACGAGGCATCGAATGAAGAGGCGGGCGCGGGCCTCGGCGCAAGCTTGGGTGACGGCCCCGCTGGCTCGACCCCTGAGCGTCGCAGTCAGGTGAGCCTCACCGGCAGCGAGACCAGCGTGCGACAGGTCGTGCACCGGCTCGCGGGCTGCTGGCAACACTGGGGTGAGAAGTTCGGGTACTTCTCGAGTAAGCGCGACGCCGAAGCCTTCTACGACGAGCTGGCGTTCATGCTGATCCACCAGTGCGCCGCACCCAACAGCCCGCAGTGGTTCAACACTGGGCTCAACTTCGCCTACGGAATCAGCGGTCCGGCCCAAGGGCACTGGATCGCCGATCACGCGACGGGCAGGGTCGGACTCGCGAAAGACGCCTATACCCACCCGCAGCCACACGCGTGTTTCATTCAGGCGGTCCGCGATGACCTCGTCGGCGAGGGTGGCATCATGGACCTCTGGACGCGCGAGGCGCGTCTCTTCAAGTACGGCTCAGGAACCGGAACGAATTTCTCCGCGCTCCGCGGTGAGAACGAATCGCTTTCAGGCGGCGGCAAAAGTTCCGGGCTGATGAGCTTCCTTAAGATCGGCGACAGAGCGGCTGGCGCGATCAAATCGGGAGGGACGACTCGGCGCGCTGCGAAGATGGTGTGTCTCGACATCGATCACCCCGATGTCGAGTCGTTCGTCAACTGGAAGGTACGGGAGGAGCTGAAGGTCGCCGCCCTCGTTGAGGGCATGAAGCGCCTCGCGCCGCATCAGCGCGAGGTCGCCGAACGGCTCGGGCTTAAACTCGACTATGACTTCAACGGCGAGGCGTACTTCACCGTGAGCGGCCAGAACTCGAACAACTCTGTTCGGCTGAGCGACGCGTTCATGGACGCTGTCGAGTCCGACGCCGATTGGACACTTCTCCGCCGCACCGACGGGCAGCCTGCGAAGACGCTGAAGGCGAACGATCTGTGGAAGCAAGTGAACGAGGCAGCGTGGCACTGCGCCGATCCTGGCGTGCAGTTCGACACCACGATCAATGCGTGGCACACGTGCCCAGCCGGTGGCCGCATCAATGCGAGCAACCCCTGCTCTGAGTACATGTTCCTCGACAACACGGCGTGCAATCTCGCGTCGATCAACCTGCTGAAGTTCTACGACGCGACAACCCGTACGTTTGACCTTGAGGGCTACGAGCACGCAATTGGTCTCTGGACGATCGTGCTGGAAATCTCTGTCCTCATGGCGAGCTTCCCGTCCCGTGAGATCGCCGAACTGTCGTGGAAGTACCGCACGCTCGGTCTCGGATACGCGAATCTCGGCGCACTGCTCATGCAGGCGGGCATCCCCTACGACAGCGACGAAGGCCGCGCAGTCTCTGGTGCGCTTTCAGCCATTCTCACCGGACGTTCCTACGCGACGAGTGCCCTGCTTGCAGCCGAACACGGGCCGTTTGCGGGCTTTGAAGCCAATCGCGAGCCGATGCTCCGAGTGATGCGGAATCACCGTCGCGCAGCAATGGGAATCGACCGCGCGTCGCCGGAATGGGAGTCGCTCCGAACGCGACCAGTCCCGATCGCTCATGAGTTGTTCCGTCAGGGGAAGGTTCAACTCGGCAACGCGAACGAACTCCTCAAGCGCGCTGTCGTCGCGTGGGACGACGCCGTCTCGTTCGGCGAGAAGTTCGGCTACCGCAACGCACAGACGACCGTCATCGCGCCGACCGGCACGATCGGGCTGCTCATGGATTGCGATACCACGGGCGTCGAGCCCGATTTCGCTCTCACTAAATTCAAGAAGCTCGCTGGCGGCGGCTACTTCAAGATCGCCAATCAGTCTCTGCGTCCGGCTCTCAAGGCCCTCGGATATGCACCGGCCGAGGTCGATGAGATCCTCACCTATGTGATGGGCTCGTTGACGCTCGACGTCCCGATGCCTAACGCCGACGGCTCCGCGAGCGTGAGTTCGGCGTCCGCTCCCTCCTTCCGCGATTGGCTCATCGCGAAGGGATTTAGCCGCGGCGAACTCGTCGAGCTCGAGAACCAACTCCCCACATTCTTCGAACTCGGCTTTGCGTTCTCCGCTTGGTCGATGCCCGAACGGGTCTTGCTGGCGATCGGTACGAGCGTCGCGACCGCAAAGGCGAATCCCAAATTCAACGGACTCCGCGCCCTTGGTCTGACCAAGCACCAGATCGAAACACTCAACCGAACGATTTGTGGCACGCAGACCGTCGAAGGCGCGCCCGGACTTCGCGACGAGCACCTACCGGTGTTCGATTGTGCAAACCGATGCGGTTCGATCGGCAAACGTTTCATTCGACCACAAGGCCACATCCGGATGATGGCCGCGGCGCAACCGTTCATTTCGGGTGCCATCTCAAAGACGATCAACCTCCCGAACGAAGCGTCCATCGACGAGATCGGCGCGTGCTACCGCCTGTCGTGGGAGCTCGCTCTCAAGGCAAACGCGCTCTATCGCGACGGAAGCAAGCTCAGTCAGCCGCTCTCGACGAAGTCTGATGTCGACGCTGACGTGGCCGACGACGACGAGCTTCTCGCTGCTGCAGTGACCCAACAGCAAGACGAGCGAGCGTTCGCGATGCCTCCGGCCGTCGCGCCCACCTCCCCCGAACCACCATGCTGCGGAGAGTCGTGCTGCGTCGGAGTTGCGAAGGTTCAAGAGTCCGCAGACGAACTCGTTGCTGCTGTCGCCGACGCCGTAGCTCCAACGTTCATTGAACGAATCGTCGAACGCATCATCGAACGCCCGATGCGCCGACGCCTGCCCGACACCCGAACGAGCATCACCCACAAATTCAACGTAGCCGGACACGAGGGATATCTCATCGTTGGCCTCTACGAAGATCGACGCCCAGGCGAACTCTTCATCACGATGGCGAAGGAAGGTTCGACGATCGGCGGACTGATGGACAGCCTTGGGACGGCGATCAGTGTCGCGCTGCAGTACGGCGTACCGATCGAGAGCTTGGTCAACAAGTTTGCTCATCAGCGTTTCGAGCCGATGGGCATGACGACGAACAGCGATATCCCCTTTGCGAAGAGCCTTGTCGACTACATCTTCCGGTGGCTCGGCATGCAGTTCATCTGTGGCTACCGCGAAGCCAACGCCCCGCGCCGCGAGGCGTACTTCGGTGGCCACTCACCGAGCACTGGAAACGAATCTCAGGAGCAACACGCATGGAGCTCGCGATCACACGATTCGGACGCCGCGGCGGGTCGGATGTCTGCTGGCAACCCGACCGCCGCTTCGGTCGCTGCGACGCTAGATCGTCCGGTGGGGGATCGTCGCGTAGAGCCCGCCTCAAGTTCGGGCGCGAGTGCATCGCCGTCAGCAGTTGGGATGGGAAGCGGCGCAACCTTCAGCCAATCTGCCAGCCAATCTGCAGGTTCGCGCGATGCGGGCAACCCGACCGCGTTTCCGTCGACGTCCAGCGACGGGCGGACCGACACGGCGTCCTTGCAACGAACGTTTGGCTACGACCCCAGCTTCTCCAACTCCGAGGCGACAGGCCAGCCGGCGCTGACTACGGCGGCCGTTGGGGCCGTTGCGACGGTGACGACGATCACCGAGACCTCGCACGACCGGACCGTTCGAACCGCGACGGTCGCGATGTCGGCGCTCGACTACTCGAACGCAGCGTTGATGGGCGACGCGCCGGCGTGTGACCAGTGCGGATCGATAACGGTTCGAAATGGCACCTGCTACCGCTGCCTCAACTGCGGCAATTCCATGGGCTGTTCATAAGACGACGTCACTGCTCGACAGGCCGTTGAGCAGAGTTCGGTGCCAAGGATGGCTTAGACATCTCCTCTGCGACCGGTGGACCCTCCGACCCATCGGTCGTCTCTTCCCGCGATGGGAGGATCTTCGCCTGACTCGCAGAGACGGTCGGCGAGTGGATGGACCCTCCTTGCACCGGTCGGGTGAGCATGGACCTGTCGAGCCCGACCCCCCGAGCCTCGGGGTGGCCAAATCGAGGCCGGTTCCGGCGACCCTCCCATCGTGATTCAGCCTCCGCTGGACGGTTTCGGTCGTTTGACAATTTCCCCCGAAGAGAGGTCATCGACCTCTCTTCGGGAGTCGCAAGGAAGCGGCTCGACTTGGATGTGCTCGCCGAACCTCGCGGTTGGGTGATGCATCCAACGAGGGCGATTACGAGCGACCGACCGTCCTGCGGCGGGCTATCAGAATGAACCGTGACGCTGGTTTGCCGCCGTGCAGTCTGTGGCGACAGTGATTTGGAAAGCGCGGATGAGCAGCCCAAATGACTGTCGCCACAGGCTGCTGGGGCAACCGGCTGGGGGCGTCGACTGAGAGCAATCATTGGACAACCACCGCTTGAGATCGGTCCTCGGATCGATCTCATCCTCCATCCCCCCGTCGCGGATCATCGTTGACGCCTGAACGACCCGCGTGAGCGCCGCCGTAATGACTGATCCCCAGCCATGCAACGCGCGGGTAATCGCCTCGAACAGACTACTCGCGGCAATCGCGGGAGCTAACACCAGCAGTGTCCATCCGCGAGCCCGCACCCAACCCGCCGAAGCTCGCCGCGAGGCGCACCAGACGATCGCCGTCAACATCGCAGACCACTCGACGGGCGCTGCGGGGTGCCCTATGGGTAGAAGCCGATGACGACTGCGATCACGATGGCAAGTGGAACCGCAATCGACGATCCGATCGCGAAGACAAGCCAGCGCTGAAGGTCGCTCGGATCATTTCCGCTCAGCCACGTTGGTCCCAAGCGCGCGAGCACAACCATGAGGACGAACTGCGCGAACGCAGCAATTGCGATCACGCCAGCTGTGGCAGCTCAGCGTCTCAGCTCCTGACGCGCGCTCCCGATCGGATTCGCCAGCCCACACTCGGGACACCGCCCGTCGGCTTGTCCGTCAACGAGCGAGTCCCTGCAACGGGGGCAGATGATGGCGAAGTCTCGTCGCCACAGAGTGCGTGCAGAAGAGGTGCGGCCGCTGATCTTGCCAGCTCGGCTCTGGCACATCCTTCGAAACGTCAAAGCCGCGGTCGCTCATGATCGCGGTGGCGCGACTGACTGGCAGGTCCAACGACACCCAGTGCCGAGCCGTTTGATCGAATTTCTCTGGTGCCCTCGGGGAAGGCTCGCTGGATCCGCCAAGCAGAATCGCCGCATGATGATCTGGAATCGAGAATGGAGCGCGTAGGCGATGACAGTCGACTCACCGACCACCCCTCGGCCGAACACACTCCGTGCGGCAGCACGATCGCAACGTTAGTCGGGCGGATAGCGCGACACTTACAACGTGAGGAGAACCACGCCGACGAGCACGATCCAGCTGAAGTGGGCGAGGAGCTTCGGAGTCAGGTCCAAGGTCTGAAGCCCGAGGCCCACAACGCCGAGGATCGCGAGAACGATCGCTCCCGTCGCCAAAGTGGTTGGTAGTGTCGTGTTCCGGAAGTTTGCTCTCGCAGAGGTCCAAGCAGCAGAGAGCACCAGCAAACCGCACGTGACGGCGAGCACGCCGATGAACTTGGGCGCTCCAGCAACCCGAGTGTGCGCCCGTATCCCATCGACTCTCGTCAGCGCGTTGCAGGTCGCGACGCCCCACGCACTGACCGCGCCGCATCCGGACGCCACAACCAGCGTGACAATGCGCTCGTACCGGGCGAGATCGAGGAAGCGAGCTCCGCTCAGCGCAACGATGCCGTAGCGCTCGGCAGTGAACACGATTCTCGCGAACCGCTCGGCGGTGTGCGAGGAGAATCGAAGCGGTACCGCGAATGATGCTTCGATTGAGTGTGTGACAGCCGCCCCGCATTCCGGACATCGATCTCCAATCGCCGGCGCACGCAACGTGTGTCCGCACTCGATACAAGGCAACTCGCAATTGGGCGTCTGGCTGCTGATTGTGCTCAGACTAACAACACTCGCGCTCTACCGCACGTACCTGCAGTCGCGGCTGAAGCCACGCTGCGCACGCCCAGAGCAGGGCGCTCAGTTGATCGGCTTATCCGGCCTTGATGAAGACGCCCGCTCCCGCCGTGAACGCAAAGACCCAGACCAGAACGGCCAGCAGATGGAGGACAGCGGACGGGCTGGCGGCGGCGCGCAGCGCCATTCGATGCATGCTACTGTTAGTCAGCTTGGAAATCCGTGAAGATCTCACCATTGAAGACCGGAGCCAACGCGAGGGCACCAGGCTCCGCCAAGATGCCGACGTTTGCCGAAGCAATTCACTGCGTCGACAGCGCGCGCCCAGAAGTAATGGCCAAGGTAATGCCATCAGCTGGTTGCAGCATGAGCCCCTGCCTCCGTTCGTCGAGTTCATCACTGCCTCGCTTGCCAGATGAGTGCTAGGGTCACGGCGTGGAAGGCAGCGATACCGAGGTTGCTGATGACGACCGGGTTGCGGAGCGTTCCTACTGTCAGCGGTGTAGTCACCTTGTAAACAACCTGCACCAGCAAAAGCGCAGCAACCAGCTTCGGCTCATGAAGAAAGAGGAGGAGCGCTGAGACCAGACCGATCGCCAGGTACACCGAGAGCAGGATGCCGCGCGCCGCGGTTGCATCGCCATAGGCTCCGCGGGCCCAACTCGCGTTGGTCATGAGGCCGACGCAGACCGGTGCCAAGACGACGATGTTGAGCATCAGTGAGAGTGTGATCATCACATGCATCAAGGGCCTCCGAACTAACTTCGTTGGGGAGTGCGGAGCCAGCTGGGCATCGCAGGTCACCCTGTCCGCGGCCAATGAACCTACATCGAGCGCTGATGCCGGTATCCAGGCCGCCTAACGACCATTGAGAGGTGCTGCGGACACGAGACCGACCGACGGAGGCGAAGCCTCCGCCCCAAACGTCGACGGACGCCCTGCGGCCGTCTGCACTAGCGCACTGTTAGAAAGCAGGCCGTGGGCAGCAAGCGCAGAGTCGAAGAAATTGGCCACGAGGTCCTTGTACTCAAGACCGAAGCGGGGCGAGAATGCGTCCGCATGCCTCCCACCCGGAACCAATATCAGCCGCTTTGGATCCCCTGCCAACTGGAATAGGCGCTCCGAGTGGGCGAGTGGAATGACCTGATCGTCAGCGCCATGGATGAGCAACAATGGAATTGGCGCGATGCCCGCGACGAAGCGATCAGGACTGAATGCGTCATCCGCCAGCAATCCCGTGGACGGAAGCTTATCGTTGGCGATCGAGGAGTACGACGCGAACGCCGACTCGATCACGACCGCGCGGACGCCCTCCCGATCGTCGGAGCCGACCACCGCGATGGCGTTGGCACCGCCCAAGCTTGGACCGAGGACAAGCAGCCGTCTTGGATCCAAGTCCGCGCGAGAGCGCACGTAGTCTAGCGCGCTGCGCGAATTTTCGAAGACCCCCTGCGGCGACGGCACCCCAGCCGAGGCGCCGTACCCGCGGTAGTCGAACACGAACAGGTTGAATCCCCGGTCCGGAAGCCAGTCGACCGATCGCCAATGCGAAGTGAGGTTCTGAGCATTGCCGTGGAACTGAATGACGGTTCCGCGCGCGGTTCGCGCGTCTGCGAGCCCCCGCGCGGGGATGAACCAGCCCGACAGTCGTGTTCCGTCGGCGCTGGGAAAGCTCACGTGTTCGTATGGCAAGCCAACACGGTCTGGACTGTCATAGACGACTTGGTCCGGATGCTAGAAAGCCGAGGAACAGCCCGGAATCGCCAAGATCGCGACCGCAGCGGCGAGCGGCGCAACGAACCGGAGAACACACGCGTTTGGATTCACTGTTCTTCTCCGGCCTAACGACCCAAGCTCGGCGACGGCGGTCACGATACGCGCCGATTGCAACCGGGATGGTCCGCCGCCGCCGCTCGTTGCAGCGTATAGTTAGTCCACTACTCTATGAATCTGGATGAGATGGTCCGCATGAAACTCCACTCGCATCCCGCCGCGCATCTCTTCGGTGCAATGCGGGTCATTGTAGAGAACGCCGACGTACAACTCCGGCCTCACCTCAGTAATCCGAACCCACATGCGCTCCACAACTGCCTCGTCTCCGAACTCAATCCGGAACATGAGCTTGGCACGGTCGCCAGGACGCAAGCTCTCCCGCTCGGTTTGGGGCGGCATCTCGAACCTGTCTGGAAACTCTTGGTGAGTCTTCTCGCCATTGTCGAGTGTGTAGGCAACTGGCATGACGCTCGAAGTGGCTTAACGACCAGGCTCTGCAACCCGGTGCACGGGCGCATGAATTGCAATCGCGACGGCCACGCCGGGTTCGCTGCAGCGCATGGTTAGACCGCGTTGTGTGGGTCGTGCTCATGTGACCTCCGAACTCTGCGCCTCGGCACCTCTGCAATCAAGGAAGAGATACCTCAGAGCCGCCGAGACGCAGAGAAGAACTCCGAGACTCAAACAAGGAAGCGCAAGCTCCCAGATGATGTCGAACCAGTGGCCGAGAACGAGAATGGCCTCCGTCTTCTCTGCAGAACGAAGACTAGGAATCGCGGTGAAGAACAAACCCAGCGCAAGGAAACCGAGACCGCTAGTGAGTGAGACGTTGCGCATGGCGTGTGACGAGGCCTCACGGCTATCGAGCTGTGCTGCACGCGACGTGCAGCCGAGGTCGCAGGTCTCACCATGATCGTACCCCACACGTGCGACCCGGCACGAGCGCGGCGTTAGGCGGTCTGACGAAGTTGCCTCACGATGGCGGAGGGGGACCCAGGGAGAATCTGTCCATGTCGGAGTAGCGCAAGTGCCGAGTGGTCGAGTTCCTCGGCGGCTACGGCTTTCGTAACTGCGAGCGGGATCTCTCCCGGCGTCAGGTGGCTCCAGCCGTCGCAGGTCGGGAGGATCACCACGGTGAAGTCGGCCGTTGACCACAGCGCAGGCTCGACATTGAGATCATCAGCCATCACGGCGATGGATTCGTCGCCGCCGCACCCAAAGATCCAGACCGGGCCTTCGTCGTCGAAGGGGGTTATCTCGATGACCGAATTAGCCCGCACTACGCGCTGGATTACCTCGTTGGCGCGAGTCGCCGAGGCAAGCCGGTCGCGCCTCGCCAACCGATCCCGCTTGGTCTCGCGCCCAGGGATGTCGGAGAGGAGAGCGAAAAGCGCGACCACGGCGAGTACCGCCGAGATGGGATGCTACAGATCCAGAACGGCCCGTCGAACGTTGCAAACCAGACTGCTAGGAGTAGATGAACTGGCGAGACGAGTAGCCCGAGAGCGTAAAGGATTTTCCGCGGACCCGACACCACTTCCGGGACACTCAGCTCCGCGATGAGTCGGGCGACCTTCGCTTCCTCAGACGGGTCAAGGGGACGGCGAGTCTCGATGATCACTCTCTGCTCCGCCTAACGACTATCGAGCTGTGCTGCACGCCACGTGAGTGCAGCCGAGGCCGTAGGCCTCACGACGAGTGTAACTGCCCACGCGGCGTGGATCAGCCCAATCGCAATGTTAGTTATGGCCTTTGTTACGGACTGCGAAGTGGTCTCTTGGAGGCGCATTCGGGGCAGACCGCCGAGATAGCAACGCCCGCAAGGTTGCAAGCGCAATAACAGTGTCCGCGGCCCGGAGCGCGCCGCGCGAGTTGTGCGCCCAGAGTCGCGGGGATCGCGGCTCCGACGAACCAAGTCATGAGACCCGGCTAATCCAAATCTCCGAACCTTCGGCATGAACGAATGAGCGAACAGCATCAGACGCGGCCAGTATTGGCACCACAATGAGTCCGCCGCAGAAGAAGAGCGAATGGCGAACACGATGCTCGCGCGAGAGTCGGCCGATTACGATGCCACCCAGCGCCGCGGCGAACCAGATCGGCAGCAGCGACCAGATCAAGCCTGATGTGTCCCAGCTCAAGCCAATGGTTCGGAATGCATCCGCAACTCGAACAATCGACACGACCGTGGGCCAGTTTGGGAAGAGGCATCCGATCGCGATCCCGACGATCGCCCCAACGACGGCTGAAATTGCGTTCCGCGTCGCAGGCCGCTCCCAAAAAGATGGCTGCGCATCCCACATGTTTCGTGCCGCGGCCTAGCGATTTCGAGCGCTGCTGCACGCAGCGGCGAACAGCGAAGGGCGAAAGCCTCGAACCATCGTAACTGTACGACGTCGCGTGTCAGCACGAACGATGTGTTAGGGAGAGCTCTTGACCATCGCAAACAGCTCAGCCGTGAGCGGCGCTTGAAGAGCAAGGGGCCTCTGGAGCTGCGGAACCCCAACGTAGTCGATCCCCGCGTCGAGCAGGTCCGCGACTCTTCGGCGCACGGCCGCGCTTTCTCCGCGCGCTGCTTCGGCGAACGTGCGATCAGCGACGATGTTGAGAAGCTGGATGAGAACGAGACCATGCCCGAGCGCGCTCGCGGTATCGACGTGCTCGCTAAACCTCAGAAGCTCGGCGATGGATTGGCGATCGCCCTGCTCCGCTTGCGCGAGGACGCGCGAGCAATCGAAGCCCGCGTCCCTCGCCTCGCCCAAGGTCTCCTCGGCAACGCTGATCTTCGTTTGCGGCGTTGTTCGATGACATGCCGCGAACGCCGAAGCGAGGAGCGTGACGCAGACCAAGTTTCGAAGTGACGGCTACATGTTTTGCTAGCTTCGCCCTCACTTGTACTTGACCCGCACCGCGCGGGCGAGTGCACCGTGTTAGACAGGTAGCCTAACACCGCAGCCGAATCCCGCCGCAATCGTTGAACAACAGGAACGGTACCGAATT
>JAWXCC010000155.1:0-6652 GCA_034440475.1 Phycisphaerae bacterium | reverse complement strand
TCCGACCGCCTCCGCATCTTGCACCGCTGGGACCGCAGCAGGCTCTCCGCGGCAGCTTTCGCGCCGTCCGTCGGCCTCAGCGCGTGGACGCTCTACTCTTGGCGGCGTCAGGCGAGGCTTGCTGAGGGGAAGCCTATTGGCCACACACCTTCGACTGCAGCTGAAGCCCACACACACAGCGGGGCGGTAGGGATGGTCGTGTGAATCACGGTCATCCCTGCTCTCCCGCTGTCTATCGCGGGCCGCCTCGTACGCCGACATGTGCGGGCTTCCTAGGCTGGACCTACGGACACGGACCCCACGCCCCCAGCAGAATCGCCAAGTCGGCGGCACCAACCGATCCGCCCCCGTCGAGGTCGCCGACTCCACTGCCCGACCAAGCGCCGAGCAGGATGGCGAGGTCTGCTGCACCAACTATCCCATCACCGTCGAGGTCGGCAGGGCACGTGACCGTTCCAATGCGGACGTCATCTATGCCAGTGTTGACAATGGCGCCAATGTCGCTGGTCCAATTCAGATTGGCGATGGGTTCGCTGCTCGTGAATCCGATGAAGCCCTTGGTGTTAGGGGGCTGCGGGCTGATGATCGTTTGCTGACCACCTCCCACGAACGTGATGGTATAGACGATCGGCTGGCCGCCGTTAGAGTACGACACGAATCCGACTGCGCGGAGCGGTGCTGCGAAGACGAGATCGATGTCCTCATCGCCGGATGAGGTCAACGTTTGTGACGACAAGGGGCAGCAGAAGTGCGTTTCCCTCGGTGGCGTGATGAAGAGGTTGGGAAGAAGGACGGGCGGCGATGCGATCGGCACGAACGTGATTCCGCCGCTCGCAATCGATCCGAAGAACTCGTGACTGACCGCCACATTCCACTCGCGCTCTTCGAAGGTGACGACGATCGACGTGTTCGTTGCATTGTCGAACGCAGCCACGTCGACATACGTCGTGACGGTGGCGCTAGCGCTTGCCCTCAAGAGTCCAATGCCGCCGATGCTGGCGAGCATAGAGACTCGAAGAAGTGTTGGGCTCATAGTTGATCTCGCTCCTAGAACTTGTTAGTTGCAAGGACCCCAAAGGACCAGCAGTATACCCAGATCAGCCGGACCGACTGAACCGGAACCATCGAGATCCGCGCTGCCCGCGCCGCCCCAGGCGCCGAGCAAGATCCCCAGATCAGCCGCCCCGACGGTGCCGCTCTGATCGATGTCGGCAGGAGAGCAACCCGCTCCGCCTCCGCCGACGCATGCGCCAATCGCGATGTTGTCGATATTGTCGACGTTGGTGTCGTCTGGGCCAGACTTTCACTCAGTGTAGATGAAGACGCCGTGCAGATCTCCAAGCACGACGAGCATGTCAGTCTCTGTCGCAAGCGGTCCGAAGATCGATCCGACGTGCCATGATCCAACCACCAGCGGAAAATCCCAGTGCAACCAAACATTCAGTTTTGGCAGCTCGTGAGCTTGGTACATCGTTAGTCCACCGCCTTACAAACCTATCGCGGCGTATGTATCGCGATCGGGGTTCATACGAGACACACACCTACACAAACGTGCGAGCGGCTCGCGCACTCATGGCACATCTCGAACCCGCGATGTCACGGACCAAGACGCGACGCGCTGGGCGAAGCGCTGGGTAGAGCCCGGCTCATGGCCTGCGATCTTCCCAGTCGTCCCACTGCACATCGTGCGCCTTGAGATAGTGACTGACTGCGGAGCCCACGGTCGGAAAGAAGGTCTGTTCGCCGAGCCGCGCGAAGAGGCCGAATCGCCTCAGCTTGTCCTTGACAGGATCCTTCATCTCGGCGAAGCAAAGCTCGATACTCGCGTTGTGGAGCGTCTCGTCCAACGCGGCCAACATGTCGGCGGAGGTGATGTCAACGCTGGTGACCGGCTCGGCCGCAACGACTAACCAGCGCACGGGTGTGGGCGATGACGCCACCGCGTCTAGCACGCGGTCGTGAAACAGTTCGGCGTTAGCAAAGAACAGGGGGGCATCCCAGCGAAACAGCACCAGCCCCGGGATTCGGCGGGCGTCGCGATAGCGTGTCATGTCGTGGTAGCCCTTGACGCCCTCAGCTCTGCCCAAGACCGCGGAGTAGGGGCGCCACCCGTCCCACAGAAACTCGATGACCGCAGCCACGATTGCCAGACCGATGCCCGGGATCGCGCCGAGCCAAGCCACGCCGACCGTACAGGCAATCGAGAGCCAGAACTCCCAACGCTGGATGCGATAAATCCGACGGAGGTCGGCAACGACAATCAGTCCGATGGCCGAGGCGATCACGACCGCGGCGAGTGCGCTTGAGGGCAGGTTTCTCAGAAGGTCCGGCGCGGCCACGAGCAGCAGTGCGACCGTGACGGCGCCGACGACTCCGGTCAGTTGGGTCTTGGCGCCCGCTGCCTCGGCCACCGGCGTGCGTGACGAACTGCTGCAGATCGGGAAGCCCTGAAAGAAGCCGGACGCGAGATTGGCTACGCCAAGTCCCACCATCTCCTGATTCGGGTCGACGAAGGTGTTAGTCCGCGCCGCGTACACGCGCGAGAGCACGCTCGTGTCGGCAAACGAAACGAGTGCGACGGTGCAGCCGCCGATCAGGACGGGAACGAGATCGTCGTAGGTGATCCACGGGATCACGAACCTGGGAAGGCCCTGCGGCAGCGATCCGAGCACCGAGACTCCGGCGGTCTCGGCAAGTCCTAGGAACCCCACGACGGACGTGGCCGCAACCACCGCCAGGAGAATGCCTGGCACGCGCCTCCAGCCCTTGAGCGACAGAATCACCGCCAACGTCCCTGCGCCGACGAGGAACGCCGTCCAGTTGGCTCTTCCTCCCATCACCCCTGTTGCGATGGACCACAAGTTTTGCAGCGGCCCGAGGTTCTCGATCGAGAATCCGAAAAGCTTCGGCAACTGGCTGATGAGGACCGTCAGCGCGATGCCGTTCATGTACCCGTAGCGGATCGGCTTCGAAAGCAGCTCGGTGATGAACCCCAAGCGCGCTGCACCCGCCACGATGCACACCAATCCGGAGACGACGGCCATCATGCCGGCGAGGGCGACGGCACGCGCGGGGTCGCCCCCAGCATGCTGCATCACAACGGCGAGAATGAGAGCGACCAGCGCGGAGTCGGGTCCCAGCACTAGGATGCGGCTGGGACCGAACATCGCGTAGGCCAGCAGCGGAACAATCGTCGCATAGAGACCGTAGATGCCCGGCAACCCCGATGCTGCCGCATACGCGATGCCAACCGGCACCAAGATCGCCGTCAGCACCAGTCCGGCGATGACGTCGTGACGCAGCCAGGCCAACTCATAGGTCCGCAACGTCTGAAGCCCGGGCAGCCAGCGTGTCCACCCCCGTCGATCACTGGCGCCGCGCCGCGTCGCAATACGACCGGGCACCATTTGGTGAATGGACGAGGGCTGGTCGGTCATGTCGATCAATCTTGGTCGGAGGCTGTTGTACCGACACGCCCACGCGCGACCCGGTTGCGAGGCTGACGGGATTGCCCCGCGTACCGCGCGTACCGGACACACACGTTTCACCCGCGTTGCATCCACGATCCAGCGTCGTCAGCGTACATCGGACACGCGTATGCAACGGCATGCAAGGTGCAACGGGACGCACACGTACCGCCAGAGGTGCCGCCGAAGCCGTAGCGGGATCTGGTAGCAAGCGGCGGATGCTGTCTGCCTTCGGTGAGTTGATCCGACCAAACCAGGGTAGCAAGCGGCGCGTGCTCTTCTGAGCGTGCGCGAGTCGTACTGCGAGTCATACTGGACGCACACACGCCATTCAGGTGTGTCCTGTTGGATCTCGATAGGCTTCGAGCAGCCCGAACGCGAGCTCGAGTTGGGGACGCGATCGCTCGAGGCGCAGCGCCTTCCGTTGGCCTTGCGAGAGCCTCAGTTTACGGAGCGATCAAGGAACGAAATCGCTCGGCCTCTTCCGGCCTGTTCCATCGTTCGTACAGCTTGACCAGACGCGCGAGACAGTCACCGCGCACTTGCCCTGCGCTCGTTGGAACATTGCGAAGCACTTCCCATGACGACACGAGCGATGGCTCGGCGTCCGCGTAGCGACCCTGTTCGACGAGCACGGCACCGAGAGCGTTCCGAACCATCATGATGCTCGGATGATTGGCGGGCTGGTTGCGCTCGCGGATCTTGAGGCATTCGCGCAGCGGCGCCTCGGCCTCATTCGCGCGTCCTAGGTCGAAGAGCGACACTCCCTCTCCGCCCAGCGCCTTCGCCAGCTCCAACTCGTCGCTCAACTCTGGCATACGGCGCAGCTCCACCACTTGGCGGTACATATCAAGCGCTGGCTCCGGAGCATGACGCGCCCGCATGATCGTGGCGAGATTCATCAGTGCCACCGTCGTAGCGTCCGTCTGCTCGCCGTAGAGCTTGCGTGACACAGTCAGGAGCGAGCGGGCCAGCACCTCAGCTTCGTCGAGTTTCTCTTGGGCTCGCAGGCTCGTAAGCAGGTTGTTCATCGACAGGATTGTTTGCTCGTGCTCATCGCCGTATTGCTGGAGGGACAGTTCCACGGCTTCGCGACCGAGCGCCTCTGCTTCGGGACAGCGCTGGAATAACTTGAGCATCGTCGCGTAGTCGCGCAACAGCACCAAGTAGTCGCCCGGCACTGGATCGGAGCGGATCTGTCGATACATGTCCAGCGCCCGCTGGTACGTCGCCTCGGCTTCCACCACTCGATGTTGCGTGGCGAGAATATCGCCGAGCGTGTGCAGGCATTGAGCCGCCTTGCGTGGTTCGCTAGGCAATCGCTTCGAAGCCTCCATCGCCTCGGCTATGAGTGGTTCGATTTCGCCGTGCTTGCCTTGAAGCTGCAGCGGATGGCCAAGTTCGCGGATCGTCGCCAGCACGCCTGAGTCCGCTCCACCAGCGCGTCTTCGATTCAGGTCAAGCGCGCGCCGGAGCGATTGCTCAGCCATCGGAATATCGTTGGCCCTGAAACACTGCAATCCGTAGTGGTGCCACGGGTCGATCAGGCGCGGATCGTTTTCATCGAGGAGCGTGGCGAGCAGATCCAGCGATCGCTTCGAGTGCAACGCGGCTTGGTCGAACACGCCGAGCTGCTCGTAGCCCACGGAAATCGTCTGCAAGAGCTCAGCAGCGATCTCGGGCTCATCCGTGAGTTCCGAGTCGACGCGCCGACTCGCATCATCGAGCACCTGCCGCAGCGTGATGTCGTGGCCCTTCGTCTTACTTGGATCGAGGAACGCGATCATCCCCTTGAGGTACTCGTTCAATCGCCCGGCTTTGCGGGCCTCGCTCTGCGCCTGAAACATTCCAATGCTGGTCCCGATGACGCCAGCGATGAGGACGACGATCACAGCGATCACGCCACCCACCAGCACCTTATTCCGCTTCGCGAACTTCCTGAGCTGGTACGTCGCGCTCGTCGGCCGCGCCAGGATCGGCTCGTCGCGCAGAGTGCGCCTGATGTCGGCGGCCAGTTCTGCAGCGCTTTGATAGCGTCGCGCGCGATCCTTCTCCATCGCCTTCGCGATGATGGTGTCAATGTCGCCGCGAAACCCGCGACCGAAAATACTCAGCGGCGCAGCGTCGCGCTCGCTGATGATGCGCACCGCGTCAGGGATCGTCTTGCCGCGCACGTCAAACGGCGGCACGCCCGAGAGCAATTCATAGCCGATCACGCCGAGGGCATAGACGTCACTGCGGGTGTCGATCTGCGACGAATCACCCGCCAACTGCTCGGGGCTCATGTACGCGATCGTGCCAATGAGCTGTCCCACATCGGTCTGTTGAGTGGTCGTCTGAATGTCGGAGTCGATCGCGCGAGCAATACCGAAGTCAAGGACCTTTGGCTGCGGCGCGTCGTTCCCTTCCACGAGGATGTTGCCTAGCTTCAGATCGCGGTGAACCACGCCCTTCTGGTGCGCGTGCTCGACGGCGTCGCAGACGTTCGCCAGCAACTCCAGTCGCTGCCGCGTGCCAAGCTTGTGCTCCGCAGCAAACGCGGTGATCGTCGGGCCGTTGACGAACTCCATCGCGAAGTAGGGTTGCTCGCCCTCGTCGGTGACGTCGGTGCCAGCGTCGTAGATGCTCGCGATGCCGTGATGTTGAAGCCGGCCGAGCATCTGTGCTTCGTGCTCGAAGCGCCGCAGCAACGAGCGCGACATCAGTCCGGGCCGGACGATCTTGAGTGCGACGGTGCGGCGCGGGTTGTCCTGCTCGGCCTCGTAGACCGTGCCCATGCCGCCTTCACCGATCAATCGCACCAGCCCGCCGCGAGTGGTAGTGGGGGTGCGTCGGACAACGCCGCCTCACACAAGCGCACGGATCCATAGTGGACAACACCTCTTCAGGAAACTCCTCGCCGCTCAGTGCCCTGGTCATCGCCTTCGCGACACCAATGTGGATATTCGACGCGGTTCGGCGGCTCTCGCCAAATCACCCGGCCGCGGCGGTCGCGTTACCGCGCCGCCTCCAACGTGTGTGTCGCGTATGACGTGTCCGGAACACTTCGTTCGCAAGGCTCCGGCTCCGCTCCCGTCAGCCGTCTGGATCAACAATACGACGACGGCTGTCGCCGTCGTCGCTCAGTAATCTTTCTTCGTTGGGTGTCTCAGAACCGTTGACAACTACCGGACTCGCCCTATAGC
>JAWXCC010000154.1:0-3761 GCA_034440475.1 Phycisphaerae bacterium | reverse complement strand
GCGGCGGCGCTACCCGTACCAACGGATACGAGGAGCATGTCGTCTTCGCTAGCCTTCCACTGAAGACGGTAAGGCTCGAGCGTCGCCATGAGAAACAACTGAAACGCGGGATTGTTGTACATCGTGACACCGCCGTCGACGAACACGAACGGTGTCGATCCATGTTCGATCGACTCTGGAGGAAAGAAGTAAGGTGCCGCAGTGCTGGCGCGAACGACTTGCCATAACGGCAACCCGAGATTGCAATCGTCCCTTCCTTGGTTGTTGTATTTCGCCTGTGGATTATTGCTCAGCGGCCACGGCGAATCGGTCGTTGCGTTTCGCAGCACCATCATGAGCAAGCACTTCAGCGTGGGGTCGTCCAGCGTCGTGTTCTCGTCGAGTACCTCACGCAACTTCTTTGCGAGCGGCTCACTCTCATACTTGTTGGTGAATGACAATCGTTTCAACAGATTTGCCCGCACGAACATGTCTGGTCCGCAGCGCTTGTAGAACTGCTCGATTTCCGCGACAGACATTCCTCGCGCGAGGCATGCGGCGATGATCGCGCCCGTGCTCGTGCCAGCGATGTAATCGAAGTAGTCTCCTAATGTCGTCACACCAGGAAGCTCCTTCTCCAGCACGATTTTCTCGATCCGCTTGAGGATCTGGAGTGACATCATTCCTCTGATGCGGCCGCCGTCGAGTGCGAGCAGACGTCGCTTCCCCACTTTGGCTAATACGGTATTGACGTCCATGGTTCACCTTTGGTCTGGGACCCTATGTGTTGATCGAAATCGTTGGCCGCGGATCTATCAAGCGCGGCGTGCAATTCAACGAGAGCAATTCTCTCTGAAAGTGCGAGGTTCCACCGGGGCCGTCGCCGCTGTCCTTGCCGTCCCAGACAAGCACGCCGAGAATCGGTCCTGAGGAAAGCGTGACGGCAGTATTCAGAATCCAGCGGTTCGTCTGTTCGTAGATTGATACGCCCGCTGGCGGATTGCCTAACAGCTCGTCGCGGGCAAACACGACTGCGCCGTTTCTTGCGAGTTCGTCAAACAGCTCCGCCCACGAGAAGTCATTGTTTTCCAGATGAAGCGACTCGCGACGAAACTCGGCGATAGGCTGCGCGATCTGGAGTTGGACCTGGCTGCCGCGCTCGATCGCCAGTTCCGCAAACAAGTGTCGGCACCGCGGGCGCCACCGCAGAGCGCCAAATCGTTCGGCCCGAGCTTCCATGCGTCCATTGTCTCGGCGATTCGCTCGCGGACGAATTGCTCGCGTTGCTGAGGAAATCGCGGCGTCGATCGCGTGAGCTGATCGATCATGTGTCCGCTGCAGACCGCGACGCGAGCGAAGCCCTTGGCTCTGGGTTGATGCAATGGTTCGAGCTGCGCGATGCACGCGCGAGTCTCATTCGGTCGCCAGCCGAGCAGTTCGTAGAGCCGCAACTGAGTCAACATCGAGTCGACTTCAAACGGTTTGGGATCGGCCCGCACCGCATCGTTGTAACAATCTTCCGCGCCAGCTGAGTCGCCTCCCAAGAGCGCCAACTCTCCCCGCGTGGCATGGCACCAAACGGCGTCAGAGCCCCGATTTCCTGGCGGTGCAGCGACCCGGCGGATCTCCTCGCCGAGGGCGCACCGAGTAGCGGCGTGCAGATCCGCGAGGTCTTGCTCGTTGACCGCGCGAGCGCGCGTGTTTGTCATTATCGCAAGGTGCTGGAGCAGGCGACCCATCGCTATAGCGTTGACTCCGACATAAAACCGATTGAGATTGGGACGGGCCGCGCCGGCATAACAGTCGAAACTTCGCTGCGCATCGGACAGTGCCTCGACCGTCGTCGCCAGCTTCAGACGCTGAGCGGGATCGCTGGACATCTCGAATCGGGCGCGCCAACGATCCTTGAAAACTCGACCGAGCATGCCTGCCGTCTCTGAGTTCGTCGCGTTCTTTGCCCCCAACTGATCGAGCAGCGACTTCGCATCGTCTCCCCGGCCCACGCGATTGAGCACCATGCCGCGCAAGGACTCCATCTCGACGTCGTCAGGGACGTCGTCATGATGTTGCTCAAGTACGCGAAGTGCACCGACGTACTGCCGCATGTCGATCAACGCTCGGGCGGCTTTCCGCATCAAATGCCGCCGCAGCGTCGACGTGGGCGCAGTCTGGGCGATTGTTAGAATGTCGCCGGGCCTGTCGGACTCACGAGCATTCGCGATGCGTTCGATCAATTGCTCGACTTGCATGCCGAGCGAGACCGCCTCGCCGGCGGTGATCGACGACGGATCACACGGCTTGAGTCCTGTGAGGTGGGAGAAGATCGGACTTCCGATTCTCGTCGTTTGCGCTGCAATGGCGTCGCGGAGACTTCCGGCGAGTTTTTTCACGAGCGCGTCTTTCGGCGGCACGGGGGTGTTCGGCGTCGGCCCGCTGTTCGGCTCGACCCACGGCGACGCGTCATAGAGCATTCGGCGATCGGGACCCGTGTCGAACGGAGCTTTGGTACCGATTGCTCCCACCAGAATTGCGCCTCGAGGCGTGGTCATGTGCCGCACTCCGATCTCGTAGAACACATTCACGTTCTGCATCGAGGTGTCCGCGATGACCACGTCTGCGGTCACAAGCTCGTAGAACATGTCAGTACGGATATCGCCCGCTGCATTCTCCTGATCTGCGCGGAACGCGACACACCCGGCCTTCTTCAGCGCCGGCTTCAGCAGTTCGTCGTAGATCGCATCGAACCGTAGCTGCCGACCGTCATCGATTGGTCGAATGCCGTACGGCATGATGACAAAGACATGAAGAGGTGTCTTCATGTCGGCAGAGTACTCGCCATTCTGAGCAGTGCCGTAAGCGGCCGCACCCCTTCACAGGTTCGCTCCATGCTGACATCCATATCCGCTGGGCTGGTAAGGTTCAGAAAGCGCTTGCAGCAATCGATCGCCGACTTTCGCCGCAGGCGTAGACGCAGCGTTGCCGCGCAGTACGCGGCCTGCATCTTTCACGGGGCGGGGCGCATGGGTGTGTCCGCCATGCGCTTCTGTCCGAGTGCCAGAGCAGCGGCCAGCAATCTATATCTTTGCGATCCTCAGTCGTCACTCTATACAAGCCTTCAGCCGCGCGGCGGCTCGCTTGGTCGCCACTCGCCGTGACGCGGATCACGTTAGCAGCTGCCCCAACGGAATCGCAAACAACCGCTCACCCAAGTCAACTGCTTCTTTCCCGTTGTAAGCCAGCACTGCGGCCACACACGCTGGCGTTCGCTCAAGGAAGGCTCGCAAACCGGAGAGGTTATTCGCGCTCCATCGCGTCGCGGCCTTCACCTCGATGGCGAAGACTTTGCGTCCCACTTCAATGACGAAGTCCACTTCGTGACGACCTTGCTCGTGCCAATAGCCCATGTGCGGTTCGGGGACATGAGCCTCAAGTAATCCGGCGATGTTCTGCGCAACATGTGTTTCGAACAGCGCGCCGCGCAGCATGTCGTCGCGTCCCGGTTCAAGAGAAGTAATACCCGCGAACTGCGCCGCGAGGCCGCTGTCGGTGAAGTGCAGCTTTGGCGATTTCACGAGGCGCAGACTGCGGTTCTTCAAGAACGGCGGCAGTCGGCGGATAAGGAACGAGGCCTCAAGCAGATCGAGATAGCGCGCCGCCGTAACGGCATTGAGTTTGGCATCGCGCGCTAGCACTACAGCGCCCCTTATTCTCTCTGGCATCGCCGCATGCCGGTGAGTCGGAAGCCTAGATCATGCAGTTTTCTGATGGTCGCGCGACGATGC
>JAWXCC010000153.1:0-4215 GCA_034440475.1 Phycisphaerae bacterium | reverse complement strand
GGATCACGTCGCCGAAATTTGTGGGTAGAGCCGTCGCAACTTGATGCGTGCGTCATCTGTCCTGAACTGCCAGTCGATCCGGTTGAATTTCCCGTTGCGATCAGACTCCCACGTAGCCGCGCATTTGCGCAGCGTCGGCTGGTCGGCGACGCGCCCGCCGATCGCCTGGCGCTCCATCGCGCTCAGCCGTCGCGCCTCCGCCGGCGGGAACGCCTCGTAGAGGCTCGACATGCGGTGCGTGTTCAGGTTGTCCATATCACGAGCGTGATCCGCTCCGCCCGCGGATAGTGCACGTCGACTAGGTCACGCACCTGGCGCGCGAAGTCGACCTTCGTCCGCCGCGTCGTCACGTCGACGTGGCACCAGCCGCGCAACGGTTCGACCCTCATGAATATGTTTGCCGTGCCGTTGCGCGAATACTCGTAGTCGCACCGCTCCGGCTCGCCGGGCCGTGCGGGGATCGGCGTCACCGTCTCGGCCACGTGCTGCTTGCTCTTCTCGTCGAAGCAAACCACGGGGCGGCTCTCGTCGTACGGGCGGTGATAGACCTCGAGCACGTCCTCCATGGCGCAGACGAACGCCGCGTCCTTGTCGGGCGGGATGCACCACATCTGGCGCAGCCATGGCTTCAGTTCGTTTTTTGAAGCGTGCGGAGCACCGTCGACGCCGAGCAGCGCGCGACGATCTTGAGCTCGACGACACGGTCGGCGAGCATGCCGAGCGTCCAGTGTCGTCGTCCGTTGGGTGCCTTCCCGCAGGCGATCGCGACCAGCTTCGCCTCCTTCGCGCCGTCGAACATGCGGGCGACGCTCGGCCGTTCGCGCTTCTTGCGTCCCAGCGCCGCCTCGAGTCCCTCCTCGACGAAGCGCCGCCGCCGCGCATGGACTGCGCCGACGGAGATGCCGTAGGCCCGCGCGGCGTCGGTGTCGCCGAAGCTCGCGCCCAGCGGCGACTCGTCGACGCCGAGCAGCACGTTGGCGTGCCGGATCCTGTACGCCGCGGCGGTGCCGGTCCTGACGATCTGCCGCAGCAGGCCTCGTTCCTCGCCATCCAGCGAGACGATCCATTTCTTCATGAAGATCCTCCTTGATCGTGGGCGACATGCCCGGAAAGAGGATCGGTTTTGAGGACACTTCAGCTACAGAATTGGGCGACGTGGTCCACTAGGCGGTTGACGCCCTTATGGTGTTGGGGTTCGCTCGACTAGACGCCCGTGCGTGCAGAGCGGGCCCGCAGCCAAGCCAATGAATGACGGCGACGCAGGCGAGGCGCTGGTAAGGGCTGCGCGAATCAGCTCCAGCGTGTGCGCCGGCGCGGCGAAAGCGTCTGTGCGGTCCGACGATTCAGCCCCCGGCTGCTCGCACCAAGCTACTGCAAGGAGGGCGCCTAGATGGAAAAACTCTACTTTCGGCAGGTTCGGTATGGATCTGCTGGGAGGGACGCTCCAGACGGCTATCGATCGAGCACCGATTGGCGGTATTCGCACCTAGCGTCTCGCACCTACAACAGGAGTCAGAGCTCGCGACCCGAGAAAAGAAAAAGATCACTAAATATGGGAGCTGGGTTCAACCGCGGTATCATCGAGCGAGTCAAACGACGAATAACACGCGGATCGAGTCACCGCACTCGGAGTGTTCCACGTGGAACTAGCATGACGCGTGGCGTAAGTCATGATCGGAGGCACTTTGACCGACCAGCCAGCTGGCGTGGGCCCTCAGAAACAACCACCACGTCGACTCGGACGAGGGCTCGACTCGTTACTTAATGTCCCCGAAGTGCAGATATCGGTTTCATCGGCTGGGCTCCCCGAGTCCAAGCGCGGGGCTTCGACTTCGGACGCTGCGACCGAGCCGTCGCGGGCTGTATCGGCTCCAAGTCCCGCGAAGTACGAGTCGCCGTCGGACGGACGGTTCGAGACCGCCAGGATTGCTCGGGAGAAAGCTATCCCGAACCCGGCGTCCGTAGGTTCCACGGGGAACTTGGGGCTGCAGGCCGAGTTCGGAGGAGACCGCTCCACATTTGAGCCGGGACGACCTGGCACTTTCAAGCCCGGCGCTCCGAGCGCAGACGCTTCGGGAGAGACGCCTGTCGCGATTGGGATCCAGAGCCTGTCTTCAACCGATGCCCACCATGTTCCACGGGGAACAGGTCCAAGTCTTGGGCGCGACACCAGAGCGGGAGAGCTGGGCTCCGTCGTCGCAGCGCCGGGCGAGGGGAGGTCAGCGCTGGCAGGCGCGCACGCTGGCCACCCTGTTGCGTCAATCCCTCTGGCTCCATTCGATCTGGACTCCTCGGCATCCACCCAGAGAAATCGCGAACCGCGCAACCACCCGACCGGTTCCGCAGAACCGACGGGTGGGACCGAGGGCGCCGACTTCCATGCGGGGTCAACTGGGTCGGGCCCCGGCCAAGCGAACTCGACGGCGTTCTCTCGGAGTGTTGGGGCGAGCTCGATGCACCCGCAGCGCGCTCCCGCTGACGTCCGGTCTTTGCTGGTTCAGAATCTCCCAGTAGCCCGTGTTCGTCCGAATCCACGGCAGCCGCGCGAGGACTTTGATGAGCAAGGACTCAGTTCGCTCGCAGACAGCATCCGCGCTGCTGGACTGATGCAGCCCATCGTCGTTCGACCAGTGGGCGAGGACAACGACCACGTCTACGAAATCGTGGCTGGTGAGCGTCGATGGCGCGCGATCCGTCTCCTCGGGCTCGAGACAATTCCTGCGATCGTCCACGCGATTGACGATCAGACTGCCGCCGAGTGGGCGCTCATTGAGAATGTTCAGCGCGAAGACCTCAACCCAATCGAGCGCTGCAGCGCCCTTCGCAGACTCTGCAGCGAATTCGGACTCACCCACCAAGAGTTAGCAAGCCGGCTCGGGTTGGATCGAACGAGCATCACGAATCTTCTACGGCTTGGCGAACTCGACGCGTTCTCTAAGGACGCGGTCCGCAAAAGAAAACTAACACAAGGTCACGCGAAGGCACTCTTAGCGATCACCCGCGTCGACCTCCGACAAACTCTCGCCGCGGCGGCTATCGCGGGTGATTGGTCGGTTCGCGAGCTTGAGCGTCGAGTCCAGCACGCTCTCCAGCAGGCTCAGTTGTCGCCTGCCTCGGCGGTTACCGACGCGGGTCGGCGCGCTTCGGCACACCTCGGCGACCTTGAGCGCCGTCTGGGAGAGCACGTTGGTAGCAGAGTTGCCATCCAGCTCGGGCGCAAGAAGGGGACCGGCCGGCTCGTAGTCGAGTTCTTCACGCTCGATCAGTTTGATGGACTGCTAGCAAAACTCGGTTTCAAGAATGAGTCGTAAAGACTCTCTTCTGTTGTGGCTTGCTTCCGTGTTGGCACACGCGCCGCGACCCGGCCAGCGAAGCGCGACACAACACCCCGCTAAAGAATCGCCAGCTGTAAGCCGAACCAGAACGCGCGGCGGGGACGCCGGCCTGAGCTGGTGGCAGTGAAATCGCTGGTTCGTGGACCGATCGTGGTCGAAAGTAGATAGAACACTTTCGAAATACGGATATCGTGCTATAACTGGTTCAACGCGGGCGGCTGAACCTTCTCCTCTTCGGGACCTGACCGCCGCAACGGCTGTTGTACCACGCCCGCCGCGCTCGGCGATCCACCGGCGAGTCTTGCTCCTACGCCGCACGCGCCGCGAACTCCGCCAGCTAGCACGCTGACCGGTGGGAACACACCGCTCGCGGGAGTCGCCGTTCTGCCACTCGTGGATCCACGACTCGATCGACACACTCAGCGCCGCTTTACAGCAGACAGAAGGACGGAACTTCCGCGTCGACGATGCCAACTCGTCGTCGCCCTCGACCGACCACTCCTTGCCGTCGTAGTGAGACGAGCCGGGCTTGCGGGGCACTCGCCGGTGGGTGGCGCGCAAGCGCGACGGCGACGGGCAACCAGAGTCCGTCTTCAAAACTCCGGACATCCCTGCACAAGCCCCGCTTAGAAGTGCAGCGCCCGTTAGCTTCGTCGCTAGTGCGACCGGGGCCATCGCTGGCCCACCCCCATGACGGGGGATGCGTCGGTTTCGGCGCGAGGGCGTGTACGCAGCGACATCCGCAACATTGAGGGAGGGCCGAAAACCAAGCATGGACCAACTGACCTGCTCCCCGATTTCTGAGCCAGTCCTTATGAGAGTTCCGATGAGCCCCGGTCGGGCTTTGGAGACTCTCGAAGATGAAACGGACAAGACATTC
>JAWXCC010000152.1:0-26524 GCA_034440475.1 Phycisphaerae bacterium | reverse complement strand
CCGGATTGAATATCACCAATGGCGGAACGCCGCGTCGTACGCGAGCCATCGGAAGACGAGTCGGTTACGCAGCGGGTTTTCGTAGCGCTGTAGTGCTAGTGCAGAGCAAGTCTTCGCGATCCTGACGAGCTACTACCCGAACGAGGACATCCGCCCCGCGACTCGGTTCTTCATTCAAGAACTTTTCGAGACAACTGAGCCATGATCTTGATCGGCGATGCATGGCAGCAGATGCACGACGATCCAGAGCATGCGATGCTCCTACTCATGGATTTCGTCGACGACTTTCGACGTACGCGCGACATCCAAGCGCTAATGACCCCATTTCCGCAGGGCAGCGAGCGGTTCGACGCGCTGCTCGCCGCGACCGCCGAGCATCTCTGCAAGGAGATGAAAATCAAACCACCACTCTGGCTTGACCACGTTCCGAGCTGTCGTAAGGCTTGGTTCCCCTCCGGACTGGAGAGTCTCAAGGCAATCGCGCTGGTTGAGAGCCCCATGTCGTTTCGAATTCGGCAGATCTTCGTTCTTACGAATTTCCTGAGTCGCGCGTGAGCTTCGTCGGGCTGCGTTGGGAACGAATGAACGAACGCGACTCGCGGTATTGGCCGCGGGTCGCGTTCGTTTCGGTCATTTCGTTCTAACGATGCGTTAGCTACGCCGACGTCGGCCAGCAAGTCCGGCGAGGCCAAGCAGCGCAATCGCTCCCGGTGCGGGAATCGTTCCATCGAGGCGGAATGCACCACCACGTTCCTCGCCGATTCCCGGGGGCGCTTCGAGCCAAGAGCCGAAGGTGGGTGCGGTCGTCACCCAGACGCCGGTCGGTTCCGCTCCCTGCGACCAGACGAATGCGTCGCCAGCTCCGTCGGCGAGCACTGCACCAACGTTCATCTGGTACGTGCCTGACGCGAGCGACCCGAGCACTGCAGTGTCGAAGCGATACTCGGGCGAGTTGAAAAGGTTCTCGTTGCCGGTCGCGGTCGTCGAAAAACTCGCGAGTGAGATCGTCCAATTCAGGACCTGCTGCGAGAAGTCCGCGTTCCAGATGACGACATTGAACGCGCTGAAGTTCGCAAGATCGCCACCGGAGAAGTTCGTACTGGAACCCCAGAACGAGAGTCCGGTGAGCTGCACCGAATCTTCAAGACTGAAAGTCTGAGCAATCGAAACCGCGTTGGCATACGTGCCGCCCGATGAGAACGCGTCAGAGATTGCTCCCTGCGGATTCACCGGTCCGTTTTCGACAATAAGATCGGCCGTCGCCGAACTCGCAATCGCGATCGTACTCGCGAATGCAACCGACCTAACTACAGAACACACTGGACGCATAACGATCCTCCCTAGTTTCCACTCCATCTTTGCTCTCCTCTCCAAGCTCGGTTGCGCGATCGCCACCGAACCCACTACGGTCCACCGCCGGTTGCGCCGATTCCGCGTCGGCACGTCACGCCGCGTGCACGGCTACCGCCGCGCACCCGGACATCAAGATGACAGAAGCCCTTTTCCCAACGCGTCGCTTCCGACGAGCCCGTGCATTGACCACTGGTGGCCACAGCACGAAAGGCCTCTCCCTCACTGGCGATTCGCCGAAGCGAACTATCACTCTGAAGTGCGCCGACACAATTCTGCGGCGGAGCACTTACCCCACGGAGAGTAACACGAGCCCGCTCTGGAACCAAACGGTTCTGCGCGACTCCTGCGGGCTCGACGCCAACTCCAGCGCGGAAAGAGTATCGGACCGCACGGCGCGTCCCGACAGCTGAATCAGACGGATGCCGCGGCTATCCCACCGGCGCGGGTTGAGCTGCGGGAATGCCGGAGGCGTCAGCCGGTATCGCCGCAGGCTGGGCGATCCAAGGATTGTTGCAGGCGGGCGCCGCCGTCCGGAGGTGCCACGGTTGAACGTACTCGACGCGCCAAGGACCGAACGGGCTGCCGGTCAAGAAGATCGTGAGAAACTGGTAGATCTCACCCTGCGGTACGACAACGTCCACTTCGGCTTTGCCGCCGTCGATCCGCAGCTCTACGACGTTGATAGCTTTCGCGTCGCCTGGCTCAGATGGCCGAGCGGATTCTGGAAGACCCGCGTCGACTTTGTCCCAAGCGGTCTTGTTCATCCCCGGCGGCAGGTTGTAAATGATCGCTTCATCTACGACGGAACTCTTCGCGTGGCCGGTCGTGACTGCGACGATGCAGAGGTCGGGCATCGGAGGCACGTTGGTGTCAAAGACCGGGCGACCGACCGTCGCGGGGAATGTCTGCTTCGGTTGACATCCGAACGCGACGGCGCTCATCACGACGAGCGCGAGTCCGCCGAGGCAAAGCCGCCTACCGCGGGCTGCCGACGCGCCGACTGCGAACGACTGAATAGCAAACGAATTGAAACGCGATCGTGCAAGCATGTCGGTGCCAGTGTACGGCGCGATCGTAAGTGTTAGGTCCCGGCCTTCGCGATTTGCCAGTACTCGAGTTCGATAGGCGCTTGCCGACCGAAGATCGTGACGAGCACGCGGACGAGCCCCTTCTCGGGTAGCACCTCGTCAACGCTGCCTTCGTAATTCTGGAACGGGCCTTCCTTGATCGTGACAGCGTCGCCCTTCACAAACTCCATCTTCACCTGCGGCGTCTCTTCTGGCCGACGCGAGTCGAAGAGCATCTTCTCGACTTCGTGCGGCGCCATCGGCGTCGGCCGTCCAGCTGTGCCGACGAAATCGCCGACGCCAGTGGTTTCTTTGATCAGGAAGAAGACGTCCTGCGGAATTCGTCCGTCTGGCTCAAGCTTCATCTCGACGAAGACGTAGCCCGGATAGAGCTTTGTCTCTGTCACGCGCTGCTTGCCGCCCTTGAGAGTCTTCGTCTTCTCCGTCGGCACCATGATGCGGCCAACGAGGTGTTCCATGCTCTCGATCTGAACCTTGCGGAGGAGCGTCTCGCGAACGCTCGACTCCTTGTTGCTGGCGACGCGAAGCACGAACCAGTCCATCCCCTCGCGATACATGGGGAGGTCGGCAGCGGGATCGAAGATCTCATCGGCACCGTCGGCCGCCTGTTCCTTCTGGCGTTCGGCCTTCGCTTCTGCTTTGGCTGCGGCTTCTTTGTCGGCGGCGGCCGCGCGGCCCTTCTTGCCGGCACCGGGTGTGAGCGCTTTGCTCGTCGCGACGCCGAATGATTTCAGCGTTGTGCTCGTCGCAGCTTCCGCGCTCTTTCCCGAAACGAGAACCTTGCCCGACTTCTGTCCGGCGGGCTGATCCGCTTCGTTTGCGTCGGTTAGGGCGATCTCGTCAATGTGGTCGCCGTCGCCTCCCGGACTCAGATCGGGGTGCGTCTCGGGCGACGATTCGGTCGGCATCTCGTCGAATGAAGGGGTCTGCATGGGCTCGCTTGGCATCGGCCGTGCGTTGGCGCCGAGAAGCCTGAAAGGGGGAACGAGAACGAGGAAACGAGAAACAGGAAGGAAGAGGCGTACCAGCGACAATTACGGTGGTGGAAGGTCAATCACGCGGATCCAACCAAAGAAGATCAGGAAGATCTTGTCGACGAAGAACACGAAGATGGTGACTATCACCATCGTGGTGATGACGACGATCGTCGACCCCACCAATTCACGGCGCGTGGACCAGTTGACCTTTTTCAACTCGCCTTCGGTCGCGATAAAGAAGTCGCCCGTCGAATGGCGACGGAAGACGAGGTCATAGACGAACCACGTCAGGATTCCGCCAAGGACGATCGCGGTTGCGGCAGCGACGTAGGTCGGGTTGACCGTGCCTACTTTCCACTTGAGCGCGTAGCCCCAGAGCCAATAGAGGCCGAGCAGACCGATGAGCGAGGCACTGACTGCCGTGCCCATTCGCGTGTAGTAACCCTGACCGCTTTTGTAGATGCCCGAGGCCATGGAGGCTCCGAGAAGGAGTCGAAAATCGACCGGTGAAACCCGCACCTGTTGGCTCGCCGACGTGCGGCCCAAAACCCAAACCCAACGGACGAGTGCGAGGCCAGCAAGTGCTCCTCAGACGACCTGAGGAAGCCGCGAGCAGAACACGCCAGGAGTGACTTGAACACTCAACCTGCGGATTTGGAATCCGCTGCTCTACCAATTGAGCTACTGGCGTAGAGCGGGAGAGGCTCGATTCAGCGGCGTCTCGCCAACTGGCGACGAGTCGCTTGAGTGCCGATCTATCCTCGCCCCCTAACACTCAGCTCCCGTTCGCGCACTCCAGTGTGTGCGTCCGAGCGAGGGCGGAGAGTTGGGTTGGATTACTTTCGCTTGATCTTGTGAAGCGTGTGCTTCCGCAAGCGGGGGCTGTACTTCATGAACCCCTCCTTGACCTTCTCGGAGATTCCGCCTTTGACGCGGATGTTCGTCCGGTAGTTCAGGTCACCGTTCTCGGTGCACTGAAGCCACACGTACTCGCGATCGGTTGCTTTCTTTGCCATGGTGTGGCTCCTTCGGATCCTGTCGAAATCAGCTGTCTGGCGCTTCTTCTGCCGTCGTCGGTACCGCCGGTGCCGAGGCGCGTGATGACCACCTCGGCACCGACGTTTTATCGCGACAGCACATGTCAGCCGCAGGCTTCGCGCCCGCGGCGTGAAATCACTTGAGAACCTTGGTTACAACGCCCGAACCGACGGTGCGGCCGCCTTCGCGAACTGCGAAGCGAACGCCAACTTCCATCGCGACGGGCTTCTCTTCGAGGTCAACCTTCACCGCGACGTTGTCGCCGGGCATACACATCTCAGCGCCACCCATCAACTCAAGCTTGCCGGTGACGTCAGTGGTGCGGAAGTAGAACTGCGGCTTGTAGCCGGTGAAGAACGGCGTGTGACGGCCGCCTTCTTCCTTCGTAAGCACGTAGACCTGTGCTTCGAACTGCGTATGGGGCTTGATGCTTCCCGGCTTGCAGAGCACCTGGCCACGCTCGATGTCGTCCTTTTCGACGCCGCGGAGCAGACAGCCGACGTTGTCGCCCGCCTGTCCGAAGTCGAGCGTCTTCTGGAACATCTCGACGCCGGTGACCGTCGTCTTACGCGTGTCGGCGCGAAGTCCGACGATTTCACATTCCTCGCCGACCTTCACGAGCCCGCGCTCGATACGACCGGTGGCAACGGTGCCGCGGCCCTTGATCGAGAACACGTCTTCGATCGACATGAGGAACGGCTTGTCGGTCTCGCGCATCGGCTCGGGCACGAACGTGTCGAGCGCGTCCATGAGCTCAGCGATGCACTTGATCTTCTCAGGATCCTTCGGATTCGTCAGCGCTGGAAACGCTGCGCCGCGGATGATCGGCGTCGTGTCGCCAGGGAAGTCGTACTTGTTGAGGAGCTCGCGCACCTCAAGCTCGATGAGGTCGAGAAGCTCGGCGTCATCGACGAGGTCGACCTTGTTCAGGAACACGACGACGCTCGGCACACCGACCTGGCGGGCGAGCAGAATGTGCTCGCGGGTCTGCGGCATCGGACCGTCCGAGGCCGACACGACGAGAATCGCGCCGTCCATCTGGGCGGCACCAGTGATCATGTTCTTCACGTAGTCGGCGTGGCCGGGGCAGTCGACGTGAGCGTAGTGGCGCTTGGCGCTCTCATACTCAACGTGGCTGGTGGCAATCGTGACGATCTTGGTCGGATCGCGACGACCTTCCGACTCCGACGCCTTCGCGACCTGGTCGTATGTCGTCGGCTTTCCAAGACCCTTCGCCGCTTGGACAACCGTGATCGCTGCGGTGAGCGTAGTCTTGCCGTGATCGACGTGACCGATGGTGCCCACGTTCACGTGGGGCTTCGTACGGACAAAGTTTTCCTTGGCCATGAGGTACTCCGACAGAGAGGGCGTGCCAGTCCGCGACTGGTCTGCAACTGGTTGCAGCTGGTCTGAAACTGGACTGAAAGTGGGGCGTTTGTGGGACGGGTCAGAAAACGACGCGAACGACAGTATCTCGATCTCGTGAAAGGTGTGCCGACCGTGCGGACTCGATCGAGCGAACCCGATGGAGCGAACGAAGCGGAGACACCAGAGCCACCGATGGGACTTGAACCCACGACCTCACCCTTACCAAGGGTGTGCTCTACCACTGAGCTACGGTGGCACGCTCATCCAGCATGAAACGCACGCTGGCACGCCGGTATCGATCCAAGATCCAAGACAAACTACTCCGTACAGACGAGCAGAGGCTTGTCGTAATGCTCCGTCCGTTCGACGTCCGGCGCGTCGCCCGAACCGACGGAATGCTCCGCGCGCACCGGCCGTCGGCCCGGCGCACACCCTTCATCCGAGCAGTTTTCGAGCGTCCTGAGTGCACGAGCGCGAATCGCAACATGGCTCACAAACTCGAAATCAGCCACCGATGAAAAACCGCCCCTTTCGGGACGGTGGAGCGAGTAGTGTAACGATGCTCGAACGGATCGCAAGAGGAGGCGACCATCCCCAAGCGGTTCACGCCCGATCAGAACGCCTGCTGTTGGTCTAGCTTCAAGAAGCGAATCTGCCGCGACTGCTCGAGGTCGCGCAGCGAGTCCCACGCAGGCTGATTTTCGACGTGGCCATCGAGCAGGAGCATGCTCGCAAGGTCACCGGGATATCGGAAGTCGATGTACTCAAGCTGGTACTGCGCTGGTGACGAGCCGGTCAGCGTCGTCACCTCACCGCCGAAGGAGTCCACCAAGTAGGCCGACATAGCGGGTCGTTTGATCTGGCCCGTCGTGTACCAAAGGCTGCCGTTGGTGGTGAGGTCGAAGAAGTGATTCGCCGCAAAGTAGCCAGGCTGATCCTTCTCGGTCTGCAAGGAACCGGTTCCGAAGGGGAACGCTCCATCGCCACCAACCGTTTTCGTCATTTTGGCGGCTGATCGCAGGACGTTCGACGACTCATCCGGGTCTTTGTCGTAGAAAGCGGCGTCGGGTGAATCGAACCGATAGTCGTAATCTCCCGCGTCACCGGTGGGGTTCAGCGGGCCGATCTTGTTATACGCCCACAAAATGTCGGACCAAGAACCCTTGTAAGGGTCTCCGAGCGGCGGGTTCACTCCCGGCGGTGAGGGTGAACGGACTGTGACCCGCGGGTCGCCGGCCTGTGCCGAGTAGTCAAACGCGGCCGGGACAAGCGTGTCGCGGTTACTGGTTGAGTACTCGGTCAGATAGGTATGGATTTGCCGCAGGTTGCTCTGGCTCTTGGCGGCGATCGCGTTTCGCCGCGCGACCGAGAGGCCGGGCAGCAGGATGGCGACCAGGAGCACGATCACGCCAATCACGACGATGATCTCGACGAGCGACATCCCGCGCGGCGCAGAGGCAATCGCGCGAGAACGATGAAGGAAACAGTGTCGGTCGGTCACGGAAGAGTCTCCGGAGGCGAAGCGAGCCCGGAACTGAATCGGAACAGAGTCGGAAGTGGCCCGAGCAGGGCCCCGCACGGACCCGACCCGACACCGCACCGACATCTCCCCTACCCCTCTCTGTACGCAAGCTTACTTCGGCGGGCCGCGACGACACGCAGAATTAGATCGCACTGGCCAGCGTTACTCCGCTTGGCAACTCGGGCCTAGCAGCTAGCATGACCAAAATGGACCCGGAAATCCTTGTCGTGCGCTGTGGTTCGGCTTGGCCTCGGACCGCCGTGCGGTACCAGCACGGCGGCTCGGTAGTGCTCGAAGGGCAAACTCTCACGGTCTTCTCCCCGTTTCCGAGCGTCGACCTTCTGTACTGGGCGATTGACAGGGACCGCCTCGTGATTTCCGGTGACGCGCGAATGGTGCATCGCCCGGAGATGCGGCTCGATCCCCGTGGTGTCCTCTCGCTCCTCCTCTACGGTGCGGTCGTCCCTCCGCTCACCACGTTTGTTGAGAAGCGCACGTTCCTTCCGGGCTACACGACGCACGTCGACTTGCGTGACTTCCGCATGCGCGCCAGTCCGTCGGTCGAGTGGCCGGAACTACTGCCCGAGGACGATTACCTACCTGTCGCCGCGCAGATCGACGCGCTCGCGCACGCGATCGACGCCGAGCTTGAGGAAGCCTGTGTTGCCGATCCGATTCTGCTCTTTTCTGGCGGCGTGGATTCGGGTGTTCTGGCGTCTCGACTCAAGCGCCTCGGGTTCTCTAACACTTCGCTGGTCCACTACTCATTCGGCGACAACTCGCCCGACACCATCGCGGCTCACGCGATCAATGCGGGATTGAAATTCGAGTTCGACTCGGTACGCGGGCACGAGAACGGGGTTGCAGAGATCCTCGACGGCGCCGCATTTCGCTATCACCAGCCGTTCTGCGACCACTCTGCGATTCCAACGCATTACCTCGTATCGCACGTGTTGGATCGCTACGGCACGTCGCGTCCTGTACTTGATGGCACTGGGGCGGATGGCGCGTTCGGACTCTTCGCGAAATCTCGCGCGTACGCGCGAATCAACCGCATCCCGCGCGCGATGAAAGCACTCGCATCGTTCGCGTACGTCAACGCTGGCTTGTGGCGATCGACTGGTCGTCTCGAGCGCGCAACACGAATCGCGCATCGCCTGTACACGATGCCAAAACTCAGCGCATCAATCGCGCAGCACTCGATGCTCGGGTTCGGCTTGCGCGTCGACCCCAATGACCTTGCGGAAGTCACTGGAGCGATGGAAACCTGGATCGATCCGGTTCGTCCAAGAGATGACTCGTTTGCCCGCATCCCGCTTGCAGACTTGGGCCTCGTCTGCGCTGGGGTTTTCGCGCATAAGAACTTCTCGCACTTTGCCGACGCACAGTGCTCGATTCGCTACCCGTTCCTCGCTGAGCGAGTTGTGAAGTTCGCCTTACGACGCGCGCAGCGATGGCCGGGAAGTATGGCGCCCAAACACGCGCTGAAGTTGCTCTTGCTTCAATCCGCTCCACGCGAGGCGGTGATCCGCCCGAAGTCCGGTTTTTCGTCTCCAGATTTTGAGAACTTCGGCGGTAGTGCGTTTCTTGAGCGGCTGGAATCAGCCGTCGGTCCTGACTCTCCGATTGCTGACTTCGTGGATCGGCGCGTCGTTCGGCGAGTCATCGATGACTTGCGCGCTCGACGCCGAGTGCCTCCCACGACTTACAGCTTTGCTTGGTCGATCGCGATGACCGCGAGCTGGATCCGAAACATCGTGCCCGCAGCGCAGGTCGTACAGCAGCGCGCGCTGACGCAAGGACGGACGGAATGGGGCGCAGCCGAAACCGCGGCCCTCACCGAGCAGATCAGTGCATTCAGCTCCCACGAGCACACACGAAAAACACCGCCTAGACCGGCTGAGGGATAGCAGCCACATCGATGTCGATTCCGTTGACTGTGCGACCCTCACCGCGCCGACCGGCAATTTGCTGGCGCCACAGACGCACTCTCAAAGGTGAGCTGCCTCAGGGCCGCCGGGCGAACACAAACAAGACGGACTGCATCGGCTGCGGAATCAATCGGTGTACGACTGCACCGACGCGGTAAAGGAACGGCGAGAACGAGAGATAGCCCGGTTCCGCCTCCCACGCGTAGACGTACGGGTCCAGCCCTTGCTCAGCGCACAGCGATCGCAATCTGCGCTTGGTGTTGCAGCGAAAGAGCGTCGGGAACACGTCCTGCTCCTCGCGGTCGCCCTGCGCTTTTTCAACGACCTTGGCGTGGTACCGGTTCGGTACCAGAGAGGCGACCACGGCTGGGTAACCAAAGCGGTTCGGCGTGTGCGCCGCGAAGACACCCCCGGGCTTGAGAACCCGCGACAGCTCACGGAAAAATGCCTCGGGGTCTGGGACATGCTCAAGCACGGAGCGAGCAAGCGCGAGATCGACGCTCGCATCGTCGACCGGCCAGCGCATGCTCGCCGGTATCTCGCGGAACTCATCGATGATCGGGTTACTCCGGCCAGCTTCCACGTCGACGTCGATTCCGATGACTCTGCGATCCTCGCCGCGAAGATCGGCCAGATGCTGGCGCCACCGGCAAGCATCGTCCTGAGCAGCACCTCGACCGCAACCAACATCGAGCACCACACCGCGTTCGGGGAGCAGCGAGTGGACGCGATTGAGGAACGCGATAGCTCCGTCCCAGCGCGTGAAGCCTCCGAATCGCGCTTCGGGATACACGCGTTCCTTGAGAGTCGGAGCCGCAACGACTCGAGGCTTTCCATCGCTGTATGAAGCCATCAGCGCTTACCCATCAAAGAAGAGAAGTGAAGGCGAGACTACGCGCGACGCACATGCAGCGTGTCACGTCTAAGAGGGGAGACAGTCCTTGCGAACGAACGTGAACACCCAGAGGTTGCGCGCGACGAACACCAGTCCGTATCGATCAAGTTCGCGAACATAGCGGGCTGTCTTACTGACGCGGTTCTTGCCTTCGAAGGTGAGCGTAAGCATTCTGGGGCGGATCCCTTCTCGCATCATGTTGTCGAGCACCGCTGATTCGGCACCTTCGATGTTCATCTTGAGGACGTCGATGCGATCATGACCGAACTCTCTCATGATCGTGCTCAAACGCAGGCATGGTGCGTCGAAGTATGCCCGGCCGTCGTTTGCGCGGGGATGTTCGACCGAATGCGAGACCCAGGTCGGATCGTCTGGGGCGTAAAAGCGCATCGATGTGTCCTCGGACCACAGCCCGTATGGCTTGAACACGAGGTTTTTCGGCCGGTCCTTGAGTCGCTCGACAAACGCAATCGCGCGCGGCGTCGGATCAAACGCGAACACATCTGCCTTGCACACTCGCGCGAACCACAGCTCAAGATCGATCTCCTCACCAACGCCCCCGCAGTAACAGATGTCGCTCGGGCGAATCACGCCGGTCGGAATCGGCCAGTTGCGGCCTTCGAAGGTGATCGGCAGCGTTACCGCCGGACGGACCCGAACTCCGATCGCCGCAAGCTGGAGCCGCCAGCGCAGCCAGCGAAATGGGTGGGTGAGATCCATGTCCGGCTTACCCCATATTCATCGTCATGAGGAACTCAGCGTTGCTCTTCGTCTTCCCGAGGCGCGTCTTCAGCAGCTCCATCGCCTCGACAACATTCATATCACTGATGACCTTCCGCAGGCGCACGATGAGTTCGTGTTCTTTGGTGTCGAGCAGCAACTCTTCGCGCCGCGTGCCGCTCGCTGACACGTCGATCGCTGGATAGATGCGCTTCTCGACGAGCTTGCGGTCGAGATGCAGTTCGGCATTGCCGGTGCCCTTGAACTCTTCAAAGATGACTTCATCGGCGCGGCTGCCGGTATCGACTAACGCCGTACCGATGATCGTGAGCGATCCACCGTGCTCGATATTGCGCGCTGAACCGAAGAACTTCTTCGGCTTGATGAGCGCTGACGTGTCCACGCCGCCCGAGCCGATCTTGCCCGAGTTTGGCATCGCGTTGTTGTAGCCGCGTGCCAAGCGGGTGATCGAGTCGAGCAGAATCACGACATGATCGCCGAACTCAACCATGCGCCGCGCTTTCTCGGTCACCATTTCGGCGACCTGAATGTGTCGCGTCGCCTCTTCGTCAAACGTGCTCGCAACAACCTCGACGCGCTTCGGCGTGTTCCGCCGGAAGTCCGTGACTTCTTCGGGCCGCTCGTCAATGAGCAGCACGATGATGTGCACGTCGGGGTGGTTCGTCGCAATGGCGTTCGTGAGTTGCTGCAAGATGACGGTCTTGCCGGTGCGCGGCGGTGCGACGATGAGCGCGCGTTGCCCGAAGCCAAGTGGCGTGACCATGTCGATGATGCGCGTCTCGATCTTGTTCGGCTGACCAAGCAATTCGAGCTGAATCCGCTTGTTCGGGTGCAGCGGGGTCAAGTTCTCGAAGGTCGGCAGATCGTGCAGCACTGCCGGATCGCGACCGTTCACGCTCTCCACGCGCAGGAGTGCGAAGTACGTCTCTGCTTCCTTCGGGGGGCGGATCAACCCCTTCACGACTTGCCCTTTGCGAAGGCCAAATCGGCGAATTTGCGACGGACTGACGTACACGTCGTCGGCGCACGGGAGATACGAGTATTCGGGGCTGCGAAGGAACCCGAATCCATCGGGCATCACTTCAAGCGTCCCCTCCGCAACCATTAACCCGTGTTTCTTTGCTCGCTGCTTGAGGATCTCAAACACGAGCCGCTGCTTCGGGATCGAAACTTCTTCGAGCCCTTCCTTCTTCGCGAGCTTGGCGAGTTCTTCGCCGGTCATGCGCTGAAGCATCGCGAGATTCAGGTCGTCCTTCTTCGCGATGTCGTACTTGCCTTGGATCTCCTGCTCGAGCGCAAGAGCCTCCTGTTCAAGCTGCTCATCGGACGGCACCGAGCCTGGCGTCAACGTCACCGTTGGCATCGCCGGAGCATGCGACATGCCTCCACCCCCCCCACCTCCACTACCACCGCTTCCACCCTTGCGACGCCGACGACGACCGGTCTTTCCGCTCATAACGATCCCTGTACCTTTGACGTTTCGACTCGCGCGGCAAGCACCGCGCGAGTGGCGAAGACAATCCTGTCAATGCACGTTGCAGTTGACGCTGTTGGGCTGGCGATGCTCCGACCGTCCAACGTCAGGACAGTGCCGGGCAGAGCCGGGCAGCGCTCATAAGAGCGCCGCGCTTTTCGCGGCGGTCCCGGAATCATTTCCCGGCGACCCGACCGCATGACCGTGGCATCATGGCGCAATCGTTCGATCCGGTCAAGCGGATGCGGCCTTTGCTAAGACTGCGCGCACCTGTTCCCGGAGCGTTACGAGGTCGCCCTCGTTCCGAATGATGATGTCGGACACCGCTCGTTTACGGTCGAGATTCCATTGCGCCGACTCGCGCCGTGCCAACTCGGCCTCGTTCCAGCCGCGCGATTTCACCCGATTGAGCCGAACCGCTCGAGTCGCATCGACAAAAACGACAAGATTACAGGCGTCACGGAGACCCGCTTCAAAGAGGAGTGGGGCGTCGATCACGCAGGCTCTTGTGCTGGGAAGGGCGGCGGCAAAAGCGCGTTCGCGCTCGCGTCCGATCCAGGGATGAATGACGCCTTCAAGACGTCGTCGCTCGTCTGTGTTGGCAAAAACAATTCGACCAACGGCGCCGCGATCGATCGTGCCGGCCGCACTGAGCACGCTTGGCCCCCACCACGACACCAGCGTGTCGCGCACCGCCGGATCACCCAGTGCGGCGTGGGCGAGAAGATCGGAGTCACTCACAACGCAGCCTTCTTCGCGGAACATCGACGCGACGACGCTCTTGCCGCTGCCGATCCCGCCAACGATGCCGATGACCGGCAGAGAGTTCATGTGCCTCAGTTGATTGCCGTCGGAATGACCGGCTGTGCCCCGTGATCGCTGCAGAGGACAACGAGCAAGTTGCCGACGATTCGCGCCTTCTCTTCGGCGGTGAGGGTTGCAATGGAGCGTTCTTCGAGCAATTTGAGCGCGATCTCGACCATCCCAACCGCGCCCTCCACAATCTTCTGCCGTGCAGCGATGATCGCCGAGGCCTGCTGCCGGCGAAGCATGACTGCAGCGATCTCCGGCGCATACGCGAGGTACGAAATACGAGCCTCAAGCACTTCGACCCCGGCCTTCCGAAGGCGTTCGTGCAGTTCCTGTCGCAAGTGCTCGCCCACTTCGCTGGTGGTGCCGCGCAAAGAACGGCCCGCAGCGTCGGCGTGGTCATAGTGGTACTGACTAGCGAGGTTGCGCAGAACGGCTTCGCTCAGAATCCGCACGTACTCGGCGTAATCCTCTACTTCGAACAGCGCGTCCGCGGTGTTAGTCACCTGCCACACCACGACTGCGGCGATGTCGATCGGGTTGCCGTCAAGGTCGTTCACCTTCGCAGGTTGACGCGATCGAGCGCCGGGCGTGACCACGCGGCCAGCGGCGTCTTTCACGTCGGAGGTCACGGTGTCGCCGGTCTCGAACGTGCGTGCACGGAGCGACACTCGCTTCTTGGAATAGAACGGATTGACCCAGTAGAAACCGTCACGACGCACCGTGCCGTGATAGTCGCCGAATAAGACGAGCACGCGCGCCTGATTCGGATTCACCACGAGGAGCCCCATCGCGATGATCAGGGCAGCGAGTTCGACGAGGAGCCCGACGAACACGAGCAATCCCACCGCTGCGGCCGAGGCCTCGGCGAGCTTGGGTACGACGAAGAAGATCGGCCCAATCACGAACGCTGTCACCAAGACGACGGTGAGGATCGGCCAGCCCGACGGTGGACGCATTTCGTTTTCGGTCATGCAAGACTCACTGGTGAATCATGCGGCTTTCGGTACCGAGCGCCGCTTCATGAATCGATTCGGCCATCGTCGGGTGCGCGTGCATTGTGGAGATGATGTCCTCGGCCGTCGCTTCAAGGCGCTTCGCCAATCCCATCTCGGCGATGAGTTCGCTGGCGTCCTCGCCGATGATGTGTGCGCCCAAGATTTCGCCGTACGGTTTGCTCGTGATGATCTTCACGAGTCCCTCGGTTGCACCCACGGCGATCGCCTTACCGTGACTCTTGAGTTGATAGGTGCCGACCGTGTATTGAAGGTTCTTCGCTTTGCAGTCGCGCTCTGTGAGCCCGATCGAGGCGATCTGCGGGTTTGTGTAGGTGCAGCCGGGAATCGAGCCATAGTCGACGCCGAGCGTGTGGTGGCCCTTCATCCGCTCAACGCACGTGATCGCTTCTTCGCTCGACACGTGTGCGAGCCACGGTGGACCGATGACATCGCCGACTGCATAGATCCCGGGCACGCTTGTCGCGTAGGTCGGTTCCGGCTTGTCCTTGTAGTCGGTCCAGATGTGGCCCTTCTCAACACGCGGACTCACGCCCGGCCCGAAGAGACCATCGAAGCGGCCTTGCACGCCGATCGCAACCAGCACGACATCGCATTCGAGCTTCTGCACAGCCTTTTCGTCGGTGACCGACACGACCGTGACTGTCGCGCCGCCGTCCTTCTTCTTCTCAATCGACTTCGTGGTGTGGCCGAGGTGGAACTTGATGCCTTGCTTCGTGAACGACTTCAGCGCGGCCTTCGAGATGTCGTCGTCTTCCACCGGCAGGATGCGGTCGACCATCTCGACCACAGTGACGTCCGTCCCGAACGCGTTGAAGAAGTAGGCGAACTCCATACCGATCGCGCCCGAACCGACGATGACCATGCGCTCGGGGCGCTTTGAGATCGTGAGCGCGTCGTAGCTCGAGATGATCGTCTTCCCATCGTTCGGCGAGCCCGGCAATTGTCGTGGGGCAGCACCCGTCGCGATCATGATCTTGTCGGCGGTCAGCGAACCGAGCACCTTGTCGCCGGTGCCCTTGTAGTAGTCGCTATCCGCAGCAAGGAGCTCGACCTTGCACGGCGCTACTGCTGTCTTCCCGGACACGATGCGGGCGTGTCCCTCGTAATGATCGATCTTGTTCTTCTTCAGCAGGAACCCGACGCCACTGTTGAGCTGCCCGGTGACCGCGCGGCTGCGCCCGATCACTTTCTCCCAGTTCACCTTCACGGCCGCGGGGTCAATGTCGATCCCCCACTCTTTACCGTGTCGGATCGCTTCCATGTAAAGCTCCGCGTTGTGGAGCAGCGCCTTCGTCGGAATGCATCCCCAGTTCAGACACACGCCTCCGAGTTTGCTCCGCTCGATGCAGGCAACCTTCATACCCATCTGGGCTGCGCGGATCGCGCCCACATAGCCGCCAGGTCCGCTTCCGATGACGATCAGATCGAAGTGCTTCGTGTCCATTGCTATAAAAAGGTGTTCGAGCCAACGGTGAGCGTGCGAAAACGACCGCCGCCACACTGGCGCGTGAGCGATGCGCCAGCGCGGCGGGCTGCGGATTCTACCGTTTTGCTTCCGGATGACTGAATTCTGGGAGGACTCTTGCGCGGTGCCCCAAACCCTGACCAAAGCTTGACCAGAACCGTGACCGCAGAATCAAATCTTCTCTGCCGGCGCGCACCCAGCTTTTGACGCTTCGTTAGAGTCGCTCTAGCATCTACCGTTTTCCCCCATTTCCAACCGTGCGCACCGCTCTCGTCAGTGACATCCACGCGAATCTCGCCGCGCTAGAGGCGGTGCTGGCGCACGTCGCGACAAAATCTGTCGACCGGATGATTTGCCTCGGAGACATCGTGGGCTATGGGCCCGATCCGGTCGAGTGCGTCGACATCGTCGGACAGAAGTGTGAATGGTCGTTGATGGGCAATCATGATTGCGCCGTCCTCTACGAGCCAACCAACTTCAACGACGCCGCGCGCCGCGCAGCGTTCTGGACCCGCGATCAGATCAATAACCATCACCTTCGCCTACTCGCGGAGCTCGAAGCGCTCAGGAACGCGGGCGAGATCGGCCCGGACACCCAAGAACGCCGGCAGCGCGAGATCGAATCTGATCGGCAGCGGCGGCTCGAGTTTTTCATGACTCTCGCAGTTCGGAAGGCATTCGACGACTTCATCTGTGTTCACGGAACGCCGCGGAAATGCATCAACGAGTACCTTTTTCCCGACGACACGCTGTCGAGCCCGCAGAAGGTCGCGCAGATCTTCGCGCACGTTCCGCGCTATTGCCTCGTCGGGCACACACATGTCCCAGGCGTCTTTACCGACGAGCCTGACTTCTATCCGCCAGAGGATTTCGACGGCGTGTACGTCCTTCGCCCCGAGGAGAAAGCCATCGTCAATCCTGGGTCGGTCGGCCAGCCGCGCGACGGCGACCCCCGCGCGAGCTACGCAATCCTCGACGCGACGAACGACGGCGATCGCCCCGTCAACCGAATCGAGTTCCACCGTGTGGAGTACGATGTGCACCGCACGGTCGAGCGAATCCACGCGACGCCCGAGCTGAGCAACTGGCTCGGTGACCGACTCCTCGAAGGTCGTTAAGTGAAATCGCCCTACCACCTCTCCGATTGACCTTTCCACGGCCACTCGCGACGCGTCCAGAGCGACCTCTCACGAACAGCGCGCTTGAGCGCGTTTGAACGCTCTTGGCGACCTCGGTCAGGGAGCCGGGACGACCAGATGCCGTCGACGCTCGTGCGTCGACGGGCCGTTTCCCTCCTCTTCTTTGTGTAGCCCTGCATGAGTCCCGGACTCCGAAGGTTTCTCGTCACCGCCGTTGTCGTGGCCGCCGCGACCGCCGTGCTGCTCGCCGTCATTCGCAATCGGCCAGCGCGACCTGAAGCGACTCAGACCGCGGCGCCAACCGCGGCGCCAACTCCAGCCGACGGTGCCCCCGCATCTGCCGCCACGCTGGCGCAGGCTAGGGCGCAGGCAACTACCCCTGCGACTGGCTCAACCGCAGGTACTGCCGCACCACCCACCGCGCCGGTACTCCAATCCGCACCCGCGGCGCTCACCGCCCGTCCCGCTACGCCCGATCGGGCCATCAGCGCGACGCGCCTCGCGCTACCGCTCGGCTCGCTCGACGAGACGAAGTTCCCGTTCCGTATCGACTTTGCGCCGAACGCCGCTGGCATCTCGTCGATCGTCTTTTCTGAGTATTGGTTGAACGCGACGGTGCGCAATCAGGCGCGTCGACATCGCGTCGATCCGTCGGTGCCGATGCCGAGCGACGACTTGCGTTACGTGCTGGCGTCGACGCTCCCGCTCTTTCGAGGCGGCGTCACCTATGACGTGCCTGTGCTGGCGGTGCGATCGATCGAGGTCAACGGAAGCAAGGTCGAACTGTTCGGTGCCGTGTGGAGCGAGGAGTCGACCGGGCAGTTCGCGACCGAACTCGTTGACGCGAGCGGTGTCGTCCAGTTCCGAATCGAGCGGAAGTTTGTTCTTGGAAGCGCGTTCGACCTCGCGCTCCAACAAACCGTGTGGAACCTCTCGAACGCCCCAGCCTCTCTGCGCTGGGTCCAGTACGGTCCGAGCGAACTCGCGATTGATCCGACGTCGTATGTCGATGCACGACGACTCCAGTTTGGCTATGTCCTTCCGACCGATCGCGATCCGGAACAAAACGACGTCATTTCCACCGGACAGATGTTCGAGCGTGGCGCGATCGACAAGCTGGTCAACGCGAAGCAGATCGAGCTCTGGCCAAACGCTGAGGCCGCCACCGGCAAGTTCACGCTCTCGTGGTTTGGTTCAAAGAGCCGTTACTTCGCGATCGCCGTGCACGCGCCTTGGACCGAGGCAAACCCAACGCACTCACTCGCTCCGAGCATCGAGTTCATCCGCGTTTTCGACAACGGCGCCGACGCAACCAATCGCGCGGTGCTGACCGAGCTGCACAGCCCTTTGGCGAACGTCGCGGCCGGCGGGACGGCATCGTTCGATCTCGGCGTCTTCGCGGGTCCGCTCGATCCGGGCCTCCTCGGAGTCGTCGAGCCATACCGCGCACTCTCGATGAGCGAACTCATCGTGTACATGCTCTCGAGCTGTTGCACTTGGTGCACGTTCTCGTGGCTCGCGAACGGCATGTACGCGTTCCTTGCGTTCCTTCACGACTGGGTCGTGTTTGATTGGGGACTCGCAATCATCGTGCTCGTTATCGTCGTGCGACTCGCGTTGCATCCGATCATGAAGCGCTCCCAGATCCAGATGCAGCGATTCGGTCGCGCGATGTCCGAACTCAAGCCTGAGCTCGACGCGCTTCAGAAGCGCTTCCCCGACGACCCGAAGAAAATGCAGTCCGAGCAGATGCGCCTGTACCGCGAGAAGGGCGTCAATCCAGTCGGTTGCGTCGGCGGCATCTTGCCGACGTTCTTGCAAATGCCCATCTGGATCGCGCTGTACGCGGTTCTCTTCTTCAACTGGGATCTGCGGCAATCGCCCGCGTTTTTTGGCATCTTCCAGAAATTCAACAACTGGCCGTTTCTAGGCGACCTCTCCCGCGCGGACAACTTCATCCCGTTTTCGACGCCGCTCAATCTCGGCTTCTTTCATATCTCAAGCATCAATTTGCTGCCGATTCTCATGGGCTTCGTGTTCTACGTGCAGCAGAAGTACATGACGCCGCCGCAGCCGAACATGACTCCGGAGCAGGCGCAGCAGCAGAAGATCATGAAGGTCGTAATGATCGTGATGTTCCCCGTCATGCTCTACCTAGCCCCGAGCGGACTCACGCTGTACATCCTGACGTCGACGTGCATCGGCATCTGGGAAAGCAAGATGGTGAAGCGGTATATCGATACTCACGGATTTGTGACCGCGAAGAAAACCGGACCGAAGAAGCAGGACGCGATGGGTCGCATCTACGAGACGATGCTTGATCGCGCCCGTCAAAAGCAGGCCGACAAGAACAAGAAGACCTATAAAGATCGTGAGTAGGGATCGTGAGTAGGCTCACTTTCCAACGCAGAACTTCCCGAAGATGCGCCCTAACACCTCGTCCGGCGCGATGGCACCCGTGATCCCTCCGAGCGCGTCGAGCGTGAGGCGGAGATTCGCCGCGACAAGCTCGGCCTCGCGCGTCGTGAGTCCACGCTCAAGGTGACCGATCGCTTCAATCAAGAGCGAGCGGTGTCGCTCGCCGAGTATCAATGTCTCGCCCTCGCCACCGACGAGTCGCGCAGCGAGCCGGGTACCGATCGTCTGCCGCAGCGCGTCGAGACCAGCGCCGGTCGTCGCGCAGACGCCCAATCCGTCTCGACGCGCCAGATCGACCTTCGTGTAGACCACGATCTCGCGCGACGAAACATCGGGCGCTTCCGATTCTGGCCCCACGCACCGCACGACGAGGTCCGCAGTCTCGATCGCGTGCCGAGCGGCGCGCTGCATTGCAACGTCGTGCTCGCCGCGCGGGCCAGACTCGACGCAATCCAAGCCTGCTATGTCGACGAGCACAATCTCCATCGCCCCGGTCAGCGTCGAAACGCTCAACCGTTCAGCAATCGCGTCGCGGGTGGTCCCCGCAACTGACGAGACAACCGTGCGCGTTCGCCCCACGAGCGCGTTGAACAGCGTGCTTTTCCCAGCGTTGGGCGCACCAGCCAGTACGACGCGAGGCACCGCGTCGAGCCGCTCGGTCGGGACCGTGCGATCGACCCGCGATTGGAGCGCCGCGATCATCGACGTGAGGTCCGTCGCGAGGGCAGCGGCGGAGATCGCAACAACGTCTTCTTGATCCGTGAAGTCGATGCCCGCCTCGACGAGCGCGAGGTCGTCAGCAACACGTTCCGCGATGTCACGAACGAAGCGCCCGAGCCCCCCCTCGACAAGTGTTCGCGCCGCTCGCAACTCTGCGTCGGTCGATGCTGCGATCGTCGCGGCGACCCCCTCGGCTTGGGTGAGATCGATGCGGCCATTTACGAACGCGCGCCAGGTGAACTCGCCCGGCGCTGCTCGCCGCACTGTCGCGTCGGCCGCGAGTAGTCGCGACTCCACTTCCGCGACGAGGTCGGGGTTTCCCGCGAGCGCGATCTCGGCGCAGTCGTCGCCGGTGAAGCTCGACGGTCCCGGCATGATCGTGAGTAGGCACGGCACACGACCGAACATGCGCCACGTTCTCCCGCCGCGCACCGGCGCAGCTTCGAGCGGACCACACGCGCGCAGGAGCGCGAAGGTCGGCGGCCCACTCAGGCGCAGGAGGGCGCGAACGCCTCGCCCAGGCGCGCTCGCGCGTGCGACGATGGCACTTTCACGATCCACGCGCCCATTGTGAGCGCCAGCGAACGCGAAGCGAGACAGCATTGTCCGATAACTTCGAGTGACTCCGAGTGACTCATCGAGATTCTCCTCGCTACTTCTATGTTTTTTAGCTATTCCCTCCATGCTTTCCACGGAGACCGCGATGACGCCGAAACGCACGATGACCTTGAACTTGAGTCCCGCCGAGATGGACTCGCTCGAGGAGCTCGCGGCGAAGAAAGACCTCTCCAAGACCGCGCTGTTGCGGCAGGCGCTTCGGCTCTATCAACTCGTAGACGTTCGACTGTCTTTAGGCGAGAAGCTCGTGTTTGAAGACGAACTCCAGAAGAAGAAGTCGGAGCTCGTCGTCCTGTGAGGCCGCGTGCGATCGAACTGCTCCGCAGCGACAAGGGCGGCATCGCAGTCGCGAAACTCGTCGGCGGCCTCGCGCCGTCACATCTCGAACTCGTCGAACGCGCGTGGTCGGGCGCAACGGTCGAGATGATGATGAATCTCGCACTCGCGGGCATCGCTGGCGATCGTTGGCCACAGAGTTTGCACTGGGATTGGTCGGGCAGGGGACCAGCGCTACGACTCCTCCAAGCTACTGGTATCGGGCTTACCTGCGACGACGAATGGCAAGGCGTGATGCTGACACTGACTGCCGAGCACATCACACGTTTAGGTTCCGATGCGGGCAAACCGATCGTCTACATCGAGTTTCTTGAGACTGCACCATGGAACTGGCGCATCGCCGACATCGGCCAGTCGCCCCGTTTTCGCGGCGTCGGCAGCCTGCTCTTCCGCGAGGCAGTCCGACAGAGCATGCGCGAGGGATTCAAAGGCCGCGTCGGCTCCACGCACTCGCGCAATCAGAATTGTTCTACGAGCGAGCGTGCGACATGACCCGCATGGATCCAGATCCGAAGAAGCTTGGCTTGGTGTATTTCGAACTGCCGACGTGCGGCGCAGCAGCATTCTTGAGCGCAAGTGTTCGTGAGTAACAGGAGCAAGGCGATGAGCACACATGCAAACATTCAGGTCAATCACGCGTGGCTGCGCCGGATGGCAGATGCTGAGGACACACTCGGGCCGCCGTCGGTTGGCGGAATGACGACTCGAGCAGGCGCGATCTCGACCGGTACGATCCTGAACACTTCGTCAGCTGCGCGGCGCGTTGCACTGGCACGTCTGATCGAGCTCTCGCGACGACGGTTGCAACTCACGATCGCAGATGTCGCTTGCCGTGTCGGCGTCATGCCAACCGCACTCGCGAGTATCGAGCGCGGCGACGAGTCACAGATCGCGCCAAAAGCTATGAAGAAGCTGGCAGAATCGCTTGCGCTCCCACCCCAAGCGCTTGATCTACTCGCACGCCCCGCGAGGCGAACCGATCCGAATCTCGACGACGACGCGATGCAATTTGCGACGAGCGCTGGTCCGGTCGCTGCGCTCTCGCCGACTGAACGTGCAGCGCTCGACAAGTTTGTCGCAACACTCGCGAAGCCCGTCAAACGAAGATCCAAGAAAAAGGCGGCCAAACACTACAGCCCGTAGCGAAAGTCATTTGGGCTGCTAACACTCGCGCTCACTCCGCTCGCTTGTTCTGCGCATTGATACGCATCGCCTCGAGCGCAGCCACAATCTTCGGCACTTTGATCGCGGTCTTGTAGGACACGACGTGCGCCGGAAGTTCTGTGGTTCGCAGCGAATCCGCTTGAACAGCTAACAGGAACTGATGCTCGGGAAACGCGCGCAGCGTCTCGCGCTTCGACTCGAGATACTCCGGCGTCCAATAGCCAACGATCTCCATCAACACTTCGGTCCCGTCGTCGTGACGAAAAAGGGAGTCGGGCACGAAGGTCCGTTGATGCTTTTGGAGAATTGCCCCTTCGTGAATCAGTTGCCAGCCGTCGCGACGCTCGCTAAAGCTCTTCGCGAAGTGCGCTTCCACCGACGAGTCAAACTCGGCTGGTGTCGCTAGGTGACCGACGAATCCGTCCTCGGGTGAAAGCGAAAGCGTGGCGGAACCGCCCCACGGCGTCCCTAACTCTGCCCGCATGCGCCATCCGGAACACGCGAGTAGCGGCGGAATCATCCGCGCGAATTGCACGCCATATCGTCGCGTCGACAGAATCTGACTCGCCGGACCGGTGAGTTCGATCGTGTACTCGTCCGTGCCTTCAGTACGTCGAATTTCGTGCAGCAAATGAAGTAGCTTCACGTGGCGAATCACCGTCTTGAAGTCGGTCGTCGCCGTAATCGTCATTCCCCGCGCCCGGTACAGGCACGCCTGGAGTTGCGCGACGTTGTATCGACTCAACAAGAGGTTCGACGCGTCCGGGACTTGGAACGCAAGCAATCGCTGACGATCAAGTACGTCGGCATACAAATCGGACTCGATAGTCGGCCAAGAGGTACCCCGCGCTGCTGCGATGGTGTCCTTCACACTCTGTTCGGTGGCGTCAAACAAACGATCGCGCGACGTTACGAGTGGATGACTCCGTGCAGCCGCGCGAAAGATCTCTAACCGAAGTTTCCACGCGTGAGGTGAGGCCGCGTACGTCGAACTCTCGTCGAGCAACTTACAGAACGCCGCAATGCGCCGAGGCGGGCACTCTGGTTCGTCATAAAAAATCTGTTCGATTCGACGTCAAAGATCGCGACGCGTGATACCGAGCCCTTGTCGATACACCTCGATCATCGAGTCCGCATACGTGACGTACCGGGCGTGCGTCGTACGTCCGAGCCGATCCGGAATGGCCCGGTTCCGTTCATATCGAACGATGGCGTGTTCGGCTGTAAGCATCGTTGCGTCGTCGATCTCGAGACCGTTGCGTTTCGCCGGACGTCTCGCACACCACCTCGTAGGGCACAGCGCGAGCCTCACCAACGCGCCGCAGGATTCTCCCCAATCTTTGCAGCGCTTGGCGAGTCGATGCGTGTCCGCCCAAGACTACGGCAATCTTGGCGTCGGGCACGTCAATGCCTTCGTCGAGCACTTGGTTGGCGACGACGACCGGGAACTCGCCGTTGGCGAAGCCATCGAGTACCGCGTGCCGCTCCCACTTCGGCGAGTGCGCGAGGAGCGACGGCACAAGGAATCGCTGCGAGACATCAATCGCCATCTGATTCGACCCTGCAAAGACGATCACACGCGAGCCCGAGTGCAAGCGAAAGAGATCCTCCAGCACTCGAAACTTCTCGTGCGCCCGGTCTTCGATCGCCCGTTTGGCAAAGAATGCCTTCATTGCGTGACGAGCCTCTGGATCAGCACTCGCCTCAGCGCAAAGATCGTCCCGCGTGAAGCGAGGATTCTGACGGCGGCGCTCGGCGATGACATCGCGGATTAGTCGGCTGCAGCGATCAAACGTCTCCTGCTCTTCCTCGTGCAGTGCGACCGGGATGCGAATGACATCGAAGTCCGCCAGCCGATTGCGGCGAGCGGCGTCGAACGGCATCTCGTACACGACTGGACCAACCAGCGTTTCGAGCTCTGTGTGCCGACCATCGGCGCGCCATGGCCTCGCCGTCAATCCCAGTCGCAACGGCGCCGCCGACAAAATTGCTGCCTCGCGCACGCACGCGCCGGACAAATGATGCTCCTCGTCAAAGACAAGAAACTCAAAGCGATCGCCGAGCTGCGCCATGTGAATGTAGGCGCTGTCGTAGGTCGTTACTGAAATCGGCCGAATGACATGTTGGTTGTCGCCAATGACTCCAGCGTCATAGCCGAGGTCCTTGAGGATGCGCCGATGCCACTGGTACATGAGATCGCGGATCGGCGCAACGATCAACGTCGACACCCGCGCCGCCGCAATGGCAGCGAGTGCCACCACGGTTTTGCCGGTGCCAGTCGGCATGATGACTTGCCCGCGCCGCCCTGCCTTCTCCCACTGCGTCACCGCTTCGGTCTGTTCTGGTCGCAGCGACGGCAATCGGCTCGCGTCGAGCGCCGGCGCGCGGAGGAACTCGATCGCGTTCGTCCAGTCAGCGCCGTACGTCGCCTTGAGCGCACGCTCCACAGCGCTCGCGCGAATCGCCTCGCATCTCCACGCGTCGACGCGCGGATCCCAATCGCAGCCGCACGCCAAAGCAAATTGAACCGCCGAGCGCGCGACTCCGTCGATCCGCAGCGTGCCTCGGTCGAAGGAGAGACGCGGGCTGCTGGGTTGCATTAACGTCGTAGCGTAGCGACGGCGCCGTCCATCACCCAGGCTCGCACGGCCCCCACATCCCTAACAGCGCCGCGAGGTCTGCTGCATCGACCACGCCATCCTGTGTGAGATCGCCGTCGAGCTGCACGGAACAGTCGCTGGTCTGGCCCCAAGAACCCAGAAGCGCAGCCAGATCCTCAGGACCGGCCGCGCCGTCTCCGGACACGTCTGCTGGGCACCCCGACGCGATCGTGGGCGTGGCATCGCTGAAGACCAGTGTGAACTCAACCGCCGCGCTGTCACCAGCGGTCAGTGTTAGCTTCTGCCGCGCGCCGATGATGTCGATGGAATCCGGTCCGAGCGCGGACGGGACAGGCAGACCGTAGCTCTCGGTCAGAGCCATCGTGCCAGATCCGGTCGTGCCAAGGAACGTCGGAAACATGAACACTTTGGCAGCAGTCACTCCGTCGGCGATCGCTCGGAGGATCGGCTCCGTCCCACTCGAAGCTACAGCGCCGCCATCGACCGCATTCAGGCTCACCACGGCCGCGCCACCCAGAACGGAACCGCCATCGATCGCCGGACAGAGTGGTACGTCAACGCCAAACGCGAATTCGATGACGTCGGTTCCGTCGTTCCGCATCGTGATCGTGCCGCTCAAGAACGACTTCGGATCAGCCTTGAAGTCGACGGTAAAACTACAGTGCGCCCGCCAAGCGCCGTTCGGTCCATTGAACGCCTTCTCGTAGTGTTGAGTCCCGTCAGCGCCTGGAGTGCCTAGAAGCACAACCGTCGAAACGCTGCTGCCGTCCACCGAGTAGAAGACGGTCGCTGCGGGCGGCGCTGCTGCAGCAAGCGAAGCAGCGAACAACACACAGACCGAGGCAATCTGAAAATCGGGTGCCCACTGCATTGAGATTACTCCTGCTGAACCAAATTAGGCGACGCTGAGCGAGCGGAGAGTAGCCACAAGAGCGCCGCCCGCGGTCGGCGATTACCAGATCGGCGACAAAACGCATCTCCCCACGGGCAATAGCCCCACTATCGTTGCGTCAGCGCGGTTCGAGCTTCACTCAACACTCCACTCCAAGATCCCACCGGAGTGTCCTGGCGCGAGCGCCACTTCGAGGCGTAGCGCCCCGGTCATGACCGCTGGAAACGTAACGGTGCACGCGCGATCGCGCGCTACCTCGTAGTTCGCCGCGATCGGCACCCACACGTCACCTTCATTTGCGAGCAGCCGCCACGACTGGGGTAGCGTGCACCCGCCGCCCGTGTTCGAATCGTCAAAGAACCACACACTCACCTTGGACACGTTCGTCGATTCGGGCCAGTCGTACTGAACCCATTCGACCGAACCCTTTTTGTCCCACCACGTGTGGCGCGGGATTGTCCCGTCGCTCGATGACCTCGGTACGCGACGATCGTTGAGGGCCTGTGGCGTGTCACTCACCCATATATGCGACGCGGTAGCCGTCGCGCGACTTGCGAGCGTTTCCGGCGGAACCGCCTCTGCGGTCGCGGCGTTTCGAGCGAGCCACACTTGCATTTCACCAACGTCACGATGCGCCCAGAACGCGTACGGAACTGCGGTGAGCTTCACCTCGCCGCCACCGACGCGTCGCGCCGTGGTCGTCAACACCGTAGCGCCACCAAAGAGATCGGGGCGCTCTTCCGTATTGATCTCGGCATCGTCGGGGAGATATACATCACGGATCGTTGATCGCGAGCCACCTGCGTCGATTGCCTCGACGCAATACACCAACGGACCGCGCTCGAGCGCGACACGATCGCGTGCGCTTTCGATTTCCTTCTTCGCAACAATGCGCGCCGTTGGTATTAGCAGCCCGAGGCGCACTCGATCTCCTG
>JAWXCC010000151.1:0-9448 GCA_034440475.1 Phycisphaerae bacterium | reverse complement strand
TCGGCTGGAGGGTGTCAGCGGCTTGAGCGGAAGGGGCGCTGTAGTGCTAACAGCCGGAGGAGGTCGAACGGCTCCGCGCGATCTACACCCAAGGATTCTGGTTGCTTGGCGTGCGCGCAGATGAGAAGACGCGACTCGACTTCCTCACGAAGGAGAGAGACATCTCCGAAAGAGACGCGCGAGCCTTGATACTGCGCGACAAAGAAGAGCACCTTCCGAACGGCCAGAAACTCTCTGAGACGTTCCATCTCTCGGACATCTTCTTGCGCATCGGCGGCCACGACGATGACGTGAAGCAGAGTATCTGACGTGCCCTGAATCTCATGTTCGGAAACCCATTCATCACGCCGACGTTCGATGAGTTCGCCAGGTTCATGGCGTTTGCCGCATCGTTTCGATCAGCGGACCTCTCAAGACAGTCGGTGCGGTTGTCGCGGTCGATGAGCAGGTAGTCGCCACTGGCGCCAACGACTGCCCGCGCTTCGACGGAGGGCTCTATTGGCCGGAGTACGACAAAGAAACGCACACGGTCGAGGACTATCCACGCGGCCGCGACTTCATGCGCGGAGAAGACTCAAATCGCATCGAGCAGCAGCGGATCATCGAAGAGATCTTGGCCAAGTCGAAGGAACTGAATACTGGTATCGATGAGTCGACGCTCTTCGAACTTCTTCAGTCGAGTCGCATCCGCGACCTCACGGAGTTCGGCAGAGTTGTGCATGCGGAGATGGAGGCGCTGTTGTCGTGCGGTCGCGCAAGGATCCCGGTCAAAGGCGGAACCATCTACTCGACGACCTTCCCGTGTCACAACTGAGCCAAACACATCGTGGCGGCGGGAATTGAAAGAGTCGTCTTCATCGAGCCTTACGAAAAATCCAAGGCCGCGGAGTTCCACGACGACTCAATCGCGGTGAGCTTGCCGATGGGCGGCGACAAGAAGCCCGATGGGAAGGTGAGCTTCGAGCCATTCGTGGGAGTCGGGCCGCGGAGGTTCTTCGATCTGTTCTCGACGCGACTGGGTTCGGGGTATCGCCTGAAGCGCAAGGATCCAGACGGTCCAAGAGTGGACTGGGAGTTGAAGAAATCGAAGCTTCGGCTTCAGATGATTCCGCTCTCCTACCTTGAACTTGAGAAGATCGCGAGCAGGATGTTAGATCTGGTCCGCACGCCGACGAACGTGAAGAATGAGACCAAGGATGGCGCGTAGCGAAACTCCGGCGAACGAAGGGCGCAAAGCTGCACTCCGAACCGCAGATCCGGCGGCGATAAAGGCGTTCATCAAGAAAATGGAAGAAGTGGCGGCGGAGGTCAGTACGTGGCCTGCGTGGAAGCAAGAGGCGCTTGGCGGAACTGCATCGACTCCGAAATCGAGCGGAGCGCAGGCGAAGTGAGCGAAGTGAGCTTGATGATCAGCGCGCGTTCGACGAAGTAATCGCTACACCCATGCGAGTTGGTTGTCAGCACAGCTTGCATCGCGTCGCCAGAATCTCAGCCAGCTCATCGACACGACGTGACGCCACGAGCGCGTCTGTAACTCGGTGCGATTGCGACGAGCGACTCACGGGGCCGATCGCGCGACGCCTTGCGCATCCCCACCACCATCGCTTCTATTCCACGACCGGACGTTCACCGCTGGTCCCGCTCCCCCAATTCGCGAAGCGCGAATCGGGGGTGGATGTCCGAGTCGCGTCTTCGTCGCAGCTCCACCTCAATTGCACACCCCCCGGACCCCGCCGGGTGGGCAAGAACCATGTTGTCGAGCCATCGGCTCTTCTCGGTTCCAGACGTGGGCGGCCCGCGGGTCGCGCGAGTGGCGTCACGTCAGCCAGGTGCTTCGCTCGAACCCCAATGACAGGTGGGTTCGACGGCTGACGGTTCCGGTGCTTCCACTCTCCGATCGACTCGCGCCGAGCGACAGGCCTGACCGTACCGCAGCATTCAGCGATCCCTTGGGGTTCAGCAAGGTTCGAGGAACGCGGCTGACCGCTTCCCCGATGGGGCCCGAGGGGTGTGCGGAAAGACTGTATCTCCTCAAACGTTCGGGGCAACCGCTAGCCCGCGCAAACCGTACGTTGACCGAAGAAGATGCCGCCGTTATCGTTCGACTCGAAATGCCCGCGGATCGCCGTGCGGCTTTCGAGGGGAACGTCTTGCTTCTCACGTGCCGACGACCTACTGGTCGCAAAGCCTAGGACCTCGAACGATGCGCAACACCTCCGTTCTCTCTTGTGCCCCACGCGCTTTCGCCGGACTCGCGGGCCTCGCGCTCATCATGCTGCCCTCCATGTTGGGCGGCTGCGCGAAAAACGATCCACTCGCGACTGACTTCAAGAGCGTCACGGACAATCTCACCCCCGAACTTCAGACGTTGACGGAACGGCCCGTCGATGTGGACGCGAACATCGCAGTCACGTCGAACGCTAACCTCCGGATGTTCTGGATGGATCTTGGTCGCGCGTTCTACCTCGACCGTCCGAGCGGATTGTCGCCGTATCACCTCCCGCCCATGAGCGGCCAACCGCGCTAACGATTATCACCTGACCCCGGCACCGATTGCATATCGCAACCCCGAGGTCCGCCTCGGGGTTGTTTCTTTTTGCATTGCGCGATCGCCGTAGAGACGGGCTGCTCGGTCAACGTCTTCTTCGGCTGCACTCTCTTCCGCATCGATCTCGCTTCTCTGCCGTGCCGCCCCATCGACCAAGCCCTTCACCCACCGCCCGCGCCGCCGCGGCTGGCCGTGTCGTGGGTGATCTCGTTGGCGGCATGGTTTCGAGCTTCCATCCGAAGCGCCTGCCGCCGATGCTCCGTGCGACGTATGCCCGCGAACTCGTCTCGTGGATGTTCTTGCCGCTCATGCTGGGAACGATCGAAGGCGGCACCATCGCGATCGTCGTCAAGAAGAGTTTTACGGGCGTCGGGGGAATCGACGAGGGAACGCTCAACCTCGCAGTCACGATTCTCACGGCGGCGCCCAACTTCGCAAACCTCTCCAGCTTCGTCTGGGCCGCTCTTTCAAAGGGCCGCGCGAAGGTGCCGTTCATCTCCGCGCTGCAAGTCGCGACCGCAGTGCTTGTTTTCCTCATTGCCTTCGCGCCGAGCTCGCCGAGCGGGCTGTGGATGGTCACGGCGCTCGCGGTCGTCGCGCGAACGTGCTGGACCGGAGTGATCACGCTGCGCACCGCGGTCTGGCGCAACAATTATCCCAGCGCGAATCGCGCGGCGATTGCTGGCAAGATGGCGATCGTGCAGGCGCTCATGCTCGCGCTCGCGGGTTGGATCGTCGGCGAATCGATGGACTGGGACGCGCGTTCGTTCCACGTCGTCTACCCGCTCCTTGCTGTGATGGGAATCGTCGGCAACTCGATCTATCGCAAGGTGCGGCTGCGCGGTCAACGGCGCTTGGCCCGAGCGGAACTCGCCGGTCGCGCGGGACCAGGCTTCACTCTCTCTCCCATCTCACTCGCGGGCGCGTTTGTGCGCTCGATGCGTGACGTCGTCACTACGCTGGCTGAAGACCCGCTCTACCGCCGCTTTATGTGGTGGATGTTTGTCTTCGGATTCGGAAATCTCATGCTCTCGGCGCCGCTGGCGCTCGTCCTCAACGACGAGTTTGACGTGAGCTACCACGAAGGCATCTTGATCAACACGGTCATTCCGCTCCTCGTGATGCCGCTGTCGATTCCGCTGTGGGCGAAACTCATGGGGCGCACGCACATCATTGAATTTCGCGCGCTGCATGCGTGGACCTTCGTCGCCGCGAGCATCGGCATCTGGCTCGCGAGCGCGACCCACACGCTGTGGCTCTTCTACGCTGCGGCGGCGATCCTCGGCGTCGCATTCGGTGGCGGCATGCTCGCATGGAACCTTGGACACCAAGACTTTGCCCCCGCCCACAAAGATGGCCAATACATGGCGGTGCACGTGACGCTGAACGGCATCCGCGGCCTGCTCGCGCCGGTTGCAAGCTACGCGTTGTATGAATGGCTGAAAGACTCGAACCGTGTCTCGATCGTCTTTCTCATCTGCGTCGTCGTGAATACGATCGGCGCGTTCGGCTTCGTCTTGATGCGCAGGCGCCTTCAACGCGATCGCATAGCGGCTGCGGAAACCGCCGCTGGCAATGAAGTCGATTCCCCATCAACGATTTAGCGCGCCGTGTAACCGCCGTCAATCATCAGCGGCTGACCTGTGATGAACGACGCCTCGTTCGAACAGAGATACAAGACGGCGCTCGCCACCTCATCAGGATTCCCCGTACGGTTCATCGGGTGCATCGCAGCTTTTTCCTCGCCGCTGATGCCGAACATCTCGCCGAGGCGGTCCGCCATCGGCGTCTCGATCACGGCGGGATTGACTGCATTCACGCGAATCCCTGCGGTGGCATATTCGAGCGCAGCTGATTTGGTGAGTCCCATCACGGCATGCTTCGACGCAACATAGTGCCCCATCCCGGGGAAGCCCACGACTCCAGCAATCGACGAGCAGTTGACGATCGCGCCACCACCTTGCTTCAGCATCTGCACGATCTCGTACTTCATACACAGCCAGAGACCGCGAACGTTGACGTCCATGACCCGCGCGAAGTTCTCTTCAGTGCTCTCGGCTGTGGGAGCGCCGACACCCTCAATGCCCGAGTTGTTGAACGCCGCGTCGACGCGACCGTAGGTGTCGACGGTGAACTTCACGAGCGATTCCACGTCGGCAGCACGCGTGACGTCCGTCCGAAGAAACGCGGCATCACCGCCAGCCTTTTTGATCGCGGCAACGACCTTCGCGCCGTCGCGAGCGAACATCATTGCGGTCGCCCTTCCGATGCCGCTACCGCCGCCGGTGACAAGGGCGACTCTGCCTTTGAATCGTGTCATGGTTCTCTGTTCTCGCTTGTGTTGATAGACGGGTTCCTGAAGTGGGTGCGGCAGCATCGAACAACAAACCAAATATCCGCGCGGGTAGCATCTGGCATCAGGTCCGCTCCGAAACCCTTCCCATGGCTCGACCGGTAACGATCTTCTACGACAGCGAATGTCCGTTTTGCGTGCGCGAAGTCGAATGGCTCGCGCGGCGCGCTGGCGCTTCGTCTCTCCAGCCTGTCGACGTTGCATCGAGCGAATTCGATCCTCGTCCGTATGGTCGAACGGTCGAAGAATTCATGGCTCGCATTCATGGTCTCGACGAACACGGTGAACTCATTGAGGGGATGGATGTCTTCCGCGCTGCCTATCGCGCCGCAGGTCTCGGCTGGCTTATCGCACCAACTGCGTGGCCGCTGCTACGCCCACTCTGCAATCTCGGGTATCGCGTCTTCGCGCGATATCGCGTGCGACTGGGCCGACTGTTTGGACGGAAGTGTGAGTCCGGTCAATGCGATGTGCGCTGACGGAAACCCACAGTGGACACACCTGTGCGCGAATGTAGCGCGCGATCCGAAATCGGGATTGCCGAAGCGCGTGTTCGCCGACGAGACTGGCGCGATTGATCGCGCGGTCGTCGAACGCAAGTGGTCACACGATGACATTGCCCGCATCGTCGAGAAGGACTGAGCCAAGTACGGACCGATCTTCGCGAAGCGCGCTGTGGAGCGCCTTCGTAACAACATCGAGGCGAAAAGAAACGAGACGTGGATGCTGGCAAGAAAGCAGTCACCGGACCAAGGCTCTATCGGAATGATCCCCCGCGCGACGCACGAGACGCTGGTGCCGCTGACGACGATGCGCTTCAATCAAGAGATGATTGAGCATTCGAAGCGGAACGGGCTGCATGCATGAGGCGGGTAAACGGCGCTCATGCCGACCGCACGCAGAATCGGAAGCGAAGCTGCAGCCGGTATTGGGACTTCTAGGCGCTCATAGGCCACGGAGGCCTGAATTCGCCATTGCGTGGCGAATATATCGCCATGCGTCGGCGAAATATCGAGCACGCGATCCGCGCCGCCCTCGTTGACACGAGGGTCGTCCTGCTGAGCGGACCGCGTCAAGCAGGCAAGAGCACGCTCAGTCGGCACATTGCTGATTGAGCTCGGCAGGCGCTACTTCTCGTTGGACGACGCGTCGCTTCTGAGCACAGCCCGGTCCGATCGAGCCGCGTTTGTACGCACCCACGACGAACTCACGGTGATCGACGAAGTGCAGAAAGCACCGGAGCTGTTCCCGGCGATCAAGATCGAAGTGGACCGCGATACGCGACCGGGACGATTCTTGTTGACCGGCTCAGCGAACGTCTTAGTGCTTCCGCGCGGGTCGGAGTCGCTCGCAGGTCGCACTAAGCTCTTGCCACTTCGGCCGTTCGCGCAGGACGAACTAGCGAATCAACGCGCGAGCTTCAGCGATGCACTCTTCTCGTCGCGGTCGTGGCGCTCGAATGGACGCGATTCCGTCGACGCCGTGACGCGCATCGGCATCTGTGATCGCATTGTTGCAGGCGGGTTTCCCGAAGCCGTAGCGCGCGTGGCTGGCGATCGACGCGACGCGTGGTTCGGCAGCTACATGACGACGCTGCTCCATCGCGATGTGCGCGACATCGCCAACATTGACGGTCTGACCGAATTGCCGCGACTTATGAACTTGCTTGCGGCGCGAGTCGGTTCGCTGCTCAACATGGCAGAACTGTCTCGTTCGACCGGCATCGCACATACGACGCTCCGGCGCTATCTCACGCTGCTCGAAGCGATCTACGTGTTCCAGCCTCTTCCCGCATGGTCGACGAACATTGGGAAACGCTTCGTGAAGTCGCCCAAGGTGCATCTTGTCGACACGGGTCTCTGTGCCCACCTGCGCGGCGAAACCGCAAGCAACGCTCTCGCGAAATCGAATTCGGTCGGTCCGCTCTTGGAATCATTCGTGGTGCAGGAGGTTCGCCGACAGTTGCCATGGAGTCATACGCGCGCAGTGCCGTATCACCTGCGCACGGCCAGCGGACAGGAAGTCGACCTCGTCCTTGAGGATCGCGGCGGACGCGTTGCGGGAGTCGAGGTCAAAGCGACCCCCACGGTGCGGCGCAGCGATTTCACCGGCCTCGACGCGCTTGCCGAGGCCAGCGGCGACAAGTTTTGTCGCGGCGTCGTACTCCATCTCGGGGATCACGCCATTCCGTTCGGCGAGAAGTTGTGGGCACTCCCAATCAACGAGCTGTGGCGCGGCGCGGACGACGGCGATGAGACGTGACCTCACCCGCCAGTCGCCGCGATCACGCTATGGCCATCCGGCGCGATCGAGCGTCGCGCCGCTTAGTCCTTGGTCCAGCCGTTGCCAAGCTGCGCGGTTGATTCGGAGGTCTCTCGGGTAGCTAACGAAGAGCCTGTCGCGACGTCAAGCAGCGGCGCGCTGGCGGTGTAGACGAGAACGACATCCGCTCTCACGCTCTCGGCCGCATCGCGCACGGCAGCGATCGTGAGCCCGCTCGGCGCAACAGAAGCAAAGCGGCGCTGTAGTGCTAAGGCACTCACCGGCGCGACCGTTGTATGAGAACAACGTCCCGAAACCAGTGCCGCGCGCAATCAGATCGGCGTTGCTCGCCCATCCGCCGCACCTGCGTAGTCAGTCAGTTGCTTGGGCCTCATCGCGGCGCGCAGGGCGTTGAGGATCGCCAGCACATCGATGACCTCTTGCGCCACCGCGCCAGCGACGGGGACGAGCAGGCCGCCGCTAGCCAGCCCCATGCCCACGACACTCAGCGCCATGCCCCCGATCGCGCTTTGCAGCGCGATCCGCCGCATGCGCCGGCTGATATGCATGAACTCATCGACCTTCTCCAGCGAGCTGTCCATGATCACCACGCCCGCAGACTCGGTGGTGATGTCGCTGTTCTGACCAATCGCGATGCCCACCGTGGCGGACATCAGGGCCGGCGCATCGTTAATCCCGTCGCCGACATACAGCGTGCGGGCCTTGGCGGCCTCGGCCTTGACGATCGCGACCTTCTCCTCGGGCGTCTTCTCCGCGAAGACCTCGGTGATGCCCACCTGCTCAGCGAGGTAGCGCACCTCCGACTCGCGGTCGCCCGAGACGATCATCAGCCGCTTGAACCCGTGCCGCGGAGCCAAGTGCTTGACGAACGATATCCCCTCGCTGCGGGGCTCATCGCGGAAGCGGTATGTCGCGGCGTAGCGATCATCGATCACGACGAAGCACTCGAGGCCCCCGGCATGCGGCGGCAACTGGTCCGAGCCGGCGACCGGCGACTTCGCCAGCGCCCCGCGGCTCGTGATGCGCACGCTGTGCCCGTCCACTGTGCCGCGCATGCCTTCGCCCGGCGGCTCGCTGATCTCCGTCGCGTCGTGCAGCGCGATGTTAGAGGCCTTGGCCGCTTCCAGAATTGCATGCGCCAGCGGGTGCTTGGAATACCGCTCTAGGCTCGCGACAAGCCCCAGCACATGCTTCGCGTCATGATCTGCAACGCTTCCCGGAGCAATCGTCTGATCGGTCAATCGCGGGCGGCCGTACGTCAGCGTCCCCGTCTTGTCGAAGATCGCCGTCGTGCAGGTCGCGATGGTTTCGAGCACTGCCGGGTTCTTCACGATGATGCCGCGGCGAGCGCACAGCGAGATCGCCCCGATGATCGCCACCGGAATCGCGATGAGCAGCGGGCACGGCGTCGCCACCACCAGCACCGCGAGGAACCGGCCCGACTCGCCGCTGATGAGCCACGCAAGTAGCGCGATGGCGACCGCGATGGGCGTGTAATACGCGCCAAGGCGATCGGCTAGGCGGCGCATGTGCGGCTTGTTCTCTTCAGCCGCCTGCATGACCTTCATGATCTTGGCGTAGCGTGAATCCGCCGCAGGGCGCGTGGCCCGGATCGTCAGCGCCGACTCGCCGTTGATCGCGCCGGAGATCACCGCCGCGCCGGGCGTCTTCGACATCTCAAACGGCTCGCCGGTGAGAAACGACTCGTCCATCACGCCGCGGCCCTCGGTCACCACGCCGTCCACTGGACAGATGTCGTGCGGAAAGATCGAGAGCACATCGCCGACGGCTATCTCGCTCAGCGGCACGTCCTTGACTTCAGCGCCGATGCGCTTGTGTGCGATCGACGGCATGCGCTTCGCCAGCGCCCGCAGCACCGACGACGCGCTCCGCACCGCGTAACTCTCGAGCGCCTCGCCCCCCGAAAGCATGAGGACCACGAGCGCGCCGGCGAGATACTCGTGCAGCAACACCGCCGTGACGATCGAGATCCCCGCGAGCAGGTCCGACCCGAACTGGAGTTTGACGACCTTGCGGGCGAGCTGGCCCACGAGCGGCACGCCGCCGACACCCAGCACCACCCACAGCGGAATGGTGTATGCCTGCACCTCCGACCGCACCGCAAAACGCAGCACCAGATGTACCGCGATCCCCACAAGCGCCACGCCCGCAATGATGAGCATCCCGCGGTTGCTCCAGAACTCCGCAGTGCGGGACCGCTGTAACTCTGACATGTGCTTGTCCATCGTTGCGCCCATCATTGC
>JAWXCC010000150.1:0-32252 GCA_034440475.1 Phycisphaerae bacterium | reverse complement strand
CGCGAGCTCGCGCGGCGCGGCTACGACGTCACCGCATTCGACGTGAGTCCAACCGCGATCGAATGGGCTCGATCCATCGACGCTGACTGGGCGGATATCTTTTGCGTCGCTGATCTCTTCGAACTTCCATCGCGTTGGAAACGTCGTTTCGATTTGGTTGTAGAGGCATACACCATTCAGTCAATGCCTCCCGTGACGCGAAGCGCGAGTGTGGCGGCAATCGAATCACTGCTTCATCCGCATGGCGCGCTGCTCTTGATTTGCCGCGGCGCGGAACGGCCGCAACAACTTGATGATGGCCCGCCCTGGGCACTGACGATCGAGGAGCTTCGCGGCCTTACGGCAGAACACGGTCTCGATTCTCAGAGCGGTTTCGAACTTGTGACGGACGACGAAACGCCACCGCAGCGCCGCGTTCGTGCGTTGTTTCGCCGCGCGGCAGCGCGCTGAGAAATTCTTCCTGCGACAATGACGGCGTGGATCTCTGGAAACCCCGCCGAAACGTCTTCGTTACCGCCGACACCCACTTCGGCGACGCTGTCGCGTTCCAGAAGTTTGCCCGGCCGTTTGCTAGTGTCGATGCGATGGATGGCGCGCTCGTTGCAGCTATCAATGAGTGTGTGGGGAAGCGCGATGTGCTCCTCCATATCGGCGACTTTGGCGGCGACCACACGTGGACAACGTTGGAGCGTGCTCGCTTGCGTGCCGTGCGTGATGGAATTGCGTGCGCCTCCATCGTGCTCGTGCGCGGCAACGTTGATCCAGTCGGCGCTCGCTGGTTCGACCGAATGTTCGAGGAGACTCACGACGTCCTGACATGGAAGGGTTGGCCCGGCGCGAGCACTGCGAAGCCACTGCGCGTGGTCGCTTCGCACTATCCGTTGCGGCAGTGGCAAGGTTGGCCGAGTGGCGCATTGCACCTGTATGGCCACGTACACGGCACACTTGCCGAAGAGGGTCGATCCACGGACATCGGTGTCGACTGCTGGTCGTATCGGCCCGTTGATCTCACTTCGGTGCTCAACATGCTGGCCGCCCGGCCGTTCCAGGTACCAACGGTATGGCCGATTCGACAACCCTCGAGGGAGTTGGAGTGAGTGAGCACGCTGGAAGCGAAGGATCACTGCCCAACGCTTGGCACGACTTGCGCTGGATGGGGCTGCACGCGCTCGGCCTCACCGCGCTGACGATTGGCATCGTGGTGCTCGCTATCGCTGGCGCTGCAATCGCGCCAGACACTCTGCCCGCGTCGGCACCGACTGTGTTTGCTATCGCCGGGGGTATTGCCGCGCTAGTCGCGATCGTTGCATTCCCTATCGCCGTCGTAACGCTCCTCCGTAGTGGCGGACAACGTCAACTCGTGGCATCGCTTTTCGTACTCGCCCTCGGCGTTGCGCTCGTCTTGTTCGTTGGCGCCGCAGAACTCATCGATGCCGCGAGGGACCTTCGCACGACACACTCGCTCATCGGATTGTTAGCAATCGTGCTCATCGTTGGCGGCTTGCTCGCGAGCCGCGGTGGCTTCAATCGGCTCCTACGCTCGTTTGTGCTCGACGAAGCAATATCGCGCCGATTCGGAGTCTTGCTCCGCGGCGCGACGTATGCCGCGCTCGTTGTTGGAATCTTCGTGCCCTTCTTGCCACTCTGGTTGTCTGCTGTGACGCCGCGTCACTGCGCAACTTGGACAGCAGCCCTCGCCGCGACGGCCTTCTCCATTCCACCGTTCATGGCCAGCTGGGTCATTTGGGCGCTCGACCGCTCGATCGTGAAGTCGCTCGCGCTAGTACAACAATGCCCGCACTGCGGCTATCCGCGTCCGCCAGGATCGCGCTGTCCTGAGTGTGGTCACGACGCCACGCCAACGTCCGTATAGTGCGACGCCCATGATTCCAACCACGAGTGAACACTTGATGCAGTTCCGGGTGCGCTACTGCGAATGCGACCCCATGGGAGTCGCGCATCACAGCGTCTACCCCATCTGGTTTGAAATGGGACGCACCGAGCTGTTACGGACGACTGGGCGCGACTACCGAACGTTTGAAGCCGAGGGCATCTTTCTCGCGGTGGTCTCACTGATGGTGAAGTACAAGCGCCCAGCTCGGTACGACGACGTGCTCACACTCGTCACGACGCTCGACGACATGGGTCATGTGAAAATAGAACACTCGTACGAATTGCGGCGCGGCGACGATCTCCTCGCGACCGCGGAGACGACGTTGGCGTGTCTCGACCGCGAGGGTCGCGCCAGCGCGCTTCCCGAAAGTCTCCGATCCACTTCGGTCGGCGGGTTAGTCTGATATGGCACTCCTCCGTATCACCGATCTCGTCGCTGGTCATGGCGGCCCACCGCTACTGAATCATGTCGACCTCAGCATCGAGCGCGGCGATCGCATCGCACTCGTCGGTCGCAACGGCGCTGGCAAGAGCACGCTGCTTCGCGTTCTGGCGGGTGAACATCCGCCTGACGCTGGCGAAGTGTGGCGTGAGCCAAATCTGCACGTCGCGACGCTCCTCCAGCAAGTTCCCATCGGTCTCGACGGCACCGTATTCGAAGTGGTCGCAAGCGGACTCGGCGCCGCAGGTGACGCGCTCGCTCGTTTTCATCGCGCACAAATCATTGGCGATGAAGACGCGCTTCACGAAGCGCAAGAGGTTCTCGATCACACCGACGGCTGGGCAAAGTTGCCCATCGTCGAAGCCACAATTCATCGACTTGATCTCGACCCAGATGCAGAGGTTGGTTCGCTCTCCGCTGGTCTCAAGCGACGCTCCATGCTTGGGCGAGCCCTCGTCGTCGAACCAGATCTGCTGCTGCTCGACGAGCCAACGAATCATCTCGACATCGCCAGCATCGCGTGGCTCGAAGACTTCGTCGCACGCTGGTCCGGTGCTGTCTTGTTCGTGACCCACGATCGCCGGTTCCTTGATCGTGTCGCGACGCGAATCGTCGAAGTTGATCGCGGAAATCTGCGTGGTTGGGCGTGCGTCTACGCGACGTTCCTTGAACGCCGAGAGGCAGAACTAGAGGCGGAAGAAAAACAGAACGCACTCTTCGACAAGCGACTCGCAGCCGAAGAAGTATGGATTCGCACGGGCATCAAAGCGCGTCGCACGCGCAACGAAGGTCGCGTTCGTGCTCTCGAGAGCCTCCGTGAGGAACGCGGTGGTCGTCGCGAACGACTGGGAAGCGTTCGAATGGTGTCGCAAGAAGCCGACCGCAGTGGTCAACTTGTCGTCGAGACGAACGATCTTGCGTTCGCATATCCAGGCCAAGCGCCGATCGTGCGCGACCTCTCGACGACCGTCCTGCGCGGAGATCGAATCGGCATCGTTGGATCGAATGGCGCGGGCAAGACCACGCTCATCAGGCTGCTTCTTGGCGAGCTCACCCCGACTGCCGGAACGACGAAGCGCGGAACCAAGCTCGAAATCGGTTACTTCGACCAACTTCACGCAGGCCTCGAAGAGAAGCGCTCAGTTCAAGAGAACCTCACCGGAACCGACACGATCGATGTCGGCGGCCGAACCCGTCATGTCATCGGTTACCTCGAGGACTTTCTCTTTACGCCCGACCGCGCGCGCTCACCGGTGTCAATTCTCTCCGGCGGAGAGCGCAATCGCTTGCTTCTTGCGAAGCTCTTCTCGCGACCAGCAAACTTGTTAGTTCTCGACGAACCGACAAACGACCTTGATGCTGAAACGTTGGAACTACTTGAGGAGCTTGTCGCTGAGTTTGCGGGCACAGTTCTCGTTGTCAGCCACGATCGTGAAGTCTTGAACCGCGTCGTGACGAGCATGCTCGTCTTCGAAGGCAATGGCATCGTGAAGGAGTATGCTGGCGGCTACGACGACTACGTTCGTGTGAGTGGTCGAACGGCACCACCTCCGCTCGATCGGGAAGAAGAAAAGCCAGTGCCGGTGCCAAAGGTTGCAGTGAAAGCCGCACTCGTCCCCAACGTCAAAGCGCGGAAGCTCACGAACAAGGAAGCGACGGAACTCGCCACCCTGCCAGCAAAGATCGAGCGACTCGAAGTAGAACAGCGCGCGATTGAGGCTCGCATGGCGGCCCCAGGTTTCTATCAATCGGCCGCGGGAGACATTACCAAGGCCGCGACTCGCCTCATTGCGGTAGGACAAGAGATCGAAACGGCGTTCGCGCGATGGACTATGCTGGACCAGCTTCGTGCATGACGCTGTTTGTTAGTCGTTGTGCGAACTCACGAGCCGAACGCGTGTGAGTTTCGTCCCACCCGCGAGCGCTCGCTCCCGCAGCAACGCTTCGCCGCCAGCGCGCAGAATACGATCGAGCGCGTACCGCGCTCCGGCTGAGCGCGTTTCGACCGTTAAGACACCGGCCTTCAAGCCTACGAGTGTGCATTCGGCGACGACGTCTGGCGGGATCAGCGCCTCGAACGCCTCCGCAACGCCCCCGAGCGCCTTCGCGAGCTTCGACTGCTCTTTGACGAATCCGGCGAGGTACGGAGCGATCGAGGGCTCGGACGCTGGCTTGGCGCGCCATGCCTGCATACGTCGGTATCGCTCAAGTCGCGGATCCATAGACGCTGATCGTAAACGCGCGTTCGGTATGCTCCACCCCCCCATGACCGCGATTCGTCTCGAGCGCGTCCGAAAGATCTACGGTTCCGGCCCAAGCCAGGTCGCCGCGGTCGATGACGTGTCGCTTGTGCTGAAGACGGGCGAACTTACCTTCCTGCTCGGACCGTCGGGTTGCGGCAAGACCACGCTTCTTCGCATGATCGCTGGATTCGTTGAGCCAACCGCTGGGGAAATTTACTTCGACGATCGCAACGTCAGCAGCTTGCCAGCGAATCGCCGTAATACAGGCATGGTCTTCCAAAGCTACGCGCTCTGGCCTCACATGAGCGTCGCTGAAAACGTCGCGTTCGGGCTCGATGTGCGGAAGACGCCGAAAGCTGAGTCTGCGGCGAAGGTCGCCGCCGCACTTGAGATGGTCAAGATGGCACACCTCGGCGCGCGAAAACCCACCGAACTCTCTGGCGGTCAGCAGCAGCGAGTCGCGCTCGCGCGAGCGTTAGTTTTCAAACCTGATGTCCTGCTACTCGATGAGCCGCTATCGAATCTTGATGCAAAACTTCGGCTTGAGATGCGGACGGAGATCCGTCGCATCGTGACTGGAACTGGGATCACGGCCGTATACGTCACGCACGATCAAGAGGAAGCGCTTTCGGTTGCTGACAGCATGGTCGTACTCAAGGACGGCCGGTTTACGCAGGAAGGAAAACCGCGCGAACTCTACCGGCGGCCTGAGTCGCGATTCGTCGCCGACTTCCTCGGTGAGACGAATTTTGTCGCCGGTCGCGTTGTCTCAGGACGAGACGACACGCTCGATATCGAAACGCCATTCGCGCGGCTCTCCGCGCGCGGTCTCACCCGGAAGTCGCCGCGCGAGGGCAACGTCACTGTCTCACTCAGGCCTGAGGCGTTGCATGTCGCTACCGCTGAAACTCCGAACGCGTTCCGAGCCGAGCAAGTCGAATCTATCTACCTCGGGAAGTTCACGCAGCACCGCGTTCGCACGGCGGTAGGCATCGAGCTCAAGACACTCGAACTTAATCCACGCGGCTTACACCACCCCGGTGCCCCCGTCACACTCGCCATCGATCCCGACGACGTCGTGGTGCTTGCGGACTAGTAGGATCACGAATCATGCCAGTCACCTTCCGTCGCGTCACACTTGAGAACGGCCTTCAGATTGTCGGCGAGACCGACCCTGCCGCGCACACGGCATCTGTCGGGTTCTTCTTTCGCACTGGAGCGCGGGATGAGTCATCGCGTTTGATGGGCGTCAGTCATTTCCTTGAACACATGATGTTCAAGGGGACCGCGAAGCGGACTGCCGAGCAGGTCAACAATGACTTCGACGCTATTGGTGCTAGCCACAACGCGTATACGACGTCTGAAATGACCGCGTACTTCGCGCACGTGCTTCCCGAGCACCTGGCGGCTGCGACTGAGATTCTCGCTGACATTCTGCGTCCGGCGCTCCGCGTCGAAGACTTCGACGAAGAGCGCGGAGTCATTCTTGAAGAGATCGCGATGTACGCGGATCAACCATTTTGGGTGCTCTACGAGCGTGCGATGGAACTCTTTTATGGTGCGCATCCACTGGCGCATCGAGTTCTGGGAACGAAGGACACCATCAGCTCGCTCCGGCGCGACGAAATGGCTGGGTACTTTGAGAATCGTTACTCAGCAGACAACGCGATCGTCGCAACGGCTGGACGCGTGGACTTCGACGCGCTCGTGGAACACGTGCGCGGCCTCTGCGCTGGCTGGACGCCGACGAAGCCGGATCGTTCGTTTCCGCACTGGGATGTGACGGACAAGGACGAAACGATTCCAATGAAGAACGCGTCCCGTCATTACCTCTTGATGGGGCTCCCAGCCCCTGACATCAACCACCGCGATCGATACGTCGCCGCGATGTTGGCGCAAGTGCTTGGTGACAGTGATGGGTCGCGACTCTATTGGTCGCTCGTCGAAACCGGCTTAGCTGAAGATGCGAGCGCGCAGTACGACGGACGTGATGGAACTGGTGAGCTGCTCGTCACCGCAGTGTGTGATCAAAAGGACGCGGCTGAAGTGGAGATGATCTGCCGGCGGGAGCTCGCGAACGCAATTGACGGCGTGACGGACGATGACCTACTTCGCGCCCGCAGCAAAATCGCGACTGGTGTCACTCTGGGCGGCGAGCGCCCCGCTGGGCGCATGAACCGACTCGGGACAATCTTGACCTATCGCGGTGAATACTGCCCACTCGAAGAAGAGCTGAACCGGATCGAACGAGTTTCCATCGCGGACCTCACTCGCTACGTCAGTGAGTGGCCGCTGAAGCCGCGATTGGTCACGCGCCTCGTTCCGGCGGAATGAACTTCTTCGCTTTCAAAAGCACTCTCGCCATAGGCTGCTACGCGGCTTTCGCGATGCCCGGCGTGTAGCGTGCAATGGAGTTCTCGCCTTGTTTCTGCGCCGCCGCCAATGCACTGAGCGCAGCACGAACGAGGTGCTCGCGATTCGCGATTCCAGAGTTCTGGCCGTCACTGAGGGCGATGCCGCAGGACACCGAAAATTGGACGCTCTCTGGACCAGATCCCGTCTCGATACGAAACACCGTCTCGGCAATCTTCTTTCGAATGGACTCAGCAACGCGGGCAAGCTGTTCGCCGTCAGTCTTTGGAAGTAACCCGACGAACGCCGTACCAACGAATCGATAGGCTCGCCCGAATCGCCCAAGGCCCTCGACAATCGCTGGCGCAACGGCTGCGAGTGCGCGGTCACCAGCGCTTGGTCCGAGTCGGTTGTTGATCGCGCGGACGCCATCCAGTGAGATGAGACAGACACCAATGCCAGTGCCGTCGCCGCCCTGTGCGATGACACTGAACCCGAGGTCGAGATCACGCACGAACACCGCGCGCTCAGGCAAGCCTGTCACCGAGTCGAGCGCACCGCGAGCTTCGTCTTCAACAACCTGCTCAAGATTGATCGACGGGAGCGACTGATCATCTCGGATCGCTTGCGCGCGATGGATGATGCCGTCGATATCTGCTTTCTCGCCAACATTGAGGCCGAACACTCGTGACATCTGCTGCGCGAGATCGGCAATCGTTTGAAGCATGCCAAGTGCTGGCGTGCTCTTGATGTTGAACCAATCATTCGCGGCGGCGCAGAATCTGTTCACGCCGTCCTCAGAGCGGATGCCGCCTGCGACGAGAGCTGCCGCAAGCCCGCCGATCTCCACGACTTGGGCGATCCCAGCGGCCTCCACCGGAGCCTTTTGGCTGTCGTGGTGACATCGCAGCGCTTCGACCATGGATTCAGGGAAGCGCCAACGCTTTGCCATCTCGCCGCTGACGGCGGCGTGATCGATCTCAAACGCCTTCCGTTCGATCGCACAGAGCTTCGAGTGCTGCTTGCCAGCGACGTCGAGTGTTTGGAGATACTGATCACCGAGCGCCCGCCACAACGCGACCATGCCGATGTCTTGCATCAGCGCCGCAACGAAGGCCTCATCGGGGTCGCAGCGGCGCGTCGACGCCGCAATGTGTTTTGAAGCAGCAGCGGAGTACATACAGCGACGCCAGTACGAAATGAAGTCGAATGAGATCTCACTCTCGCCTCCACCATCAACTGACTTCGCGAGGCTAAAGCCAAGCACAAGCCCCTTGACCGTCTGAAGGCCGAGCAGCGCGAGCGCCTGCTGGATCGATCCGCATCGCTTTGAGAGCCCATAGAACGAGCTGTTGATAGTGCGAAGCACCCTCGCGGCGATTGCTTGATCGTTCTCGATGACCTGCGCCACCTGCTTCAACGACACGTCAGGTTTGCTTGTGAGTTCCAACACCTTCAACGCGACCGCTGGCAGGGACGGAAGGTCAGGTGATGCGAGCACTTTTTCAAGAGTGGCGTAATTCATCGAACTCCTCAAAGGCGCAATCGGTGAGCGGCGGGCTGCGGCGCAACGCCACAACCTTCGAAGGTGATCGGTTCGATGAATCGAGTGATTCACCTCCTCCGGAGGACCTCGTCCGCAATTTGTTAGATGCCTGGAAAGAGCTGCCGCATCGTCTGTGGCTGGGTGCCCAGCGCATGCCGTAGATAGGCCGCCAAAAGTCGATTTGCCCGCGCGACGCTGTCAGGTGACAGCTCTGTTTGAATCCCGTTCTGATCGGGCGCGCCATCGGCCAACTGGGCGAGGCACTCGAGCGTTTGTCGGCGAACTCTCCATGATCCCGGTGTCGCTACGTCTACAACACCACCCGCCTCAGGATCGAATGCCAGCGTCTGCGCGGTGTCGTTGGGCATTTCGAGGCGCGGCCGGTATCCCGTTTCGTCAAGAATCGTCCACTGAAACTGCAGTGTCGCTCGTGCGACGTCACCCAGCTCGAGCGCGTCGAGCGCGTTCGTCATCGCGAGGTAGAGCCTTGGATGCGGATCGCCTTGGCCGAGGAGGCGCTGGACGAGATCGACCATGTAGTAGGCGGCCTGATTGGCGGCAAGGTCGCTTCGAAGCGATCGCCACGAGCGGAGCAGAGCCCACTCGGTGAGGGTCGAGAGCTCATTCTCGCGCTTCACAATTGCAACGACCTGCCCACACGAGAACAGGTCGAAGCCGCCGGAGAATCTTCCGCCAACCCGCTTCGCTCCCTTGGCGAGACCGCGCAAGAGTCCGTGATCGCGGCAAAACAAGCTGACGGTTTGGCTCGTCTCGGAGAAATCCCAATGACGGACACAGATCGCTTCGTCGCGCAGGTGAGGCACGAACGAATTATGCCGACTTCCGCAGCCGAGGCTCGACGCATTCGCCGATCTCGACCCGGTTTCGTCCCCCGTGCTTCGCCGCGTACATCGCCTTGTCAGCGGCTTCGACGAGCGCCTTCGGTTGTGCACTGGCACCGACGCAACTCAGGTCCGCAACACCGAAACTCGCAGTCACCTTGAGTTCGTCGTGCCTTGGCCACTTACAGGCGGCAAGACGTTCACGGAGTCGCTCGGCGACGTCGTGCGCAGACTCAATGCTCGTGCTCGGCAGGATGATGGCGAACTCTTCTCCGCCATACCGACAGGCGACATCGCTCCCGCGGCCGCAGCTCAGAATGTGAGAGAACTCCTCAAGCACAACATCGCCGAACGGATGTCCGTAGCCGTCGTTCAGCGACTTGAACTTGTCGATGTCGGTCATGATCAGCGACAGCGACTTGTTGTGCCGCCGCGCTTCCGCGAACTCTGCATCGAGTCGCGTATCAAAGTACTTTCGGTTCCAGAGACCGGTAAGTCCGTCGATCTGCGCCTTCACGGACAACATGCGCATCGCAGCTTGAAGCCGTAGCGTCGACCGAACTCGTGCTGTGAGTTCATTGACCTCGAACGGCTTCGTAATGAAGTCCACCGCGCCGAGATCCAGCCCACGCACACGATCAACGGGCTCGCTGAAGGCGCTGATGAAGATCACCGAGATGCTGCGCGTATCGGGATCGGCTTTCAGTTCCGTGAGAACCTGAAAGCCATCTGAATCGCCCAACTCGATGTCGAGCAGAATGACTTCCGGCTGTAGTTCTTTCGCAAGGCGCAGGCCTTCCTTCGCGGTCAACGCCGCATGGAGCTCTAGTCGCTCGTGCTGCAAGCGAATGCGCAACAGCTTGTGAATGAGATCGGAATCGTCGATCGCGAGAAGTCGCGGACGTCGCTCTTCTTGGAGTTGATTGGTTTGGTCCGCAATTGACTCTGCCACGCCGTTCTCCTGTGCCGATCAGGGGCCGGTGTTCTGACGCTATTTGTTTCGTTAACGGGATTTTTTTGAGTCGTACTTGCTGCCCATCGCCGCGCGGCAAAGCTGAAGGAGGTCTTCAACCTTGTCGTGAAGTGCGGCCATGCTGGCCTCGTCACTGAGCAGCTCGCGCTCGAGTGTCGCGGCAGCGACTCCAATGGTCGGGAAGCCGTATCCGCCCGCTGCACCCTTCAACTGATGTGCAAGCGTTCGAAGCCGCGCCCGATCGTCGGAATCAACCGCCGCCCCGATCGCGGAGACACGATCGTTCAAGTCGTTCACGAAGAACGTGACGATATCCCGCATGTCGGGGTCGTCCGCGTATTCGCTTTGGAGACGCGGTTGTCCACCAGAAGGAGTGTTCCCGTGCATGCTCCTCGTCATCGGCGCTTGCACGGTCCGACTTCCGTCGCTGCATCACGGATTCCAAGCGATTGACGGCGAGTACCTGCGTGCTTTATCGTCGCCGTTTTCGGTCCCGATGGCCGAGCAGGCCGTCGAAGGAGCATTCGCGTGATTCCAAGCATGCCGCCCCGCGAGGGGCAATTGGGGTTTCTTTACCTCCCGCCGTTCCGCATCCAGGGGATCAGTGTGGCGGGTGAACAAACTGTGATTCAGGTCCCGGAACTGGATCTGTGTTTCGACATGGGCCAGTGCACAAGGGCGAGCCTCTCCGCTCCGACCATCGCACTGTCGCACTGCCACATGGATCATCTTGGCGGGCTGCCGTACTGGTTTAGTCAACGACAATTCCAGAAGATCGGTACCGGGCGCTGTGTTTGTCATCCGCGTGCCGCTGAGCCACTCCGCGCCATGATGCGCGCGTGGATTGATCTCGAACTTCAGCGGACGCCTCACGAGATCATCGCGCTCGAGCCCGATTCGGATTTCGAACTCAAGAACAACCTGTTCCTCCGAGCAATTGAAACGAGTCACACCGCGCCGAGCCTAGGCTTTGTTGTGATTGAGCGACGCAGCAAGTTGAAGGATGAGTTCCACGATCTTCCTCAGGATCGCCTGCGCGATCTGAAGCAGCAGGGGGTTGAGATCACGCGCACGATCGAGATTCCATTGGTCGCGTACACCGGCGACACCGAGCCTGGACCGTTCCTCTTTCGAGATGAGTTTGCTAACGCAAAGGTGATCATCTCGGAGTGCACGTTCTTCGAGAGCGAACATCGCTCGCGCGCGAAGATCGGAAAGCATCTCCACGTGAACGATCTCTCGTCGTTGTTGCAAGTGTGGAAGGCTGAGTATGTTGTTCTCACACACATCTCGCGACGCACGGCGATTCCCTTCGCTCGCGAGTGTGTGACGACGATGGATGGAGGCGCGCACGCGCATCGTGTGCACTTGCTCATGGACTTCCGCACGAACAAACAGCGCTACGAACGTCAAGTCGCAGAAGCTGAAGATCGCGCGGAATTACCGCAAAAAAGCGTTGTTGAGCGAGACGTTGAGATTCACGAGACGAATGGTTGACGCTTCGTGAAGAGCGCTCTACATTCCGAACGTTGCTGTTGCGGCATCGCATGTGTGCCGCGCCGCGTTCTTCTGAGTCAATTTCAAAATCGGCCCAGCGTCGGACAATCCCGCGATGGGCAAAGTGATGGGACGATTTGATGCCGCGTCTTGATCCTGAGATCCGGGTGTCGATCAACGCCTACCTGCGCAAGCACTTCCCGGATCTTTGCCGCCACTGGTTCGACGATGTCGAGCCACTCGACGTGCAGTCCGGGGTGCTCATGCTCTTGGTGCGTGAGCCTGTGCAATTGCGCTACCTCCAGCGTCAGTGCATGCCACAGTTCACTGAAGCGACTCAGGCGGTCACTGGTCGGTTGCTCGCAGTCCGGTTCGTTGGACCTGATGAACTTCCAGAGAGTGTCAGTCCTCCGGAGGCGCTTGGTGAGCGCCGCCTCGGTCGTGGCGAGATACCACTGATGGCGGTCGGCGGTGCGCGCAACGCGACTAGTAGTGTGCCGGCCGCGCGGCCAGGAAGTGTGACTTCTGATCGTCGGCCTCATCATCGCTCTGATCAGCCGGGTGACGATCGCGCTGGCGGGGGCGTAAGCACAACGCTTGCAACGTTCCCGATGCCGCATCCCGCTTCTACGACCCCGCGCGCTCCGGAGCCTAGGTTGCTGACTACCCAACCGGTCAAGCAAGAGGCGTTCGACAATTCAACTGACGAATCGGCGCCCAGATCTGCTGATGGGTATGGGGGCAACAGCTACGCGAGGAGCGTCACTGGTGAGGGGCGCGACTTGGGACGCGACTTGGGGCTCTCCCTTCCCACGCTCGACGATCAGACGCTGCTCAGTCCAGACTACACCTTCGACAACTTCGTTGTCGGTCCGGGCAACCGACTCGCTCACGCTGCGGCTATCGCGGTCGCAGAGAAGCTTGGCCGCGCGTACAACCCATTTTTCGTGCATGGCGGCGTCGGTTTGGGAAAGACGCACCTGCTCCAGGCAGTCTGTCAGACCGTGCTGCGTCGAAACCCGCGTGCCCGCATTTGCTACATCAGCTGCAACACGTTCATGGACCTTTTCCATGACGCGGTTCGGGCTGGCTCGATGGGTGACTTCCGGTCGCGTTTTCGCACGGCTGATCTGCTCGTCATCGACGACATCCACTTCCTCTCGAAGCGCGAGCAGACTCAGGAAGAGTTTTTCCACACGTTCAACGCCCTCTACCAGGCGGGACGGCAGATCGTCCTGTCTTCCGACGCGGCTCCGTCGGAGATTCCCGACCTTGAGGAGCGTCTGACCAGCCGATTCTCCTGCGGGCTCGTCGCGCGGATCGACCGGCCGTGCTACGAGACGCGCGTCTCGATCGTGAAGTCCAAGGCCCGAATTCACGATCTGGACCTTCCAGACGACGTTCCGGCCTATATCGCCGCGAAAATAGACTCGAACATCCGTGAACTTGAAGGCGCTTTGACCAAGATTCGCGGCGTCGCAATGGCGACGAACTCGCCGATCACCCTGGAACTCGCCAAGCAGGCGCTGTCCGACGGCACGAACGGTGCGGGTGCCGGGCAGCCGACCATCCAGATGATCATCGAGGAGGTCAGCCGCTTCTTTGACGTCAAGCTGACCGATCTGCTCTCCAAGCGGCGTCACAAGTCGATTGCCCTACCCCGGCAGGTCTGCATGTGGTTGGCACGGAAGCACACTCGCTACAGCCTTGAGGAGATTGGCGGGTACTTCGGTGGCCGCGACCACACCACGGTCATGCACGCCATCAAGACGATCAACTCGAAACGTGGTGGAGATTCCAAGCTGCTCGCCGATGTCTCTCGGCTCGAAGAACAGTTGATCCAGCGCGTTCGGTGACGTCCCAGAGCTCGAAGCGAGCTCGAAGGAAGCTCAAAGTTTCAGGCAACCGGGGACAGCTTCAGGAACAGAGTGCGTGCGCTCGGCTTCCGGTGGACAAACTGTCGGTCGTTGCCGGTCGCGCAGGCGTGGGCGTGATGTGGATCAATTCTCGAGGTACCTTTTGGTAGGCAGAAACTGCCGATGTCGCCGAACCAAAACTTGAGCAGGACGTGAGCGGCGCTTGTTGTCAGCTAACTGGCAGGTGATGCACTTGCATACTGTGTCTTAAGTCTTGTTTTTGCAGTGGTTTGTGCCTGTGGTTGCGTAGTTGTCCACATTCAGACAGGGCTCTTCTCTATGAAGATGATGAACTCATTCTCATCACAGGGGAAAGGGAACCAACACATGTCAACCACAAAGCGAGCGTGCGTCCGCCAACGGATCAGTTATTTCGCTCAGTGCATGACGTGTGAATAAGAGCCCCAAGGAACGGAATCTAGAGCTTTGTCCGGCTGTGCATAAGTCCCGTCGGTTGGCAGTCTGGACACCACACGGTGGTCCGTCCCGCCAGCCGGCTAGAGACGAGCATGGCGGGGCAGCGATCGCACTCGAGCCCCGCGCGGCCGTAGACCTTGTGCGAGCGCTGAAAGCTGCCCGGCTTCCCTCTGGCGTCGACGTAGTCGTTGACGGTTGATCCGCCGCAGTTGACCGCCTCGGTCAGAATCTGCCGAACAGCCTTTGCTAAGGAATGGACCTCGGATTGGTTCAGCAGTGTGGCGAGTCGCGTTGGCGCAATTCTCGAGCGAAAAAGCGCCTCGTCGGCGTAGATGTTGCCGACACCCGCGACGAGCGACTGATCGAGGAGAACACTCTTGATCGGGCGTCGCGCGCGTTCGACTGCTCCCGCAAGTGCGGCCGCCGTTATCGCAAGCGCGTCTGGTCCAAGCTTGGCCCATCGCTCGTCCAACGCGGCGCGAGATGGAAGGTGCCACAATCCACCAAACCGGCGCGGATCGCGAAATATGAGTTTGGCTCGCGATCCATCGGACAATTGCAGCAGCCACTCGGCGTGCTGGTGGTTTTGTTGAGTCACCAAACAATCCGCCTCGGTCAGCGTCAGTTGACCGGACATTCCGAGGTGTACGCAAAGCACGGCACCGTCGTTGGCCATGAGCGCGAGTTGTTTTCCATGGCGCTGAATCGAGGTGATGTGCCGGTTGAAGAGCAGGGCGTCGCGCGCCGAGAGTCTCGAACTCACCGCGCTTCGATCAAGAATGTCTGATCGATGGAGTTGGGCTCGAATCACCCTTGCGCCTTCGACGAAGGGGACGAGTGACCGGCGAAGATGCTCGACTTCCGGCAGTTCGGGCACGGATGGGGTCCTCAGTTGCCGATCCTTATACTTGCTCGGCGTCGTGAATTGCGCGTGAGACCGCACGCCAACGTCCAGCATCTCGCTCTTTCGTCCAGCACGTCGCTCTCCACTTCGCTGTCAACTTTGCTCTTTGGGAGAATGCATGACCGACCATCGACTGTTCGACTCGTCAGGTGCTGGCGGTACAGGGGGGGGATCAACAAACCAACCCGCGATCCTCGCGAGCGGCCCGGACGCAGTCGCTGAGGTTCAGCAGGCCTTCGCGCGAATCAAGGCCGAGGCGCACAAGGTGATCGTGGGACAGGACGACGTCCTCGAACAAGCGCTCATCACACTTTTCTGCGGTGGACACGCACTCATTGAAGGCGTGCCCGGCCTCGCGAAGACGCTTCTCGTCTCAACGCTGGCCAAGACGCTCTCCTTGGGATTCTCTCGCATTCAGTTCACGCCGGACCTCATGCCTTCAGACATGACGGGTACGGAAGTCATCGAAGAGGACAAGGCAACTGGCGCTCGCGAGCTCCGTTTCGTGAAGGGGCCGATTTTCTCGAACGTCATCTTGGCCGACGAGATCAACCGCACGCCACCGAAGACACAAGCAGCGCTTCTCGAATCGATGCAGGAACGCCAAGTCACCATCGGTGGCGTGATGCACAAACTTCCGAAGCCATTCTTCGTGCTCGCAACCCAGAATCCGATTGAGCAGGAGGGCACGTATCCACTGCCAGAAGCTCAGCTCGATCGCTTCATGTTCAACATTCGAGTGAAGTACCCGAGCGAGGCCGAGGAACTCGAGATCGTGCGCCAAACGACATCACTGCGCACGATTGAACCGGCGCGGGTGCTCACAGGCGACGACTGCCTTCGCATACAAGATCTTGTTCGACAGATTCCCGCTGCGGACCACGTCATTCGCTACGCGCTCAGACTCGTGCGCGCGACACGCGTGCGCGATGAAGGTGAACGACCGAAGATCGTGCGTGACTATCTGTCGTGGGGCGCCGGTCCTCGCGCGAGCCAGTTTCTCGTTTTGGCCGCGAAAGCGAAGGCAATCCTGTCGGGCGCAACCCACGTCATGCCGGAGCACATTCGTGCGATCGCGCTCCCGGTCATGCGCCATCGCATCATCACGAACTTCAACGCTGAAGCTGATGGCGTCACAACCGACACCATCGTGCAGTCACTCCTCGATCAGTTGCCGATCGACCGCGCTGATGCAGCGATGGAGCGCGAGATGAACACTGTCATTCGCTGACCCAATGGGTTCTCGACCGGTTTGATCACCAAACGACTTCTCTCTCAGGAGTGCGCCCGTGGCGGATGCGGTACGTTCGAAAGCATCGAGTGAAGCGCAGCGCATGAGAGCCGAGGAGTACCTCGCTCCAGAAACGTTGGCACAACTCGGCTCGTTCGAGCTTCGCGCGAAGATGATTGTCGAGGGCGTGATGAGCGGTATGCATCGCTCGCCCTACCAGGGTCTCGCGGTTGAATTCGCAGAGCATCGCCCCTACGTCAAAGGAGACCCAGTTCGTTACATCGACTGGAAAGTCTTTGGGCGCTCCGACAAGCTGTACCTCAAGCGATACGTACAAGAGACAAACCTCGATGTCGTTGTGCTGGTTGATTCCAGCGCATCCATGCGGTTCGGCACACTGAATGTGAAGTCGGGCTGGGGCGGAACGGACGCGAGTCGCAAGTCAGTTGCGTGGACCAAGTTTGATCATGCCACGGCGACCGCTGCGGCAATTGCATACCTCTGCCTCCAGCAGCGTGATCGCGTTGGCGTGGCCACGTTCGGAGAAGAGCTCAGAACCTCAATCAAGCGATCGAACGCTCGCCATCAATGGCGCGTGATCGTGCAATCGCTCGCAGTGGAACCAGTTGACGGTGTCGCTAATCTGCCGAAGGTTGCAGAGCAGGTGCTTTCGAAAGTGACGAATCGTGCACTCATCGTTCTGTTGAGTGATTTTCTCATGCCTGTCGCGCAATTGCGGACCGCGCTCGCGCGCTTTCGCCATCGACACCACGATGTCATTCTGCTCCAAGTCCTCGATCGACAAGAGATGCGATTCGACCTGACCGACCCAGCGCCGTTCGACGGGTTGGAAGGCGAAGGGCGTGTTCAAGTAGATCCACCAGCGTTGCGCGCCGCCTATCTCGCTGCGCTTCGCGAACGCCTCGACGCGATCGAGAAAACGGCGCGCGGTTTCGGGTTCGACTATCAGCGCATGGACTCGCATGAGTCAACAGGCCCGATGCTTGCGGGCCTCTTAGCCCGCCGGGATGCACTCGCCCGCGGGAGGCGAGCCGGATGACACTCCTTCACGCGGGCCTTCTGATAGGTGGACTTAGCGCCGCGCTGATTCCGATCCTCATCCACTTACTCTTCCGTCGCCGCCGGCCGCCGATCTCGTGGGCTGCAATGGAAATCTTGATCGCCGCACTGCGCCGCCAAGAACGTCGCCTCAGACTTGAACAGATCCTGCTTCTCGCAGCACGTTGCCTGCTCTTCGGTCTCGCGGGCCTGGCACTCGCGCGACCCACGCTAGAGCAACTCGGGTTTGCGACGAGCGGACGTCGCTTGGTCACGATTGTTCTCGACGACGGTGCGTCGTCGTGGACTCGCGCCGATGCCAACGATCCCAACACAAGCGGATTTGAACGACTACGCGCCGAAGCGACCGCGCTCGTGCGAGGGCTTCAACCGGGCGACGCGGTGGGTGTCGTTCTCGCGTCACACCCCGCTCGCACACTTGTCGCGCCAGCAACAACGGATCGTGAAGCGGTAGCTCGAGCGATCGAGTCGATCGAACCATCCGCCGCTGCAACTGACCTCGCTGCTGCGATGTCGCTTGCGAATACCGTCAGTGGTCAGACTGGAAGTGATACGCGTGATGCACAACGAACGATTGCGGTGCTGAGTGAATTTCGGCTTGGCTCAGTCGATCCAAGTTCACCGAAACCGACAGCACTCTCCGATGGCCAATCAACGAGTCAAGCAGCAGCCAAACTTCTCGCTCGTGCCCCGGCCAACGACGATGTGTCGAACATCGCGATCACCAGCATTGAGCCACAGCGCTCGGTTGATGACGACTCAGTAACAGTCGTCGTTCAACTCAATCGCTCTGGCGGCGCGAATCCGCCGCAAACGGTCCGTGTATCGCTCGATGGCGACGCAATCGGCGCGGTTGCGGCCAAGCAGGTGCGTATGGAGGCTGGGCAAGCAACAGCGCGCGTCGACTTTGTCGTACGCGCGTTGGTCGACGGAGCGCGGAATGTGACAGGGCGATTGAGTGCCCATCTCGACGAAGATCGAATGCCGCTGGACGATGCTCGATTCGCGAGCTTCGACGCTCGCGGCGCGACCCGTGTGGGAATTGTTGCGCGGCGCAGCTTCGGTGCCGGTGCCGAGCTCGATCAGGTCCCCGCATCACGGTGGCTGGCGCGGGCGATCGAGCCTGTTGCGCAACCAGGCCTTGAGGTGACGGAGATCGAACCAGCATCGGTCGATGCTCGCTCACTCCGCGACATCGATGCGCTCTTCATTCCGCGGCCAGAGACGCTCGGGCTCGATGCGTGGACAACACTCAGCGACTTTATCAATCGCGGTGGACTCGCCGTATTCATGCCGTCCGCGGAGATTGAAGCGCAGCGCTGGACCGAACGATTCACGACTGAATTCGCTCTGCCCTGGCAAATCGCAGTAGATGCGCCAGTACTCACAGAACCACTCACCTTTGCCGCCGAACAACCTCAGAGTGGCATTTTCAACGCCGTCGAAGCGGAGCTTCCTGATCTCCTTCGACCGATCATTGTCTCAAGGCGAGTTGAGATTAGAGGTGCATCGGCCGCCGACATCGCGCTCGCACTCTCCGATGGCTCACCGTTCTTACTGGTCGGCTCTCCACTTGGTACTCATGGTGCAGGTCGCGGTACTGGTTTAGGTTTGGTCGTTCTTGTGGCTTCGGCACCAGAACTGTCCTGGACGAATCTGTCGGTGAAGCCGTTCATGGTGCCATTCGCTCAAGAGATTGTTCGACGCGGGCTTGTCCGCATCGGCCGCGCCGACCGCGTAGTCGTTGGAGATCGACTCACCGCACCTCGTGATGCGGTTGAACTCGTTTCGCCTACAGGCACGCATATCGGCATCGATGCCGCCACCAATACCACTGCGTCGCCACTCACCGTTCCTGGTGTTTGGACGGTAGTTGATGCAACAGGACGCGCCGTGAGTGGAGTTGCGGCGAACATCGATCCACTCGCGGCTCGTCCCTCACCGCAGTCGCGCGAAGTCATCGCGACGTGGTTAGGTGGCGCTGCGACACCAACGTTCATTGAAACCGGGAAGTTCGTGAGCCAGCTCAATAGCGGTGAGCGAGGCACAGGCATTGCATTTTGGGTTCTCGCCGCGGTCGCGATCGTCGCAATCTTGGAGTCTTTGATGGCGCGGATGTTCTCGCATGCCGCGATCGTGCGTGGAAGTTCCAGCGATCCCGGCGTCGGTTCGAGCGCGCTCCTCGCTGGTAGCACCGCGCGTCAGGGGGCTGCCGTTTGAATCACCCCACGGTCCGCTGGCTTTTGGGTATCGAAGGCATTCCTGCCGACACCACCTCTGCGCGGGTGGTTTTTGAGTCCGCGCTTCCAGGGTGGGCTTGGTTCCTCGTGTTGTGCGCCTGCTTCGCTGTCGCGTGGTGGAGCTATGCCCGCTTGCGAGGTTCACGAGGAGGTCGGATCACGCTCGGTGCACTGCGAGCGATGCTGCTGGTACTCGTTGCAGTGTTGCTTGCCGCACCCGCACTCAGGATCGCGCGCGAAACAATTGAAGCTGACTGGGTGGTCATGCTCGCGGACCGTAGTCGAAGCATGACGATTCGTGATGCCGGTTCGCCAACGGCACCCGTCGAGCGTGAAGCGACGCTTCACTCTGCGGTGGACGGCGCACAAGAAACATGGAAGAAGCTCGCGAAAGGCAGACAGCTCGTATGGCTCGGGTTTGCAGGTGGAGCGTTTGATCTCAGCGCAGCGCTCGGAGTCGACGGAGGCGTCAGCCTCGGAGAACCAGCGGGCGATCGCACACGACTCGATGACGTGTTGACACAAACGTTGCAGCGAGCGGCAGCGCGGCCGATTGCAGGGATTGTGGTTTTCACCGATGGACGCACCAGCGCCCCGCCGAGCCGCGCCACTATTCGCCGGCTGCAAGCGGCAGCAGCGCGTGTGTTCGTGGTGCCGCTTGGTTCTTCGGAACCTCGCGGCGACCTGGCTATCTCGAAGGTCGACGCTCCAAAGCGAGCGTTTGTTCGCGATGAAGTCCCGATTGAAGTTGAGATCGAACGCCCAAATCCTGAAGTCGATTCAGCACCAGCGACTGTGAAACTTGTCGACGTGACCAGTGGCGCGATCATCGCAACCACAGAAGTACCCGCGTTCGCTGCAGGCGAGACAGTGAAGTCAGTCACACTCCTCGCGAAGACCGATGCTGCTGGCCAGCGCGATTGGCGCATCGAGCTCGATGCGGGTCCAGCGGATCTTGTTGCAGAAAACAATCAGCGCGACGCTCGAATCGAAATCGTCGATCGTCCGCTTCGGGTTCTCTACGTCGATGGATATCCACGCTGGGAACACCGGTATCTAAAAAACCTGCTCATTCGTGAGTCGACGATCGACAGCTCGATTCTCATGCTTTCAGCCGATCGCGATTTCGCGCAAGAAGGCAATATGCCGATCGCGCGATTGCCACGCACGCAGGAAGAGTTCGCGCTCTTTGATCTCATTATCTTGGGCGATGTCCCTTCCGGGTACTTCACGCCTGAGCAGATCGAGGCGATCCGCGACCAAGTGGCACAGCGTGGCACTGGACTCCTCTGGCTTGGCGGAGAGCGCGCGACGCCCAAGTCGTGGGAAGGAACGCCACTCGCCGACCTCCTTCCGATGCGCGGGCCACTCGCGTTTCCCGCGGTGGGAGCGCCGGTCAACATGATCGCAACACCTACGGCCGCGAAGCTCGGCCTTCTCAAGCTCGGGGCAGGCGGAGGTGGTGGTGACGCATGGCCAGCCGAACTCGCGGACCCGAAGGTCGGGTGGTCGCGGCTCGAGTGGGCGCAGAACATTCCACCTGAACAACTCAAACCTACGGCAGAGACGTTAGCTTTCGGCGTCCCGGTGCCAGGTGAAGGCGCGAGTGCCGCGTCAGTGCCGCTCGTCATCGCAATGAAGTACGGCGCAGGTGAAGTGGTGTACGTCGCAACGGATGAAATTTGGCGCTGGAGGTACGGTCGAGGCGAACGCTACACCGAGCAGGTTTGGCTTCCGCTTGTCCGGATGCTTGGCCGTGAAGCGCTCGCTGGAGGCGGTGACGCCGCGACAGTTCGCGCAATGCCAGCTCGCGTGCAGCTTGGGCAGTCGGTTCGGCTCGAACTCGTGCTGAACGACGCGCGCCTCACAGAAGGTGCTGCGGGACGCATCGAGGGAGCAGTCTCGGCGCGAATCACGTCGCCCGATGGCACACGCACGACCGAAGTTGAGCTGACGCGGACTGGGCGCGCTGGAGAGTTCGCTGTGTCGGTCGCTCCTGAGGATGTCGGGCGTCACCAGGTCCGCATCGTCTCCGGCGTGGCAAGCGGCTCCGAGGTCACGTTTGAGTGTGATCGTCCGGATGAGGAGCTTCGACGTGCGGCGGCGGACCATCTCCTCCTACGACAACTCGCTGAAGACACCGGCGGAAGCGTGTTGACGCCCGAGCAGCTCTCCACGTTGCCCGAGTTGCTTCCGAAACGAAGTGTCGTTACCGAACAAGCGACGCTCGATCCGTTGTGGGACTCACCGCTTGCGTTGATTCTCCTAATTTGTCTTGCGACGACCGAGTGGCTCGGACGGCGTTGGCTACGGTTGGCATGACGAACACAGCCGATTGTCCGAGTGAAGGAGTTGCGAATGAGTGTTGGAGCATCGAGCGGAATCTTGCAGGGCGCGATCCGCGACCTTGAGCGACTGGGCAATCGCGCCCGCATGCTCATCGTGTCGCGGCGCGCGATTGGAATCACAGCCGTCGCATGCGGCTGTGCAGCGCTCGCCATCGGACTTGACTGGCTCTTCCGCTTTCCGACCGTGTTTCGTTCTATTGTGCTCGCGCTTGGACTCACAGCACTCGCTGTCGGCGTCATGCGATTGATTGTCCCCGCGCTTCGATTCCGGCCAACGCCCACGCAACTAGCGCTGCGCATCGAGCGATCTTCAACTGCCCTTCGTGGTCGACTCGCTTCTGGAATCGAGTTCGCGCTGTCCGGGGCTGATCGCGAAAGCGCTCTCGCGGCGCGCAGCGTTTCAGATCTCGCATCACGCTTGTCGGGCGAGTCGATTCGTTCGTGGCTTGCACCGCGGCGATCGTTCGCTGAGCTGTCAACAGCGTTCGCAACCATTGCGGTTGTCACACTCGTCGCGCTGGTATTTCCGGCGCACGCGCGCATCGGCGCGACTCGGTTGTTCGTTCCCTTCATGGGCGCAGAATGGCCAGCACGAACGAACGTTGAGTCGCTGATGGCCGGACTCAAGCACCATCCGAAAGGGCAACCGCTTCTTCTTGCCGCGCGTCTTCACGAGGGCGACAGTGCGGACGAGCGAGTCTCGGCTCTCGTTCGGATTCATCGCGACGACGGTAGTGAGGGCGATGAGCGACTTTTGATGACCCGCCAGTCGGACGGCCGCTACGAGCGCGTGCTTGAAGGCGATCCAGGCGTGGCCGCTGTGGACGTTCGATTTGCCAGCTCCGATCACGAATCGTCCAAAGAGTCGATCGTGATGGTCCAACCGCCAGCGGTCACGAGTGCAACGCTCACGCTCGATCCACCAACCTATGCGGCTGCGCACGCCGAACCGCGAACCGCAGAGCTTGGTGATGGCACCGATCAGCGCGCGACGCTCCGCGAGCCCGCGCTCGTTGGTTCGTCGGCAACACTCACACTTGATTTGAACAAGCCGCTTCCTCCGCGCGAGCCAATCGATGTATGGACATCGTCGATGCTCGCTGGCGCAGCGCTTGATGGCATGACACTCGATGTCGAGAGATCAAACGCTTCTCGTTGGACGCTGCGATGGACGGTGCACGGGCCGCGGGAGATTCAGGTGACCCCCGAAGATGAAATGGGGATTCGCGCCGTTGACGACATCCGATTTCGAGTGGAAGCAGTTGAGGATCGACCGCCAGCGTGTGCCGTCACTGAGCCGGCGGCAGACGAAAGCGTTCTCGCATCGGCGCAATTGCCCGCAGCAATCGAGGCACGAGACGACGTAGGGCTCGCGCGGGCTGGCTTGATCGTGGTCCGGCAGGAAGGCGGAAAAGGGGCGCGGATCGAAGCGAAGAACACAGTGAGAGACGTGACCGAAGCTTCGTCGGCGTTGCTCGAGCGGATGAACGAGACACTCGATCTTGCACAGCTCGGTGCAGCACCTGGCGATGTTCTCACGCTCACAGCGGTCGCCGAAGACAGTTACGAACTCGACGGTCAACCCCACGATCGTGTGACAAGCGCGCCGCGAACACTCAAAATCATCAGTGAGATTGAGCTCGGCAAGCAGATTCGAATGCAGCTCGCAGGCATTCGTCGCACCGCGATGCGACTCGATACACAACAGTCTGAGCTCACGGCTGCCGCACAAAACGGTCGATTCGATCCCGCGATGGAACGAAGCCAAGCACAGATCTCCGAGCGAGTTCGTGCAGCAAGTGAAGCGGTGCAAGAACTGAGCAACCGCATTGCGCGGAATCGGCTGAATGACGAGGAACTTGGAGCGACGCTCGATCAGTCGAAAGACCTTCTCGATAGCTCGGGTCGTGCGTCGGCGCGAGCGAGTGAGGCCATGCAGCGGAAGCGCGAAGAGGCGCAGCGTCAGGCGACCGAAAACGAGAAGCAAGCAGCGACCGATACGGTTGCGGCGCAGGACGACGTCCGCGCTGATCTAGCCGATCTCATCCGCTTGCTTGATCGCGACGAGGATTCATGGGCGATGGCGCGCGAGATTGATCGACTTCGGGAGAAGGTCGAGGGTCTAACCAAGCGCACAGCGAAAGCGGGCGAACGGACCATAGGACAGAAAGTCGAAGATCTGAAACCCGCGGACCGTGATGAACTCAACGCCATCGCTGACGCGCAGCGCGACGCGGCGCGAGCGGCGCAGGACCTCCTTGATGAACTGCGCAAGCGGGCCGATGCGGTCGATCGCGTCGACAAAGGCCGCGCCGAGGCGATGCGTGACGCGGCGAAGGCTGGCGAAGAACGTCGCCTTCAGCGCAATCTCGAACAGGCGGGAGACGAGGCTCGCGGCAACCGGATGCAGCAGGCACAGTCATCGCAGCAGGCAGCGCTCGACGCGCTTGACCATATGCGACGTGGTCTCGATGACGTGCGCAAGGCGAAAGCAGAGGAGCTTCGCCGTGCGCTTGAAAGTCTGGAGAAGAGCATCGAACGGCTTGTGAAGACAAATGAGGACGAACTCATCGCGCTCGCACGAGTGACGGGTCCGGACGACGAAGACGGACTCAGCGAACGAAGTCGTGCGATGGCGAAGCTCGCTCAGAACACACAGGCCGTCGCTGGTGAGGCCCGCGCCGCAGGCAGCGAGGCAGGTCGTATTGCCCGAACGCTCGACCGCGCAGCCGATAGCCATGGCAGTGCTGTAGGTTTCTTGCGCGCGAAGCCAGCGCGACTTCCCGATGCGCAAACTGCCGAAGAGCGCGGCCTTGCGTTACTTCAAGAAGCGCTCGAAGCGGCGAAGCAGGTGCGGGAACAGAGCGAACAGCGCGAGCAGGCGAAGAAGCTGCAAGAGATCATCGCCGCATACCGCCAGATTCTGGAGAAACAGCTTGGGGTTCGCGACGGAACGCTCATCACGCGCCCCAAGGACCCGGCAGCGAAACTCGATCGGCGGGCACTCATTGAAAGCCGGCGCCTCGCGATCGCACAGGGTGAAGTCGGTCGATCGATGCAAACGATGGTGGACGAGCACGCCGAGATCAAAGGATCGACGATCTTCGTGGAAGCGCACGCGCTCGTGGCCGACTGGTCGTCGCAAGCAAGTCAACGACTTGGCGACGGCGACCTGACCGATAGAACGGTTGCCATTGAAACCCAGATCGCCGACGCGGTCGCAAGCCTCGTCGACAGTCTCTCGCCAAGTCCGCCCGACGACAATCCGTTCCAAGAGAATCCGCCTCCCGGCGGGAATCAAGGTGGGGGTGGCGGCGGAAACCAGCAGTCGAAGCTTCCACCGGTGGCAGAGCTCAAGCTTCTCCGTGGTCTTCAGGTACAGCTCTTTGAGCGGACGAAGCGGCTGGATGCTGACGGAGCGTCGGCGGGTGCAGCGGCAGAGCTGGCATCGTTGGCGCGACTTCAGGAGCGGCTCATGGGGCTGCTCGAAAAGCTCATCCTGAGCCAGCAGCTTCCGAGCCCGACCGGCGTTCAGCCCGGGGCCGAGAACCTTGGCGAGCCAGTGGAACCAAACCCCCAAACACCCGACGACAAGGCAAACGACGAGTCGAGCGAGAAACCAGTCGCCCCGCCTGACGACAAGCCCCGATGAGTAGCAACAGAAGTGCGACGCGCGAGCCGAACGGACATGAATGAGCAATCAGTCGAACTAGATGGCGTCTTGGGCACTCGCCGTCGGTAGCATCCACAGCGTGGTCAAACTGCGGGAGGTCTTGCCATGAAGCGCGTGACGAATTCGATTCCCGGGATCATCAAGATCATGAGTATCAGGGGGATCACCACCATCGCCCTCATCGTGGGTGTGGGTGGCGTCTGTGGTGGTGCGCTTGGGCAAGCTGCGCCTGTGAAGCCGGCTGACCCGGCGACGGTCAAGCCAGAATCACCGGCGCGCAGCGGTGACGCGGAACCGTCGAAGTCGTTAGACGACATCCTTGGAATTCCGAGCGCGCCCGGCGCGGCGACGAAACCATCAACCGTTCCGCCGACCGGCTCGGGTGACGCGCAACCGGCGCTCGACAAGGCGCGCGATCGGGTCGAAAAAGCCCTCGACGAAAAAGCTCTCGAAGATCTCATGCGGCAGGCGCTCGGCGGCATGCGGGTGAGTGCCGAACGACTGGCGAAGGAAACCGACGTTGGCCTTGGCACGCAGCGGGTTCAACAGGATGTGATCGCGAAGCTCGACACGTTGATCGATGAAGCAAAGAAGCGTTGCAAGGGCGGACAGTCGAGTGGTGGCGGCCAATGCAACAATCCGAGCCAAGGTCAGAAGTCAGGACAGAAGCCTGGATCGAAGCCCGGCGACAAAGAAGGCGCGCAGAAGCCGGGCGAATCCAAGACGAAGCAGAACCCAAAGAAGCCCGGCGAAGCTGCGGGCAGCAGCGCTTCGGGGGGCGGTGCGGAACCGGCACCGCAGGATCCCGTCGACGGCGGCAAGATGCTTGACGAATCACAGTCCGAGTGGGGCAACCTGCCGGAGCGGGTGCGTGACGTCATCCGACAGGGCTCACGCGATCGAATCGCATCGCTCTATCAACGCCTCACCGAAGAGTACTACCGCCGCATGGCGGAGGACGCATCGAAGTGAGTTCAGGACGAGTCTCTGGAGTGCTGCCTCGAGCGGTCGTGGCGGTGGCGATGGGTGCAGCACTCGGGATTACAGTCACCACGCTATCAGTGACTGCATCGGTGGCACCAATGCCCGCTCAAGCGCCGGTGCCCCCAGCGCCAGTTCCTCCTCCGAATCCGCCTGCAGTTGCAGCGCCGCCCGCAGCTAGCCCCGCGCCGAAGAAGGACGCCGATACCGATCGCATCGCGACGAGCGCGCAGAACAACCCCACCGTAGACGAGATGACGCCGGAACTGGAGGTGTGCGTCGCGAAGGGGCTTGAGTACCTCAAGAGCATTCAGAACACTGATGGCTCGTTTGGTCGCGGAAAGTATGGGCGACACGTCGGTATCACAGGACTGTGCGCACTCGCGTTCATGGCGGACGGGCACTTACCGGGTCGAGGCAAGTACGGCGACGTAGTGAAGAAGGCGCTCGACTTCGTCCTCGAGCACGCAACCGAGACTGGTCTTCTCGCGGCTGAGTCGACTCATGGGCCCATGTACGGACACGGCTTCGCCGCGCTGTTCTTGGGCGAGATCTATGGCATGAACCCCGACGACGATCGGGTTCGCGACGCGGTGACCCGCGCGGTGCAACTCATCATCAACAGTCAAAATGACGAAGGCGGCTGGCGCTACAACCCCGTGCCGTACGACGCGGACGTGAGCGTCACGATCTGCCAGATCATGGCACTCCGCAGCGCGCGGAACGCCGGGATCAAGGTGCCCAAAGAGACCATCGACAGTTCGATTCGCTACGTTCGTGATTGCCAGAATGCCGACGGTGGCTTCCGCTACATGAAAGACACGGGCGGCAGCGCGTGGCCGCGCACCGCTGCTGGTGTAGCGAGTCTCTTTTACGCGGGCGTCTACAAAGACGACGCCATCGATCGCGGGCTCGACTATCTCATTCAAAGCGCGCTGCCATCGGGTAACGGTGGTCCGCTCGGACAGGCGCACTACTTCTACGGTCACTACTACGCGGTACAGGCGATGTACCTCGCTGGCGGCGAGCGCTGGCAGAAGTGGTGGCCAGCCATTCGTAGCGAACTCATCGCACGGCAGGAGGCCAACGGCTCATGGACAGAGCATCAGGCAGGCGAGTCGTACGGCACCGCGATGGCGCTCATCATTCTCCAAATGCCCAAGCGCTATCTTCCGATCTTCCAGAAGTGACTGCGGATCGCCGAGCACCGCGGCGATCTGGATCATGGATGAGAACTGCGTGCGCTGCGACGGGGCTTGTCGCCACGCTCGTCGCGCTCGGAGTGAGTGCAGCTCCGCAGCAAATTGGTCCCCAACGACGAGCTCCGGCGCGTCTGATGCCGCCGCCGGTCCAGGACGAACAGGGAAGCGGGAGTTCAAATCAGCGTCCGGTCGGCGCGGCGGCTGAACGCGAGGAGCCAAAGTTCTGGCTCATTGAGCGGACTGGAGAGCGGCAACGGATCGGCTGCTTTGCGATCGATGGCGACACACTTTTGACGTGGCCGGTGGCTCGTGAGGAGCTCTCCAACCGACCAACGACGGCACCCGCTGCTCCTGCCGCGCGAGACGTGGACACCAACCCGAAGCCCAGCACGAGGCCGGACGCGGCAGCAAGCGCAGCAGCACACGGGCCAACCAAACGACTCCTCAGCTCTTGTCTTGCCATCCTGACCGACGCGTCGATGCGGAGCGGAACGTCCAGCATCGCGCGATTGCCTGGTCGAGGCCCAAGCGCCACCATGGCCCTGGAACTCGCTGACGGGCAGCGATTTCCCGGAGAGGCGCGAGCTGGCGATGCAGGATTTGGATGGCAACACACGTGGCTTGGCTCGTGGAGCGTCGACCTCAACGTGACGCGATCCATTGTGCTGCAACGTGGCGTGCAGGCGCCAGAGCAGGGCGCGGAAGATTTAGTTCTCCTCGGGAACGGCGATTTCATCTCGGGAATCGTGACAACGCTGGGCTCAGAGGTCGTGATTGAGCGATCGTCGAAGTCGGCGTTCACGAGTGGCGCGGCCGTGGCATCGCCAACCTCGTCGCCTAACGTACCACCCACTCCGCCGAAATCATCAACGGCACCAAGTGACACACCAGCCTCCGCTCCAGCCTCCGCTCCAGCCTCCGCGATTGCCGGTGCTACCGCTGACTTCGCGCGGGTGCCGATCGCGCGGGTGGCAGCGATCACCTTCGTCACGCCGAGTGTGGTACCCAGTGGACCCCGGATCTGGTTCGACGATGGAACGGTGATTCAGGCATTGCCGACCAGAGCGCCACCCCACATGCCAGCGGAAGACGGCGATGAGAGGCGCGTACTCATTCAGCACGCTCCCATGTTTTCGACTGCGGCTCCAGCCGTTGACATTGCAGGAATCCGCGGATTCGCCCCGACGCCGAGCCAGTTGATTCCACTCGCGTCACAAACGCCGAGCTCGGTCCGCGTATCGGGCGAGACGCCGCGTTATGAGTTGCAACCACCAGCGCGAGCCGCTGGCATGTGGCCTCTTGACGCAGCACCTCTAACGCTCCGTGGACCGATCGTTGCGCACTACGAGTTGCCCATCGAGGGTTGCATGCTTGTTGCTGAGATTGCGCCTGCGGACGCCGACCCACGATGGACCTCGTTCGAAGTCGTCCTTCGTGACGGAGACCATGAAGTATTCCGACGCACCGTCGGAGCGCAAACACCGAGCGAGTGGTTGCACATCCGGCTGTCGACGCGATCGCTCGAAATCGAAGTGACCGAGGGGGATCGCGGCCCCGTGCGCGACGCCGTGCGTCTGAGCCACGCGCTCTTGGTTTTGCCGGAAGTGCGCTAGGTGGCGTCGTTGAGTCAGAAATCGCTTGGTGGTCAGGCTGGACGGATCCGTGCGGTCGCCAAGCGTCGTTCGTCCACGTCGAGATGTACCAAGCACCGTCAGGCTGGAGTTCTGCGCGGGTCGCGCCGTCGCGGCAGGTGACGCATCGTGCAACGCCGCGTAGATATGGGCCAAATCGATCGTTAGAGAGGCGCTCCGGGCCGGTTGATTGCAGAGCGAGAAGTGGAGTGACCCGCTGGAGGAGTGATCCGGCCGCTGGTCGCCAAGAGCCGTGGTGGGGCAACTCGAGTAGATCGGTGTCGAGTGAACGTATAACTGCGTCGCCTCCCGCGAGGAGCGATGCCATGCCTTCGGTTTCCAAATCGCCCGTGAAGAGCACCGATCTGGTGCCACCCGCAGTCGCACATTCCACCCGGATAACCTGTGATGAGTCATTGTCCGATCGGTAGTGCTCGCCTTTCAGCGGATGAAGCCAGCGCCACGTCGCACGTCCAAAGGTTCGCACATCACCCCGATGCGCGACCTCAACAGGAATCCCGCGAGAGCGAGCCGCTTCCAGCAACGCACTCAGAGTGCCAGTCGATGCCGTTGCACCGTCGCCGTGACGCAAGATTCGTTCTTGCTCGATCGCCGCCACTTCGAGAAAACGATCTGTCACAATCAGGACGTTTGCTTCGTAGCGGGTGAGTAGTCGTGCGATCGCCGAGTAATGATCGAGATCAGGATGCGTGACCACGATCGCATCGAGTCGACGGATCGCAGCCTCATCGAGGGCCGGTCCGAGGATTCCATCCGCGACTCGTGCCGATGAGCTCGAGCCCGCATCGAACAGCACCGCCGAGTGTTCACTACGTACGACGTAGCACGACCCATCACCGACTGCGAGCATGCGGATATCAAGGAGCGATTCTCGATCGCGCCTTCCGCCGTCGCCTGCTGTGGTGCTCGGCATGAGCCGGAGCGCTAGCAGTTGGGTGAGCACCACCGGAATCCAAACCAGCGCGAGCGCAGCAAGCGCATAACGGCTACTGCGCCGCGTTCGGCCTCGGCACCACACGGCGGCTGCGAGGGTAGCGAGGCAGCACCACCCAAGCGCTGGACGCGGCGTGACGAGGGATGCGAACGAAAGCTGACCCGCCACCCGCGCTATCAAGATGAGCGCGTCAGCACCAAGCGCGGTCGCCGCGCCGGGCGCGACAGCGATCCACGCTCCAAGTGTGCGGAAGAGCTCGCTGGGAAGGAGCGCGGCCAACGTCGCGAAGACCGCCGTAGCGAACGCGGAGACAAGCATGACGGTCCCGATGGGGATCGCAAGAATCGAGAGCGGGACGCCAAGAAGCGCAACGCGTCCGAAGTGCCACATGCCAACCGGAGCCGTCGCGATCCAAACGCTGATACTGCTTGAGATCAACGAGCGGAGCATGAACGCGCCAGCTTGCGGAAGCGTTGCGGGCACCTCCGCGCTGCTGCCGTACCAGCGCGCGTGAAGTTGTGGTGCGAGATGCCGCAGCGCGATGACCGAGAGAAACGTCAGTTGAAACCCCGGAGCGCTTGCGACGCTCGGCTGCACAACCACAATCGTCGCCGCCGCGAGTGCGAGCACCGCATCCGCCCGCCAACGTCGCTGGGTGGTGTCCGCGAGACCCGCGAGTATTGCGACGATCGCGGCGCGTGCCACCGGTGCTTGTGGCTCGACGATGAGTGCATAGGCGACCGTCACGGCAATGACAACGCTGGCGCGAGCACGGTGTGAACCGATGACCCGGCTCGTCGCTGTACTCGTCGCGATGGCGAGTACTGCGAGATTGAAGCCTGAAATCGCGACCAGGTGCGCGAGTCCAGCGTTGGCGAAATCAACTTCCAACGCATCGCCTGCCCGACCATCGCGCCCGAGCAGCATCATGCGAACGAGGATTCGCGCGTCAGGCGAAGCCCACGATGGAAGCGCCGAATCGACGGCACTTCCGCTCAACGCTTGCGCGCTCGTTCGAAACGCCGTCCAAGACCCAACGCAGGATGGAACCCAAGACCCAAGCCAGGACGCACTCCAGAACATCACGGAAGTAGAGGGTGATGATTGATCCCTCTGAACAAGCGACCAATCCGGCACGGACAACGAGGCGACGACCGTGGCGGGCGAGATCGCGTCAAGCGGATTGGGCACCGACACCCGTTGTGGCCGCGGGTTTGGCGACGGTCGAGTGGGCCGAAGCCACCCAGTGACGCTCACCCGATGACCAACCTCATGATCGACCCCGTCGACCCCGTCGACCCCCTTGGCACTGTCGCCCTTCGCCGAACCGGTGACATACACGCGCACTCGCCCAGCGATCTGCTGCACCGCACCGCGGCTCGTGCCCGCTGCCGCGGAGTCAGTTTCAGTCGTCCCGCGCAGTTCCGCCGCCGCGAGCACAAACTCGTGGTCAGACTCGCGTAAGCGATGGCGGGCCACCGGTTCGTCTGGTGGAGGTCGCGGTTCAGGCGGCTCGTCGATGACACCTCGCAACTCAACGAGTGCTCCCTCGGAACGCATGACGAGACGCGAGCCGTCGCGCATCGGTAGCGAGAGCATCCCGATCGGTGGCGATGGCGAGTCGACTGCGATCTTGGTCGGTGCTGCGGTCGAAGACACCCACGCGACGCCGACGCACGCGCTTGCGATGGCAAGCATCGCGCAGGATGCCCGAGCTCGTCTTCGAGCCGCCGCGACCAGCGCACCAAGTGCGAAGACCATGACGAGAACAGAAGTTGAGAACACGGCTGTTCTGGAAGCACCAGCGAAGAGACTCGCGGACGCGCTTCCGACGACGAACGCTGTCGCTGCGGGAACAATCAAGGGGAACTGTCGCCCCGTGCTGG
>JAWXCC010000149.1:0-2565 GCA_034440475.1 Phycisphaerae bacterium | reverse complement strand
CAGAGCGAGAATGGCAGAGCTTCTGCCGCCTGCGGCGGCAGACTCACTGTCGGGTAAGATCAGCAAAGCAGCATGAAGAGAAGATCACAGGACTAAGACACTAAACTGTCCACGGAAGCGGGGCAGCTCCAGTACCTGACGAAGCCGATCGATCAATTGCCGCGCGTGCCGGTCGAAGTGTACTTCGACATCGAGTACGATCCGCTGCGTGACCTCGTGTACCTGCATGGCTTCGTCGTGCGCAAAGGCGGGGAGAATGCGACGGAACGCCACACTGCGATCTGGGCCGAGGGGCTTACACCGCTGGCGGAGGGCGACGCATTCGCAGCCGCATGGACGTTCCTGCAGCAACATCTGGAGTCGCTGGTGGTTTACTACTCGAAGCACGAGCGCATCCAGTACCGGATGCTCGCCGCGAAGTATCCGCAGGTGTGCGATGTGAGCGAGGTCGATGCGCTGTTCACGCTGCCGCGCTCGCTCGATCTGTACTTCGATGTCGTTAAATCCGGCTCCGAGTGGCCGACGCTGGATTTCTCGGTCAAGACGCTGGCGAAGTACTTGGGATTTTCGTGGCGCGACAGTGATCCGTCCGGCGCGGCGTCGATCGAGTGGTTTGATCGGTGGGCGCGCACCGGGGACGCGGCGGTCCGGAGGCGGCTGCTCGACTACAACGAGGATGACTGCGTCGCGACGCGCGTGGTGCTCGATGCGGTGCGCGGGATGGAGGTGCGGGAGTCGCGATGAGCACGGCGGGATAAGTGTGCGGAGTGCCGCAGAGACATCACGCGATGGCCAGATGTAGTCGTTTCCGGCAAACCACTCAGGGGAGAAATGAGCGATGGTGACGGTTCATGCTATCGGGCGAGTGATCCAGAACTTTGCTTTGCAGCATCTTAAGACGGCGGTGCTTTGCCGGGATCACGTCCTGCGCTTGGAGAATGTGCACGCTGGTCAGGAACTCGGTGCTTACTTTGAGGAGATTCGGTCGTACGCAAGCGCATGCGTTCTGACGAGCGTCGCCTCGCTCGAAACGCTGATCAACGAGCTGTTTCTGGCCAACAAGCGCCTCTCGGAAAAGATTAAAGACAACAAAACAGAATTCTGGGGAAACGGCGGGATCGAGCGGAAGCCCATCCTTGAGAAGTACAAATGTGCGCTAGAGTCGCTGGGGTTAGAGGCATTCCCTTCCGATGATGCGGCTGTGGCCAACGTTTCCGCGCTGATCGAATTTAGAAACTACCTGACCCACTACAAGCCACCCTGTGACCCCAAGGCGGGACATCGATCGCAGCTGGAGGCAACACTCGACGGACGGTTCGGGCTGAGCCCTTATTGTGGAGACCGCGCAGACTTCCTTTCCATGCGATGCATGAGTGCGAGTTGCGCCTCGTGGGCAGTGAGCTCGACGCTGACCTTCATGCGAACATTCGATCAGCATGCCGAACTGGATCCGGAGAAAATGCAAGGGTTCTGGGTTCTTGAACCTCCCCAGACGCCAGACAGCGTCGCCGGGTAAGTGATTGGCTTGTGCGGCCCGAGCGAAACTATCACGACGGATTACCTTCGCTAGCGAGTCTTGGGCGAAGTAGAGTTCGTGAACTCCGGCGCGGCGTCGATCGAGTGGTTTGATCGGTGGGCGCGCACCGGGGACGTGGCGGTCCGGCAGCGGCTGCTCGACTACTACGAGGATGACTGCGTCGCGATGCGCGTCGTGCTCCATGTGGTGCGCGGGATGGAGGTGCGGGAGTCGTTATGAGGTGCGACGGGGTGAGTGTGCGGCCCGGCGCACTTCGGCATGACCGTCGCCAGTGCCGCGCAGCTCAAGACATCCGAATGATCCTGATTTTGACGGCGACGCCGCTCGTGATATTCGATTGCGATGGCGTGCTGGTGGATTCAGAGCCACTCGTGTACCGGATCGAGGCGGAGTGCCTCAAAGATCTCGGGATCCTTGTGTCGCCTGACGAAGCTCGGGCCGCGTTCAAGGGTCTGACCACCGACGGGGTCGTAGCCGCGATTACGCAGCGCCGCGGCGGCGAGTCGCCGCTGGCCGCGTGGATCCATGACTGGGGCTTTCGCACGGCTGCTGGCCTCGCGCAGGAGCTGCAGGCGGTGCTCGGTGAGGCCGCGTTGCCCGACGCGCCGCTCGATCGCACGGTCGTAATCGTAGACTCGCCGAGCGGCGTGCGGGCTGCGCCGGCCGCCGGCATGACGTGTATCGGGTTTGCGGCGGATGAAGCACCGCAGGTGTTGCGCGCAGCGGGAGCCCAGCACGTCGTGTTGAGCATGCAGGCGCTGCTGGAGTCGGTGCGGACCTGAGTCAGCGAACGATCAATCCCGTCGCGGTGCTGTGCGGGTGGGATGTAGGGTCAGACGGTCGCCGGGGCGACGGCGTTGACTCTAGTGGTGGCGCCCACGGCCGAGAGCACTGCCCCAGAATTGACATGCAACACGTCACGAGTTGCCGGGCGATTCCACGGACCGTCTGAGCCGCGTTCAGTTTGCCGTCGCTCGCCAGCGAACGCGGTTCGTTGAGACCCAGTTTGCTGGATCGAATCGCCTCTT
>JAWXCC010000148.1:0-2756 GCA_034440475.1 Phycisphaerae bacterium | reverse complement strand
GAACAACAGGAACGGTACCGAATTGTGAGACGCGAGGGTGGTCACTCGACCAGCACGAGGCCGCGAAACGAGCGGTCTAACGCAGATCAAAGCGAGCAGTATTCATTCGCCGAACTCGCATGCTGGGTTGCTCCGCCTCAGAAACGAGGCGCGGACCAATGCGAGCGCATGACCGTCCAGCAATCCTTGAGGTGTTCCCGGCGCGATCGAGCAGCCCGCGTAGCCACACCGGTTCCTTGGACACGCCGTCCGGAAGCGGATCCTGGGTCTTGACCATTCAATGGTCCGGTCGAAACCACTCGCGTCCCGACCATGCGTTCGCCGTGGCCGGACCATTCTCGAACGTCCAGCGACTAAGCCCCGGCGACATCGGCACGGAGTCGCGGATCTCCGCGACCGAGCCCGAGCCAGTGGGGCGCCCGGCGTCGATGACTACCGTGGCCCAAGCGAGCAAGACCGTGGCCGCGAATCCGAGCATGACGGCATGCGCGATTCTCCGCATGATCTGGCTAACGACTCATGAGCTGGGCTGCCCACATCGTGTCAGCATGAGCGATAGGTTAGGCAGTATCGTCAGGTCCGCACTCTGGGCACACTCCGCCGGACTTAGGATAACCGCAGCGCTGGCACCGCCCCGCGCGACGGTGCCGCGATCGGCGGCGGGCGGGAACGACCTAGCAGCCCCTGGCGAACGTCATTCGGGCTACGAACGAGACTGTTAGCCCCAGTATTGGGTGGCTGCGGCGTCGCCGCGACTTGCCGTATCTTGCGGATAATGCTGCATCGCGGCTCCTTGCATCTGTGCCAACATCCTCGTTCTCGCTACCAAAGCACTTTCGCCACGGGTTGCTAGGCCACAATCCGGACTGCCGTCGTCCAGAAGACTAGATTCGCGACGAGCCCGCGCCAGCACGGGCGAACGGGCACGCTCGCTGGTTGGTTCTGTCGCGTTGGCACCCAATCGGGCAGCGTCCAAACGGAGCCGGCCCTCGGGTCGCGGATCGTGGTGGCGGCGGGAGTCTGCGCTCCGCCACCGTGGAACGCATAGAACGGCCAGCCAGCCGCGAGCAGGTACTGCCAGCTATTTCCTGACGGCAAATACGCCAAACCCGCGGACTCGATACAGGCAAACGACCTGCGGACCCCGGCGCCGAAGCGTCCCTCGGTCGCGAGCCACCCGGGTTCTCCGAGCCACTGGGTGTGGGGCTCGCCGATCTAGGCCGCGGCTTGGCCTTGCGGAAGGGAAAGACCGGGAAAGCTGACCGAGGGTGGATTGACGAGAGGAGGGATCCAGGCGGTGAGCAACGTCAGGGCGGTGCTGGCGACGACGCTGAGGATGCACTTGGTTGAGAGTCTCATCTGACTAACGTTCAAGCTGGGCTGGCGAGGGGTTAGGCGTCACTGCTCAAACTGGAAGCCAAGGTTGGCGTACAGCTTGACGGCGGGTGCGTTGGCCAGGGTGACTACAAGACGAAGCTCGCGCTCACCTTTGGTAGAGAGCTCGGACATAGCTGCCAGCATGCACGCTCGAGCCAAACCTTGACCGGCGAACGCTGGGTCAGTGAATGTGAAAGCTACGAACGCTCGTTCCTCGAACCGAGTGATGAGCGTTGCAGACAGTAAAGCGCCCGCCCGCTCGAGGACTTTTGAGCAGTCGGGCATGAAGCTTCCGTACGAACCCCGAATGGTCTTGCAAACCTCTTCGGCTGCCTGGTCAGCCGTTTCTCCTTCGAAGTCCACGGTATCGAGGTAGGCAAGGTACATGAGACAGCCCAGCGCAGGCTCGTCCGATGGCTTGAAGGTGCGAACATCAGACGCAGACTCGAGAGTCTTGGTCGCCAAGACGGCGTGCATGAACGCTCGCTTCGACATGCGGTGAAGTGGCCTTTGAGACGCCGAACGACCGACCTGCGAGCGGTGCTGCACGCGACGTGCGTGCAGCCGACGACGTGGGCCCCGCGATGATGGTAACAGCACGCACGTCGCGTGTCAGACTGAGCGAGTTGTTAGGTGAAACCCCTCTCCGCGCGCTGAGCGCCGCATTCGGAACACGCGGCGGAGCCCGCCAGCGCATGCCCGCACGCTTGGCAGAGACCCGCGACGCGGCGGGAACGCCGGATTATGGCGCCGCGGATTGACGCCAGCGCTGCCAACGCGCCCCCGAAAACAACGGTGTCCACGAGACGGCCTACCGGAACTGGACTCAGCGGGATGAAGTCGGTGATTGACGATGAAGGCCCCTGCCGTTCGAACGCGTGGAGCAAGGTTGGCGTTGTCCAGCTCGACGACGCGCCGACCTCGCCCGAGAAGGCGAGGAATGGCCAGCCTGCGTCTCGAACTGCGACGTACGCCAACTGCTCGTCCGGAATCGGTTGTTCCATCTCGCTCGCGAAGCGGACTCGCCACCCGAATCCGGACGCGCGCTCCTCGATCGCGTGATCGAGCACGATGTCTGAGGGTCGGTAGCGCGCGTGAAGGACCCCATGGCCCCATCGAACCTTGCGGCTGCTCGAGCGCTCGCCTACATCGACGCGATCGAACTCCAAGAGCTCATCCACGCGATGGCGACGGTTGCGAACAGACCAGCCGCTGCAAAGCCCGCGATCCGGAGGATAGCCGGTCCAAGAACCATCGGGTTTCCACCTCACTTGTACTTCACCCGCACCGCGCGGGCGAGTGCACCGTGTTAGACAGGTAGCCTAACACCGCAGCCGAATCCCGCCGCAATCGTTGAACAACAGGAACGGTACCGAATT
>JAWXCC010000147.1:0-45020 GCA_034440475.1 Phycisphaerae bacterium | reverse complement strand
GTGTAACGACTGGAATCGGTCGCGCGAGACGCACGGGGCCGTCGACGGAATTCCTGCGGCCAGCGAGCACGCGATGCACGGAATTGTTCTGATCGAGAATCCACTGCCCCGGCACCTGCCACATGAACTCAGGCTTGGTGAGGTCAAGCAGCGAACCTGATGATGTCAGCGGGATGGTCGACGGATCGGCCGGGGGATTCTGGGCAATCCACGCACCAGCGCCACTCGGAGCGGGAAGGTCGGGAAGGTAATAAATGGGAAGCGGCGATCGTCGCGGAAGTTGCGGGGAGTATGGAGCGTTGAGCGCTGCACTCGCTGGTGCGACCGCGTAGAAGCGCTGCGCACCTCCACCAAACGACACGCGGTACACGAACACCGCGACGTACACGCGACCACCGAAGCGGCGGAACATGCAGTCCCAGACATACTGCGGGCGCTGCGTCGCGGTGCCGTTGAAGTCCGACCCCATCGGCCAATAGCGCTCGCGCTGCGTCACGAGTACGCGCGGCTCGGGGAAGGCGCGAAGCCAGTCCTTCTCCATTCCAACCGCGCTCGACGGATCCGCAATCTGGTGCTTCGCCGGGTTGTATGGAATGCCCCAGAGCTGCGGCGACGAGCTCGGCCAACCGCCGGGGATCTCCGTCGCGAGCGACAGCGTTGTCGAGCTAAAGCCATTGGTGTCGCGAGTAAACTCGTGGCTGAAAATGTCGATCGCGCCCTCGTCGACGCCTGACGTCGCAGGGTCGTCGAACTGGAAGCCCGGGCGCATCCACGGCCAGTCGCCTTGAGGCAGGACGATCGAAGTGCCGTCTCGGCGAACCGTCTGATACGGCGTCGCATTCGGCGCGAAGCTCGCGAACGAGCCGAAGTCTTCTTGAGAGAGTCGAGATCGAAGGACAGCCATCGCGTTCTGCGCAACGAGCGGTCCGAGTGTGTCGTCGTTCGATTGCCGCTGCAGCGAGATGCCCGCGGGAAAGATCGCCGCAACGGAAATGACGCCGATACCCAAGATGAACACGGCGAGCAGAACCTCGACGAGCGAGAAACCGCCGCGGTGACGGAGGACCTGCGAGCGACGGTGTTCCGCCGACTGGAACGCAAAGCGAATCATTGTTCTTGCCCCCGCGTCTCGGCGACGCCGGTGTAGCGGTTGAAGTGAATGCGGTCCGAGTTCGTCGTGATGTAGCCTTGCGGCCCCGCGAGCTCAAGCAGCATGTTGCCGGAGTTGCTCCAGTCGAGCGTCTTCTTCTCGCGCGCCGCGCGGTCGTCAAACACCGAAAGGAAAGGCACGAGTGTTAGGTTGGGCTCGTCGCTGACATCGTCCTGTTGCCAGTACTTCGCGAAGGTGCTGCCGCCAGCACAGTTGCCGTAGTCGACATCCTGCGGGTCGTTGTCGAGCGGTCCGAAGACGTTGTTCTTGTTGAAATCAATGTAGGCCTTCGAGTCGCCAGCGCTCGAGCGGGGATTGCGCGTCACGAGCGTTCCCTCGGGCGCGAACATCACCGCGACCATACGGCTGTAGTCCATCGACTCCTTGCAACCGCCCATCAAGAGTGGCATCTCGCCTTGCGTGACCCAGATGTCGTCGTTGCCGAATTCGTAGAGCGGCCCAGCAACCTTGACGCCTGCTGGCAACCGCGTCGGAGGAATCGAATCCGAGACGACAAAGCGATCCGAGATGTTGACGTTGCCGGGCCCGATGTTGAACAGCGATGTCTGGCCAGTCCACTTCGCAACGACGATCTCAGTTTGCTGCGGCTTCTGTCGATTGTTCACGTCCCACGTCGGACGGAACGCGACGACTACGACTGCGTTCTCTTTGATCGCGAGTGCCCGCGCCGAGCCCAGCGTGGCCGTGACCGTGTTCACCGCGCTCGCCACGCGCGACTGCCGACTAATCTTCGACACCGACACCGCCGTAAGAACGGACAGAATCGCGAGCACCCCCATGACCACGAGGAGCTCCATCAACGTAAACCCGGTACGACCGCCGCTCGTTGCCCGCGCGGCGCCAGACGAGGGACGTGGTCGTACCGATTTCGATTCAAGCGACGATCGCATCACTGGCCTTCTTCCCCGTAGGAGTAGACGTTGTCCGCGGTCGTCGTGAGGTCGCCATCGGGTCCGGCGCTCACGAAAAGCACTTGTCGATTGCGGCACTGCGCCTTCACGTCCGCCGCCGGGCCGAGCACATCGATCTCCTGCGCCGAGCGAATCGTGCCGTCGAGGTCAGCGGTGCCGACATCACCTAGGACCCAAAGTCGTCCCGGGAAGACCGCCAAGATCGGATTGCCCCAGCCGTCGAGGCACTCTTTGAGGCTGAAGAAGATTGGCACCGCTGCCGCCGTACGAGTGCGGCGGAAGGTTTCCTCCGGGAGTTTCGACATCATGTCGCGCGCCAGCGCTTGCTGGCCGAGCAACTCGTACAACCAGATAGTTCGCTGCGCGCGGAGCACCGAGTTGTAAGGCGGCGGAAGCACACCTTCAGACGACGGCCAGAGTAGATTCGTGGCATTCGTGAGGAGCGGGTCGAACGGCACGTCGTACGCGCCGGACTCTGCTGCCGTGTTCTGCGCGGTGAGCGGCCGATCGACTTGGCGCTGCCACTCGCGCATCGACGCGTCAAGCGTCTGCATCACGTTTCGTGTGACGCGGTCTTCACTCTTGCGAAGGAGTCCTGTCGACACCGCAAGCACCAGCCCGACGAGGATGACGATGATCGCGATGACGATCATCAACTCGACAAGACTAAAACCGCGCGAGACAGAGACTGCTGGACGGATTGAGATTCGCGTCGTCATTGGCCGATCTCCACGACGTTGTCCTTGTTGAGGTCGTCGCCACCGCGCCGCTTGTTTCGGTCCCACTGCTTGTCGGGTCCGCGCGACATCAACGCGAAGTTAGCACTCTTCATCCGCATCAAGGTGGAGCCGTCGCCATTCGCATCGCGCACTCCGACGACGTCCTCGCCAGGCTGAAAGTCGGACGGGCGCAGCGCGAAGATGTCACCGATGTCGCGAGCGATCGACGTCAACGACGAGGTCACCGGATCCGCTTCGTAGGTCTTTGGGTCGACGAAATTGATCGCGGTGTAGAAGTTGCCGCCGGCCGTGCCCGCAACGACGTGTGCCCTACGGTAGTAGTGAATTGGCTTGCCCCAGTAGTCCAAGATGACCTTCGGCATAGAGTCGGAGTAGCCGGGCTGACCAGGGAGGATGATCTGCGGCTCACCGGAGCTGTCGAAGCCAGCGAGCCCGCCTAACAGGGCGTCGTCTTTCAGGTCGAGATAGGGTCCATACGTCTTGCCAGTGACTGCAGCCTGATTGCCGCCGCTCGCGTTGTTCGAAGCGAAGCCACCGACGTTTCGGAAGGAGAATCGTCCGTTCGCAGTCGCCGCGCCACCAAGCGGATTTGATGCAGCGCCCCAAACGCCATCGCCGCCCGGCGAACGCATGCCAAGGAGTGGAACTTCCTTCGCGCCAACTGAGCCTGCTGGCCCTGCTGGCAGCGAGCCCATCGCACCGTACCCATCAGCAAACCGATCGCCGTATCCGAGCAAGTACTCTGCGAGTGAGGTGTATGAGTACCAATCCTGATACGCGTCGATCGACGCCTGCGTGGGCGCGCCCGAGCTGTCCGTCAGCCACCGCGGCGGGGGAACGAGATCGCGACCAAGCCCGATGCCCGCCGACGGTGCCGTGTTCGCGCGGCCCAAGATCGGCGGCAGATACCCGACATCATTCTGGAACTGAACTAAACCCTTCGAGATGCTGCCGAGGAGAAACTGCGTGCTTGCGGAAGTTGCCCGCTTCGCTGCGAGCCCTAGCGCAACGATCAAGATCGACATCAGCGCGATGATGATCGCCACCACGACGAGCAACTCGACGATCGAGAACGCGCCCCGCTGGCGGGATCCGTGAGGCCTGCGAAGGTGATGTGTCGAGTGCATGCAGTTCTCCGAACTCGTCTGCGGACGACCCGCAAAGGCCTATTTACACCTTGTTCGACGCGACGCTTTCGATCATCGACACGAGCGGAAGGAAGAGCGCGAGCACGATGCCACCGACGATGCCGCCGAGGATGACAACCATGAACGGCTCAAGGAGCGAAAGAAGGCTCGCGACCGCGACGTCGACTTCTTCGTCGTAGTTGTCGGCAATCTTCATCAGCATCACGTCGAGGTCGCCGGTCTCTTCGCCGACGTCGATCATGTTCACGACGAGCGAATCGCAGACCTTCGATTCCCGGAGCGGGTTGGCGAACGTGTCGCCTTCACGGATCGAGTCATGCACCTTGCCGAGCGCTCGCTCGAACACGAAGTTGCCCGAAGTGTCCTTCGTGATGTTGATCGCCTCGAGAATCGGTACACCTGCTGAGATCAGCGTGCCGAGAGTTCGCGTGAATCGAGCGATCGACGTCTTCTTGATGAGCGGGCCGATGACCGGAATCTTGATTCGGATGATGTCTGTCCACGCTCTGCCGAAGCCGGTTTTTCGTATCAACTTGAAGAAGATGAATATGACGAACGGCGCAGAAAGCACCCAGATCGCACCGGGCACGGCTTGATCTTTCGACGACTGACCGGCCACCCACTTGCTCGCAGTAACGAGGAAGATCGTGAGCGCTGGAAGCTTGACATCGAAGTCGTCGAAGATCTCTTGGAACTTCGGAATGACGTAGTACATGATGCCGGTCACGATGAGGATCGCGATCGAGATCACGACGACTGGGTAGATGAGTGCGCCCTTGATGCGGCGACGCAATCGCTGCCCCTTCTCCATGAAGTCGGCGAGCCGTTGGAGAATGACGTCAAGCACGCCACCGATCTCGCCCGCGTTGACCATCTTGGTGTAGAGGCGATCGAACGCCTTGGGGTGCTTCGCCATCGCATCGGACAACGTGGCACCGCCTTCGACGTCTTCGCAGACGCCGCCCAGGATCGACTTCATCATGCCGGGCTTCTGTTGCTGCTCGAGGATTTGAAGCGAGCGTAGGAGCGGAAGACCGGCGTCTTGCAGCGTCGAGAGCTGACGCGTGAAGTTCGTCATCTTTTTCAGGCCAACGCGACCGATCGCGATGGTCATCCCACGGCCCTTCTTCTTCTTCACGTCGCGGGTGCCGCCGCCCTTGACATCGCCGCCAGCGCCCTTGACTTTCTGCTCGCGCACCGATGTAGGAAAGAAACCCTGCGAGCGGATCTTCTTGATCGCTTCCTCGCTGGTATCGGCCTCGATGGTGCCCTTTTGGGCCTTGCCCGAGGAATTCATGGCCTCGTACGCAAACGTCGGCATGGGGGGATCTCGAAAAGGGTCGGTGTGGGCTTTGGGGCAGGAAGTCGATACGTCGCGTCGTTCCGCCAGAACGTATGTGCGGCCGGAAGCCGCTACGGAGCGCTCAGGCGAGTTCTAGTCTTCAACAATCGTCTCGCGGACGACCTCGTCAATCGTTGTTTGACCTTCATAAATCGCGAGCAGTCCGCTCTCGCGAAGCGTGCGCATTCCGCGCTTGCGGCACTCCGCTCGAAGCACCGAGGTCGATGCCTGTTGAATCACCATCTCGCGCATCTCGTCGTCGAGCTTCATGATCTCAAAGAGCGCGAGCCGGCCTTTGTAGCCAGAACGATTGCACCGATCGCAGCCTTTCCCTCGGACGAAGGTTTGACCCGCGACGTCGGCCGGCCTGAGCGAGAGCTCCATAAGCTGCTCTTCGGTCGGCACGAAGTGCTCTTTGCAGTTGACGCAGATGCGCCGCACAAGTCGCTGGGCGACGATCGCCTCGATGGTCGCCGTGAGCAGGAAGGTCTCGACGCCGAGATCAACGAGTCGAAGAATGGATGACGGCGCGTCGTTGGTGTGCAACGTCGTGAACACGAGGTGGCCGGTCAACGACGCCTGAATGGCGATCTGGGCCGTCTCAAGATCGCGGATTTCGCCGACGAGGATGATGTCCGGATCTTGACGCAAAAACGAGCGAAGGAGGCGCGCAAATGTCAGCTCTTGCTCGGTGTTGACTTGGCACTGAATGAGGCCATCGATGTCGTATTCGACGGGGTCTTCAGCAGTGAGAATCTTGACTTCGGGGTCGTTCAACTCGTTGAGGGCCGCGTAGAGCGTCGTCGTCTTGCCCGATCCGGTTGGACCGGTGCAGACCACGATGCCATTGGGCTTCGCGATGATCGATCGGAAGTGAACGAGGTCGTCGTCGCGAAGACCGATGCGATCGAGCGAGAGCTGCACGTTGGAGCGATCGAGGACGCGGAGGACGACCGACTCTCCAAACATCGTTGGAAGAACGGCGACGCGAAGATCAATCGGAGTGCCGCCGATGTGAAGTTCGATGCGACCGTCTTGCGGCAGTCGACGCTCAGCGATGTTGAGCTTCGCCATGACCTTCACGCGACTCACGATCGGTAGCGCGAGCTGCTTGGGCGGCGGGATCATCTCGTACAGCACGCCGTCGATGCGGTAGCGCATCCGGAACTCGGTCTCAAACGGCTCGAAGTGGATGTCCGACGCTTTGTCGCGAATTGCCTGCATCAAGACTGCGTTCAGAAGCTGGACGACTTTGTTGTCGCTCGCGGCGCTCTCGAGCGCCGAAAGGTCGATCGAGTCACCACGACCCGACACGGCGGCGATGGCGTCCGACTGCGATGCCTCGGCGTAAATCGCCTGCATGGACGTGGTCTTGTTCGCAAACTTGGCCTTCAGAATCGCTTCAACTTCGCTCGCCGGGGCGATCACCGCCGTGACCTTAAAACCCATCAGCATGCGGAGGTCGTCGACTGCCTTGAAGTTCTCCGGGTCCTTCATCGCGATCGTGAGCCGCCGGGTCTGCGGATCGAATTCGATCGGAACAACCCCGTACGTGTTCGCGGTCTCGGCGGGAAGCGAAGCGAAGACCGCGTCGGAGATAGCCAGATCTTTGAGATGGACCCAGCGCATCCCCTGCTGGCCAGCGAGCGCCTCAAGGATGTCCTCGGGCTGAATGTGCCCCAACCCCACGAGCAGTTGCCCAATGCGCTCACCCTTCCGGGCACCCTGTTGCAGGGCGAGCGCCTCGTGGACCTGCTCACGACTGACCTTGCCCAGCTTGGTCAGTACGCGTCCGAAGCGTCGTCCTTTGAGTTCATCGGGAGTAATGTCTGCCATACAGCTTCCTAGCCCGGCTTTGGGCAGCGTTCAGGGGGGCAAGCGTTGGGCCGGCCGGACGATTCGGAAGCGGGCTCGTCACGGCCGGCCCTCGGCCTGACGCCCACATGTTCGCCGCGTTTGTCGCAATTACTCCAACGGACTTTGCGCATTCCATACGGACATCTGGATGCTGCGGCAAGGAGCATGATGCCGAGAACGCATTCAGACGTTCAGTTCGATCGGTTCGACGACGGAGCTCGAACCGTGCCGAGCGAGGCGCGATCAGCTCGCCTCGTCGCCCTTCTCGTCGAGTTCAATGCGACCGACCAGGCCACCCGTTCGGTGCACCTTTTCGGTGAGGTCACCCGGATCCTTCGACTTATCGATCATCTCTTCCGCCGAGATCCAGCCCTTGGAGTAGAGGTTCCACAGGTGGTCGTCGAGCAGTTGCATACCGAACTTCTTCCCGGTCTGGATCGCTGAGTCAATGCGGAACGTCTTGTTCTCGCGGATCAGGTTGGAGATAGCTGGGGTCACGAGAAGGAACTCGTACGCCGCGACACGTCCAGGCTTATCGGAGCGAGCAAGGAGTTGCTGACTGAGCACCGCGATGAGCGAGGTCGAGAGCTGAACGCGAACCTGGGCCTGTTGGTTGGTCGGGAAGGCGTCGATGATTCGGGTGATCGTGCCTGCCGCGCCAGTGGTGTGCAGCGTCGCAAAGACCAAGTGGCCCGTTTCAGCCGCTCGGATGGCTGCTTCGATGGTCTCAAGGTCGCGCATTTCGCCGACCAAGATCACGTCGGGGTCCGACCGGAGCACGCGTCGCAGGGCCTCTGAGAAGCTCGGGACGTCGGAGCCGACTTCGCGCTGGTTGACTACCGACTTCTTGTGGTAGTGGTAGTACTCGATCGGATCTTCAACCGTCACGATGTGTCGCTCGAAGTTCGTGTTGATGTTGTCGACCATCGTCGCGAGCGACGTCGTCTTACCCGATCCGGTCGGGCCGGTGACGACGAACAGACCGCGCGGACGCCGCAGCAATTCTCGAACGATCGGTGGCAGACCGATGTCTTCGAACGACAGGAGCTTGTTCGGAATCAGCCGCAGCACCAGCGAGATCGCACCGCGCTGCCGGAAGACAGAGACGCGGAAGCGGGCAGCATCGCCGTAGGCGAAGCCGAAGTCCGTACCACCGTGCTCGGCGATTTCCTGCTGGTTCTTCTCTGGCGTGATCGACTTCATCAGGGTGACAAGGTCATCCTTGTCGAGCACCTTCGTCTGAAGACTGCGAAGTCGGCCGTGAAGACGCACCGTCGGCGGTCGACCCTCAGAGAGATGAAGGTCGGAAGCGCCTTGGCGAACGATGGTCTCGAGCAAGCGGTCAATTTGAATCGTGGACATTTACTTGATCTCGTTCGGGTTGAATCCCTCGATCTGGGCAAACTTCGCCACTTCCTCGGGGGTCGTCACGCCTTTCAGAATCTTGATCTTGCCGTCGCCGAGCAGGCTGCGCATGCCGTTTCGCAATGCGGCTTGGCGCACCTTGCCGACGGTCGCGCGTCCGAACGCGAGTTCGCGGATCTCGCCGTTCATGATCATCAGTTCGAAGATCGCCTTGCGCCCACGGAACCCTGCGCCGCCGCACGCATCGCAGCCCTTCGGCTTGCAGATGTTGCCCATCGCTGCCTCTTCGGCGGAAATGTTGACGAGCGCCAGCGCCTTTCGATCGGGCTCTGGATCGCGCTGTTTGCACTTGTCACAGAGAATCCGAACCAGTCGCTGCGCCATGATCGCCTGAATGGCGCTCGCGACGAGGAAGGGCTTGACGCCCATGTCGATCAGTCGCGTGATCGCCGACGGGGCGTCGTTCGTGTGCAACGTGGAGAACACGAGGTGGCCAGTCAGTGACGCTTGGATTGCGATGTCAGCAACTTCGCGATCGCGGATTTCGCCGACAAGCACAATGTTCGGCGCTTGGCGCAACATCGAACGAAGGATGACACCAAACGTGAGTCCGATGGAATCGCGGACTTGCACCTGATTCACGCCGTTGAAGTTGTATTCAACCGGGTCTTCGGCGGTGATGATCTTCTTGTCAGGTCGGTTCAGGATGTCGAGCGCGGAGTAGAGCGTGGTCGTCTTGCCCGATCCCGTTGGACCAGTGACGAGAAAAATCCCGTTCGGGCGTCGAATGATCTTATTGAAGACGTCAAGCTGATCCGGCTCGAAGCCGAGGTTGACGAGGCCGATCTTGACCGAGTCGGGACGCAGAATTCGAAGGACGATGCTCTCGCCGTGATACGCGGGACACGCCGAAACGCGGAAATCGACCGACACGCCGTCCACAACGAGCTTGATGCGGCCGTCCTGCGGAACCCGCCGCTCGGCGATATTGACTCCCGCCATGAGCTTGAGTCGAGCGAGTACCGGCGACTGCATCTTCTTGGGAAGCGTGTCGCGGACGTGACAGGCGCCGTCGATACGGTAGCGCACGTTGACGCCGTTTTTTCCCGGCTCAATGTGAATATCGCTCGCTCGGCCTCGTACCGCTTCGATGATGATGCGCTGACAGAGTCGGATGATCGGTGCCTCTTCCGCAGCATCCTGATCAATCGAACTGTCGACCGAACGATCGACGCTTCGATCGACTGAGCGATCGACCGACCGATCGATGGAATCCGTAACGAGCGATTCCGTCGAGAGCATTGCCGACTTGGTTCCGCCGGCACCGTCGAGGAACTTCTTGATTTGCGTACGGCTCGCTAGTGCCGTGTCGATCTCGCAATTGAGGCGGAACCGCAGCAGGTCGAGTAGTTCGAGATCCATCGGATCGTGGATCACGAGCTTCAGTCGTCCGCCCTGCTTCACCATCGGTAAGACGAGGTGCTTTCGGATGATCTCATCTGGCACCAACTTGAGGTCGATGCGGCTCGATGTCTCGGGGCGATCGAGGTTGAGGAACTCCATGCCGAACTGTTCGGCGAGCGCCCGCACGAGGTCCTCTTCCTTCACGAGGCCGGACTCGAGGAGGATCTCCCCCAGCCGCTTGCCGGTGCCCTTCATCTGGGCAACCGCGCCGTCCAGCTGCTGCTGGGTGATGATCTTGCTCTCGACGAGCAACTCACCGAGCTTCTTCCGAACCTTTCGTGCCAAGCAGGCCTCCGGGCCTAAAGAAGAATGACCCACAAAGTTGGGGTCGGAATTGAATTGGGAAGGGGTACGTCGCTGCGCCGAAAGCTGGAACCAATCGAGCCTTGTAGTATCGTCGCTCGCTGCGGTGCCCGCAAACGGGTCAGCGCCACTGCGGGCGCCGCGCACGCCTCGCGCTCCATTCGTCTCGCGATGCCCCGCGGTTCCGTCGGGGGGCGGCGTAACGGATCTCGGAACTAGAGTGAGTCTCAACGATGCGTTTCCTCGTCACCGCCGGTCCAACACACGAACCGATCGACGCTGTCCGGTTCATCGGCAACCGATCCTCCGGGCGCATGGGGATCGCTATCGCCAGAGCAGCTCTCGCGGCGGGCCACGATGTGGGGCTTTGCCTCGGGCCCGTCTGCGAACCACCACCGCAGGGGGCAACGACCGAGCGGTTTCGCACCGCCGAGGACTTGCGCGGGATGCTTGCCCGGCTCGCCCCCCGCTTCGACATCATCGTGATGGCGGCTGCGGTCGCAGATTTTCGTCCGGCGAGTGCCTCCCCAGATCAGAAAATCGAGCGCGGTGAAAGTCTCCAGATCACGCTGGTCCCCACTCCAGACCTGATTGCCGAACTGGCCGCCAATCGCCGTCCCGGGCAACTCATCGTGGGATTCGCCTTGGAAGAATCTGCCCGACTTGAAGAGCGATCCCGCGCAAAACTGCTGCGCAAAGGGCTCGACGCGATCGTCGCAAACCCGCTGTTGACGATGGACGCCGCGACGATCGACGGACAACTCATCATCGCAGACGGACGAGTCCTGAGACCATCTGCATCGCGTTCGATCGACAAGTCGGAGTTTGCCGCGTGGCTCGTGACGCAACTCATCGAGCTTCACGCGACGAACCGCAGTCGGTGACGCCGGTGAGACTGGACACCTATGACAGGCTTTCCATGACCAGCCAAGCAATACGCGTACGTACCGCCATAGCAGAGGACGTTCCACTCATCCTTGATCTGATTCACTCGCTCGCCGAGTACGAGCGCATGCCCGATGCCGTCCGAGCGACCGAAGACGCGCTCCATCGCCAGCTCTTCGGTGCCGGTTTCGGCCGCGGACCGACGGCGGAGTGCCTGATCGGCGAGATCGACGGCACCACCCAAGGATTCGCCGTCTTCTGCACCAACTTCTCGACGTGGCTAGCGAGACCAGGCATTTGGCTCGAGGATCTCTTCGTGCGGCCAGCCGCGCGAGGGAGCGGCTTGGGCGCCGCGCTTCTGTGCGAACTTGCACGGATCGCTGTCGCTCGCGACTGCGGACGAATGGAATGGTCTGTCCTTGACTGGAATGAACTCGCGATGGGTTTCTACCGACGACTCGGCGCGACACCGCTCGACGAGTGGACATCGTGGCGCCTCACCGGCGAAGCGCTGCAAGCGCTGGGCACCGCGCGCGAACCGTTGCCGTAGCATCCGTATCGCATGACCACCTCGATATCTCACGGTCACAGCTTTCCGATTGGCGCGACCGTGACGGACGGCGGCGTCAACTTCAGCGTCTTCTCGAAGCACGCTGAACGCATGGAGCTGTTGCTGTTCGCGAGTGCCGACGCACCGACGCCATCGGAGACGATTGTTCTCGATCGGTCCAAGAATCGCACCTATCACTACTGGCACGTCTTCCTCTCTGGCCTCCGACCCGGCCACCACTACGCGTGGCGGGCCGACGGACCGCGCAACCCGGCGCAAGGACTCATTTTCGACGGCACGAAGACGCTGCTCGACCCGTATGGGCGTGCGGTCGCGTTCCCGAAGGCGTTCTCGCGAGCGGCCGCTTCGCTCCCGGGCGACAACGCTGCGACGGCGCTGCGGTCGGTCGTGGTCGACGCGTCGTCATACGACTGGGAAGGCGACGAGCCACCGCGAACTCCGTTTCGCCGGACCGTTGTGTACGAACTGCATGTCCGCGGATTCACGAAGCATCAGAGTTCGGGTGTCGCCACGTCGAAGGCGGGGACGTTTGCTGGTCTGGTCGAGAAGATTCCGTACCTCAAGGAGCTTGGGGTTACCGCCGTCGAACTCATGCCGGTGTTCGCGTTCGATCCGCAAGACGCGCCAACTGGACGCGTCAACTACTGGGGCTACTCACCCGTCTCATTCTTTGCGCTGCATCCCTTCTATGCATCGACGCCCGATCCACTCAGCGCGCTGGACGAGTTCCGTGACATGGTGAAGGCGGTGCATCGCGCTGGCATCGAGGTGTTGCTCGATGTCGTTTACAACCACACTGCGGAGGGTGGGACGGACGGTCCGATGTACTCGTTCCGCGGCTTCGCAAACCGTGGTTACTACCTGCTCGATCCGAAGGACCGCTCGCAGTATCGCGACTACACCGGCTGCGGAAACACACTGCGCACGAATCACCCCGTCGTGCGGCGGCTCATTCTCGACAGTCTGAAGTGGTGGGTCGAAGACATGCACGTTGATGGGTTTCGTTTCGATCTCGCATCGATCCTGTCACGCGACGAAACCGGACATCCGGTTGAGAATCCACCAGCCGTATGGGACATCGAGAGTGATCCAGTCCTGTGCAACGTCAAGCTGATCGCCGAGGCATGGGACGCGGCAGGCCTCTATCAGGTCGGGTCATTCGTCGGCGACAGTTGGAAGGAATGGAACGGTCGATTTCGCGACGATGTGCGTCGATTTCTGCACGGCGAACAGTCGAGCGTTCGCTCGCTTCCGCCGCGGCTCGTCGCGAGTCCAGATATCTACGCGTCGCACGACCGCGAGCCCGAGCAGAGCGTCAACTTCGTCACCTGTCATGACGGATTCACGCTGAACGATTTAGTGAGCTACGCGAAGAAACACAACGAGGAGAACGGCGAAGAGTCAAAAGATGGCGCGGAATGGAATCACTCGAGCAACCACGGAGTGGAAGGTCCGACGACCGATCCCGCGATCGAGGCGCTCCGTCATCGTCAGGTCAAGAACTTCTTCGCACTCACCTTGCTCTCGCTCGGCACACCAATGATCGCGATGGGCGATGAAGCGCGGCGAACGCAGCGCGGCAACAACAACGCGTGGTGCCAAGACAACGAGATCTCGTGGTTCGACTGGTCGCTCGTCAAGCAACACCCAGATCTTCTTCGCTTCGTCCGCCTGCTGGTTCGAGCGCGAGCGACACAGCCCGATGAACCGAACGATGATGCACGGCTTCATGAAGTATTGAGCCGGGCTGAACTCACGTGGCACGGGGTGCGCGTCGGCTGTCCAGATTGGGGCGACCACTCGAAGTCCCTCGCCCTCGAAGCGCGACGCGCTGACGGCATCAGGCTTTGGCTTGGAATGAATGCGTACGAAAAAGCCCTCGACTTCGACTTACCCCAACTTCCCTCGGGCCATCATTGGCATCGACGAATCGACACGTCTCTCGCATCGCCAGCAGACGTCGAAGAAGGACCGGTATATCCGCCGATTGACGGCTGGCGCTACCGTGTGGGCGATCGATCAGTCGTGCTGCTGCTCGCTCTCGTCAAGCGAATCCGCGCGTAGGTCCCCTCAAGGAGCAGCTACGCCGCTCCCGGCTTCGTTGGAGCGGCTGGCACCTTGGCGTCGCTTGGCGCTTCGGTATCGGCCAGCGCCTCGATCTCTGGATGGTTCAGCAAGTATGCGCGACGCGCTTCGACGAACGCACGCAAGTTTGATCGATCAGATCGCGCCACGGGGGCTCCACCCTTCGAATCGCCTAACTTCTCGCCGACAACTGAGTCGAGTGCTTTCATGAACGCCTCGTATGAGGTGAGATGACGCGTAGAAGTCCAGTCACACCGGCGAGGGCTGCCTTCACACTCAGTCGATGCGTGTCGCGCATGTCAGATTCCCCTCTTGAGGGCGCGCGAACGCAATCACGATTGCCGCACAATAGGAATGCCCAGAAGTGGGGCGAGAAAATCGATGTGCCTGCGGCCATGCCCACAATCAACGCAAAGATGACGAACGCCGTGTCGCGCGTGTCGTCAACAACCGTGCGAAATCGAACGAGCGAGAGCGCGCCGACCAGACTAAATGCGCGAGCGACGCTCGAACCGATGACCATGGTCGTCGCGAGCGTCGACGCGTCGCGCGAATCACGTCCGTGGGACACCCGGTAAATCTAGGCGACGCAGACGCCAGAGACGAGCGCGACGATCAGTCGCAGGGCAAGCGTGCTCACGGTGAGCGGTGGATCGCCGCTCGCGACTGGAGCGAGCCACTGGGGTATGTCAGGCATCTCCACCCTCTCTCTCCCCGACAAGACCGAGGGCGAGCATGCATCGTCGATACTTCGACGCGCCGCTCGGCGTAAGTCCCACAGGTCGTGTAACACACTTTTGAATGGAACTGGCAAAGAACCGCCTCGCGAGCAGAGGCACTTGAATTCGCAAACCACTGCATCGCTGCCATTGAAAATCGTCGTGCCGGAGGTCCGCTCCGGAAATTCCAGCCGGACGCCATTGCACCGCGCGCATCGCGATCGAACGTGAGCCGCAGCGGTCCCTCCGAGGAAGTGCCGACGAACGCGCGGCGCGAGTAGGCGATCCCGTACACGGGCCGCAATCCATACCGTGTGAGTTCGCCGCGAATCGGATCTCCGAGGTACGGCTCGGACGACTCATGTCCGAGCCGTGCAAGCTCGCAAAAGTCGATTGCAACTCGGCGCTTCCGGACTCGGATTCCGCGTCGCGTTTTTCGCTCTAGGAACACTTCGTCGCTGTCGCCGTAGCGCCGAACCCGAAAGTTCCGGAAGCGGTGTTGTGCTACTCGGTGGTAGACGTCGAGCGCGGTGTTGTCGCAGTACAGGTGGTGGATGAGATACGCGGCACCCAGACTCGGATCTGAATATGGGTCGACCAAGAACTTGAATTCGCAGGCCCGCGCTCCGCCATTCGCGCGGGCACGTACGCCGGGGGTTCAGATTCGGGACCAGCCTCGGCCGGTGAAGCGGGCGGCCCGAGGTGAGCACCAGCACGGTCATCAGTACCGTCACTGTCTTCGCGCTTCACGGTGTGGGAGTCATGCATGCGTTGGCCGAGTGCCCCCGAACGGCTTGGTGCAACGCTGATTTCTTCCGCGTCTTCGGCGTTCTACCTCTGCGCGTACGATGGCCACCGGATGGGAGGTGCCCAAGCCTCTCGACCCAAGCCTCTCGATCGGCCCTGTGGCGAAATGGCAGACGCAGCGGACTTAAAATCCGCAGCCCTTCACCGGGCATGTGGGTTCAAGTCCCACCGGGGCCACTGACTTTCATTCCAAAGGTGTACGCGAGGAACGCGTACACATCAGCCGCCTCTTCGATGCGCTTGCTTGTCGGCTTTCCGGCACCGTGGCCAGCGCGCTTCTCGATCCTCAGAAGGATCGGATTCGTGCAACCGGCATTCTTGGCTTGGGCCGCCTGCATCGCCGCCGCGAACTTGAACGAGTGCGCCGGATAGACGCGATCGTCGTGATCGCCGGTCGTGATGAGTGTCGGCGGGTAACAGACCCCCTGCTGAACGTTGTGATACGGCGAGAAGCTGCGAAGCACCACGAATTCGTCGGCGTTGTCCGACGTCCCGTAGTCGCCGATCCAGCCCCAGCCGATCGTGAACTTCTGGAAGCGGAGCATGTCCATCACTCCGACCGCCGGAAGACAGGCGCCCCAGAGATCCGGGCGCTGCGTCTCGCATGCGCCGACTAACAACCCGCCGTTCGACCCGCCTTGCAGCGCGAGCTTGGATTTCGACGTGTAGCCGTTGGCCACAAGCCACTCGCCGCAGGCAATGCAATCGTCAAACGTGTTCTGCTTCGTCAGCCGCATCGCGCCGCGATGCCACTCCTCGCCATACTCGCCACCGCCGCGCAGAGTGGCCTCGACATACACGCCACCCATCTCAAGCCACGCGGCTTGGGCGGGCGAGAAGTCGGGCGTCAGGGAAACGTTGAATCCGCCGTAACCGTACAAGAGCGCCGGGTGGGAGCCGTCGAGTGCGAGCCCCTGCTTTGCAGTGATGAACATCGGCACCTTGGTGCCGTCCTTGCTCGTCGCGAACACCTGCTTCGTTTCGTAGCGCGACCCGTCAAACGGAACCTTCGGAGCCCGCACGATTTCGCTCGCACCGGACTTGAGGTCGTAGCGCCAGACGGATGGCGGAAGCGTAAATCCACTGGTGGCAAAGAAGGTCTCGGTGTCGCTGCGCTTGCCGCCGAATCCCGCAGCTGTGCAAATACCCGGAAGCGGCACTTCGCCAATGAGCTTTCCCGTGAGGTCGTGGACCCGCACCAAACTGCGCGCATCGTGCAGATAGTTGCAGAACAGGCGGTCCCCGACGATCGACGCGCCGGTCAACGCATCGGAGCCTTGCGGAACCACCTCGCGCCAGTTCGCGCGATCGGGCCTCGTCACATCGACGGCAGAGACTCGGCCGCGCGGCGCGTCGAGGTCAGTCGTGATGTAGAACGTCGTGCCGTCGTTGCCGACGTAGTTGTACTTCGCGTCGAACTTGTTGAAGAGTTCTACAAACGGACTCCCAGCAACGCTCAAGTCTCTGTAGAAGAGCGCGTTGTTCACGCTGTCGCCCGCCTCGGCGAAAACGATGAGCCAGCGCCCGTCGTCACTCACGATCGGCCCGAGATACCAGCGAGGTTGATCCTTGCGTTCGTAGACGAGCGAATCAACTTCTTGCGCTGTGCCGATCGTGTGGTAATAGACCTTGTGATACTCGTTCACAGTCTTCAGCTTGTCGCCTTCGGGGGCATCAAAGCGGCAGTAGTAGAAGCCTTTGCCGTCCTTCGTCCACGCTGCTGGCGAGAACTTCACCCACTTCAACTCATCGCTGAGATCTTTCCCGGTCGCGATGTCGCGCACCTTGATCGTGCTCCAGTCCGAACCTGCTTCAGAGACCGCGTAAGCCAGCAACTTGCCCTGGTCATCCGGAAAGAGTCCTCCGAGCGCGACGGTTCCATCCTTACTCATCGAATTCGGATCAATGAGGACCCGCCCGGTCGTGCGCGGCGTGTCGCTCACGAAGATGACGGATTGATTCTGAAGCCCGTCGTTGCGGCTATAGATGTAACGCCCCCCCGTCCGCTCGGGTAGGCCGAAGCGTTCGTAATTCCAGAGCCGCTCGAGCGTCGCCCGCACCGCTGGCCGCTGCGGAATCGCGTCGAGATACGTCCGCGCGAGCACCTCCTGCGCGTCGATCCAGGTATTCGTATCGGCGGTGTACTCCTCGAGTCCGCGATACGGGTCGGCGACCGCCGTTCCGTGATAGACGTCAACAACATCGCCCACCTGCGCGACCGGGTAGACGACCGAAGCCGGCGTGCGCTGGCTCGATGTCTGAGCGCAGCTCGCAAGGAGGAGAGAGGAAACGAGAAGCGTGAGCGGCGTGCGTTGCATTGTGAACATTCCGAGAGAGGACGAGCGAGTTGCGAGAGCGAAAGCGATACCAAGAAAAAAGGCGCGATTGAGACCGAGACTAGAACAGCGGCTTCAAGCCCACCGCGCTGCGGAGGGCCGAGAGTTGCGCGATGTGGTACCCAGCGTGACTGGTCATCAGGAGCGCGGCGACATCACCTTTGGTCTTGAGCGGTGTCTGATTGAAGAAGTCCATGCCGTGCGGCTCTGCGAGCGCCGCTGCATCGGCCTTCGCCATCGCCTCGTTGATCCGCGCGTGTCCACTATCAAGGGCGGCGACGAGTTCAGCGAGGTTCGGTCCCCCCGAGGTCTTGCCGCTCGATCCCGGGCCGAACTGCTTGCCCCACTCCGCAGGCACCGCTGGGGCGAGCCCAAGAACGCTGCCACAGAAATCAAGACTCACGGCGAGGTGCCCGAGCACCCAACGAAGATCGTGACCGCCGGGATAGGGGCAAAGCTCCAAGTGCTGATCAGTCAGACCGCCGAGCAGGCCGTGAATCTGACCGCGATTCGTTTCGTGCAGCGCGATGAGTTGTGAGGTGTTCATGGTGGGCAGCCGGGGAGCGTACCCGCGCGTCGTGCATCGCGGACCTTCTCCGCCGCGACCTCAATCGCGCGGGCCAGAGCCGGATCGCGACCAGCCGCGAAGGCGATGTCATCGGCGACCGCGACATCGGGAACGACCCCGACTCCCTCGAGTCGTTCACCGTCGATCCGCACGTCCTGCGTCGCGAGGTAGAGCAGCCCGCCGTCGGGCAACTCGAAGAGCCGCCCGCCCAACACCGCCCCGCCCGTTCGTTCGCCGACAATCGTCGCGCGTCCACTGCGCTGAAGTGATCGCGCGAGCATTTCCTTCCCGCTCCGCGTCCCGCCGTTCACGAGGAGAACGAGCTCACCGCGCCACTGCGAGTCGTAACGAGTCTTACGGCCGTTGCGATCAACTGAATCGACGATGGGCACGTCGGTCGAAAAGAGCCGGGCCCACTCCGGCGTGCATCCGCCGAAGCCGTCACGTAGATCGAGCACGAGGGCATCGCAGCGCCGCAGTGGTCCGCAGATGTCGTCCTCAAGCGCCTGAAGATACTCGTCACCCGCGCCGCTATAGATCGGAATCACGCGCACGAAGACGTCGCCCGTCGACTCGGTGTGGGCTCCTGCTCGTTGCGCCGCAAGCCACGAGGCGCGCACGCACTCGCGCTTGATGGGGACGGTCCGAAACGATGTCGATTCAAGAGGCGAATGACGGAGTTCGAGTAGCACGCTCTCCTTGCCCTCAAGCGATCGGACTGGCTCGAACGGCACACCGTCACATGAAACGATCTCGTCACCCCGGATAAGTCCGAGCGCCGCTGCTGACGACGCTGCCGCTACCCGGCTAACGAAAGATCGTCCATCGCGCTGGACGACGTCGATCCCGATACCGTCGCGCTCGACGAGCGATTCGTTCGGCAGGAAAATCGCGCGGAGTGCGGCGTGCCGCGGATCGTCCGGCGAGATGTACTCGGTGTGCGACGCACGAAGTTCCGCGACCGCTCCGCGGGCTGCCGCTGCCCAGTCCTCTGGTGGCTCATGCTGCCCGAGCTCAGCATGCCGCTCGACCCACTGTGCGGCCGTGAAGCTGTCGAAAAACTCCCTCCCGACGTGCTCACGGATGGCGTCGGCTGACGCCAGTTGCAAGGCAGGCGGCATGGTCGCCTCCCGACGCGTGGATCCGTCACCGAGCGAAACCGCTGCAGGCGGCGCAGAACAGCCCGAAAAACCTGCTGTAACTGTGACAACTGCGAGGCATCCGAGCACAATGGTTGACGATCGAGCGTTCACCACGAATCGACATGCTACCTCCGCTCGAAGGTTGGTCAGGACACGTGCGGCGTCGCGACGAAGGCTCGCTCGCCGCGAACGGGCGAAGCCTCCCCGCTCGGTCACACAACCGAACCGGGCGACCGCACCGCAGGACTTGATTGAGGAATCCCATGAAGACCACTGTTGCTTGGAGAATCATCGCACTTGTGAGCGCGGCGATCGGCGCGTCCGCGCTTGCAGCAGCCGTTCACACCGCAAGCGCCCCGCCAACGACCGAACTCAGCCCCGACTCAACCAAGGAGACCACCTTGCCCGCAGCCTCGTCACCGCAGGAGCAGTCGAAGTCAGAAGCCATGAAGTCGCGCCGGAATTATTCGAAGTCAGGGTACGACATCACCCCATGGACGAAGGATCAAGTCGAGAGCGCCGCGAAATCGCTGCCTGCGGACGTGCGTCACATCGTCCTCGACGCTGGCACCGAGCCCGCATTCTGCGGTGTCTTTACCGACAACAAGGCGGAAGGCATGTACGTTTGCGTCGTCGGTGGGCTTCCCCTTTTCAAGAGTGAGCACAAGTTCACCTCGAAGTCGGGCTGGGCCAGTTTCTATTCGCCGTTCGATCCCGCGCACGTGATCGAGCGCGAAGACCGAACGTACGGCATGGCGCGTACCGAAATCCTCGACGCTCGCACCGGTGCCCACTTGGGACATGTGTTCGACGATGGTCCAGCGCCGACGGGCAAGCGCTACTGTCTCAATAGCGCTGCCATGAAGTTCATCAAGAAGGGCGATCCGGTTCCCGCCGAGTCGCAACCCGCAATCGAGACCGCATACTTCGGCGGCGGTTGCTTCTGGGGCGTCGAAGACGCATTCGCGCACAGCGCTGGTGTCGTCGATGCGGAGAGCGGCTTCGCTGGCGGAAAGAGCGCTACCGTGAGCTACAAGCAGGTGTGCAATGGCGACAGCGGCCACGCGGAGGTCGTCAAGATCACGTTCGATCCGAAGCTCGTGAGCTACCGCGATCTGGTGAAGCAGTTCTTCCGCATTCATGATCCGACAACGTTGAATAGCCAAGGGCCCGATTACGGCGAGCAGTACCGCTCGGCGATCTTTACCACGAGCGATGAGCAAGCAAAGGTCGCTCAAGAGATCGTCGCCAAGCTCGCGACGCTTGATGCATTCAAGAACAAGAAGATCGTTACCCAGATCGCGCCCGTGAACAACTACGTTCGCGCTGAGGACTATCACCAAGACTATCACGCGAAGAACGGCGGAAGCTGCCACATGCGCGGTTTCCAGGGAGCGATGCCGTTCTAACGGCTCGTCCGTTTCTCTCGGGAGCGTTTGTGGCTTCGGTGATGGTGCTGTGGGGCTGCGCGCCACTCGAGTTCAGCTACCGGCAACTCGTCATGGGCGTCGAGGCGAAGGTGACCGTCGTCGCGCCTGACGAAGCAACTGCGCTCGACGCAGCGCGGGCCGCGTTCGCTCGATTGAATGAGCTTGAACAGGTGATGAGCGACTACCGCGACGACTCCGAAGTCATGCGTTTGTCGCGAACCCACGACGAAGCGGTCTCCGTAAGCGACGACCTGCTGCTCGTCTTGGGGACGGCGCAGGACATCCGCGTGAGAACCGATGGCGCGTTCGATGTCACGCTCGGTCCACTGACGCTGCTTTGGCGCGAGGCGCGGCGCAGCGGCGATGTCCCCGATCAAGCGTCGATCGACGCGGCTCGAGCGCGATGTGGCGGCGACTCGGTGCTGGTCGATCCTGCGGGCCATACCGTGACGCTCCGGAAGCCCGAGATGCGCCTCGATCTCGGAGGCATCGGCAAGGGATTCGCAGCGGAGCAAGCCATCGAAACGCTTCGAACGCACGACTGCCCGAGCGCCTTGGTCGCGATCGCCGGAGACATCGCGGCCGGCGATGCGCCGCCCGGGTCGCGCGGCTGGACCGTTGCCACAGCCGATGGAGACTCCTTGCTCCTCGCGAACGCCAGTGTCTCGACGAGCGGCGACGCGGAACAGTTCATCAACATCGGCGGCGTGCGCTACTCACACGTGTTAGATCACACGATGGGTATGGGTTCAACGCTGCACTTGGAAGCGACGGTGATCGGACCATCCGGTGCGGTCGTCGATGCGCTCGCGAGCGCGCTCGTTGTGCTACAGCCCGACGAAGGACTCGCAATCATGCGGAGTTTTTGTGGATATGAGGCGCGCATCGTCGAGCACGGCGCCGAGGGAGTGGTCCGCGAGCGCACGACGGCGGGGTGGCCACACCACGCGACCCGCTCGAACTCAGCCGATCTTCGTCTTGCCGGGTATCGCGACCGGCGCGACGGGACGTGAGCCGAACTCGACCACCTCGGGCATGAGTCGCTCGTTGCTGTTGAGTGCTTGATCCCACGTCACTTCCTCACCGCTGTAGGCCGCCATGCGCCCGAGAATTGCTGTCAGCGTGCTTTCCGCAACCTGCGTCGCCTCGTTGACGTGCTGTCCCGCGCGCACTGCCTCCTGCAATCGCTTGTGTTCCTCGACGTAGGGATTGGGGTTTGGTCCGTCGAAGGTCCACTTCTTCGCTCCGACAAACTCAGCACTGCCTGGGCGAAGCGTGGCGAGGCCGTCAGATCCCGTGATCACTTCTTCGACGCGACCGACGGTGCCGTCCTGCTGACGGCACATCGAGAGCACGAACGCGTCTCCGAATGCTTCCTGTCCCTTCGCGGCCGGATAGACGTACTCGACGCCGAAGTGATCATAGATGTGTCCGAACTTCGCTTCGGTGCGCGACTGCCGACCGCCGACGCCGCGGGCGAGCGCTGGGTGACGTCCGAAGCCCCAGTTCATCACGTCGAGTTGGTGCACATGCTGCTCAACGATGTGATCACCTGAGAGCCACGAGTGGTAGAGCCAGTTGCGAATCTGGTTCTCAACATCGGACTTACTCGCGTTCGCCTCAACGTTCCACAGCCCACCTTGATTCCAGTAGCACCGTCCAGCGACTAACCGCCCGAGATCACCTCGATGGAGCCGCTCCATCGCCGCGATGTAACTCGGCTGAGAGCGGCGCTGCGTGCCCGCGACGACGCAGAGCTTCTTCGCGTCGGCGACCTTCGCCTTTTCCATGACCAGTCGAATGCCAGGGCCGTCAACGGCGCACGGCTTTTCCATGAAGATGTTCTTCCCCGCGTCTACGGCCGCAGCGAAGTGAATGGGCCGGAATCCTGGCGGCGTCGCCAGAATCACGATGTCGACGTCGGTCGCGAGCAGCTTCTGATACGCGTCAAAGCCGTCGAAACAGCGCGCTGGTTCGACGGCCGCGCGATCGCTCGCTTCCTTCGCAAGATTGCCGCGGCAGGCATCGACCTTGTCGCGAAAGAGATCGGCGAGCGCCACGATTCGCACGTCGCTCGATGCAGCGAGCGCGTCGAGCGCGGCACCGGTGCCGCGCCCTCCACAACCAATCACGCCAATTTGCAGCGCGTTCGCGGTCGTCGCACCCCGGACAAGCGCCGAAACCGCGAAGGGGGCGAGCACGGTCGCCGCGACGGCCGCCCGGCGGGTGGAATCAAACTGTACGGTCATGGTCGGGACTCCTGCGAGAAGCGATTCACTGTGCAGTGTTAGGAGAACGCATGCTTGCCCGGCATCGGAATGATGGGTTCAGGCGGTGCGGTCTGCATGTCGTACGACGTTGGAACGAGATGCTGCGTCGAATCGAGCATCTGCTGCCAGGTGAGCGTCTGGCCGCTGTAGCAGGCCTCACGGCCCGCAATCGCCATCAATGTGCTCTGCGCCATGAAGTGCCCGTCGTTCACCGGCGCGCCAGCGCGGATCGCCCTAAACAATTGATCGTGCTCGGTCTGGTACATGTCGGGCGTCGGGCCTTCGTACTTCCACGGCTTCGCACCTTCCACGCGCGTCTCCTGCGGTGCCCATCCGTTGATGAAGCAGACGCCGTTCTCGCAGGCGACCCAATCTTTGTTCTCGTTCGAGCAGTGCGGTTCTTGCCGCGTCGTCAGGAACGCACGGGAACCGTCGTCGTACTCATAAATTACTGCAAAGTGGTCGTACGCGTTGCCGTACTCAGGCCCGTCACGCATCGCACGACCGCCGAGCGTTGTGATGCGCGCGGGCGGCCGATTGCCCATGGCCCAATTGATCTTGTCGATCGAGTGGCACGCCTGCTCGACGATGTGGTCGCCGCCGAGCCAGAGAAAGTGCGGCCAGTTGCGCATCTGGAACTGCATGTCGCTCCAATCCGGCTGCCGTTTCTTCGTCCAGATCGGACTCGTGTGATAGGTCGAATGCGCCGAGAGCACACGGCCCAGTTGCCCGCTCGTGATCTGCCCGTAGATCGCTTGCTCAGGCAGCGAGTACCGCCAACAGAAGCCGCTCATAAGCGACGTCCCCTGCGCCTTCGCGGCGGCAGCGCTCTCAATGATCGAACGCACACCCGTCGCGTCGACCGCCATCGGTTTCTCGCAGAAGACGTGCTTCTTCGCCTTCACCGCCGCAGCAAGATGCATCGGCCGGAAGTGCGGAGGGGTGCAGAGGAGCACGACATCGACACCGCTGGCGATGAGCTTGTCAGCGCAATCGAACCCGCTGAACTGCCGCTCTTTTGGGCAGTCGAGGCACGACGCATACGGCGACGCCGCGGAACTTCCGTCGGGCTCTTCCGATGCCTCGGCAAGTCCCTTCAGGCACACGTCTATCTTGTCCGGGAACATGTCGCTGATCGCCCAAAGCACCGCGCCCTTATCGGCGTTGAGCGCTTGGCGGATCGCGCCAGAGCCGCGCCCGCCGCATCCAACCAGTCCGACTTTGAGTCGGTCATCGGCGCGGGCGGCGCCCCAGACGCTTGGTACGACACCGAGCGCACCGAGCCCTGCGGCCGCGATGGAAGTTGCCTTCACGAAGTCACGACGGCTGACCTGATGACGTTGACCATGTTGACCATGTTGACCATGTTGACCATGTTGACCATGTTGACCATGTTGACCATGTTGACCATGTTGATCATGTTGCATACACAAGCTCATAAAGAAGAAGCGTCACGGCTTCGCCGTCTCGCACACCATTCGGAATCCAACGAAACCCCCGTCGGCAAGCCACCACTTGCTCTTCGGGTATTGCGGGTCGCTCGCGTTCCAATCGGGCGTATATGGCACGACCAAGGCGCACCCGAGTGTGTCAGCAGCGCCTTTGAACGTGCCGCCTAACGTTACGCCCTTGCCCTCGTCGCTCGTGACCCATTCACTCGCGTTGCCATACAGGTCGTAGCTGCCGAGCGCGTCCTTCTTCGTTGTCCCCACCGCGTGCGTTTTCCCGCCAGCGTTCTCCGCACACCACGCAAAGTCCTTGACATCGGACGACGGAATCGCCGCGAGAGCGCACGCCGCTTGCCATTCCTTGAGCGTTGCGAGTCGATAGCGTTTGCCCGTCTTCGCGCTCATCCACTCACAGCACTTCTTCGCGCCGAGGTACGAGACGGAGATAGCCGGAAAACCCGCGTGTCCGAAGCCACGATCCATCGAGATATACGGCTTACTCGGGCGCGTGACCGCGTCCGCTTCGGGAGAGGCGCTTGACGAGGTACCGTCGGCAGCTCGCTCCGTCTTGTCGAATCCAAAGACGAACGCGTCGTAGACATCCCACGTTGTTTCCGTCGAGGCGATGAAGAACGGGGTGGACCCGTCCTTCGGAGTCACGGGCACCATCGTGAGCTGCAACGTCGTGCCGTTGATGGCCTCGGTGAAGGGAGCAAGTGGCGCAAGGATCGGCTTTGTCGCAGACCGATCGTCCTGAGCGGCCGCACCAATGACGAGGAAGAGACTGGCGATCGCGATCACCGAGCGAACATGCATCAAGAGACCTCCGGGTTGCATGATGGCGGCGCGCAGGGTCGTTCCGCAAGTCGGCAGATGGAAACGACCGTTGGCCGCTCCAAGGAACGGCCAACGGTCAGATGAGTCGATCATCAATTCGGGTTCAATTCCGCGCCGAGTCTCCGCTTACGACCACGCACCCAAGAGCGCCGCGAGATCGGCAGCGTCGACAATGCCGTCGCCATTGAGATCTGCACTACCAGCAGCTCCCCACTGTCCGAGCAACACCGCCAAGTCGGCGGCGTTGACCGCGCCGTCGCCGTTGAGGTCACCGAAGACATCGGCAGCGCACTCGTAGTTGCTCACGGTGAGATCGTCGATACCAGCTTCGACCACCGAGCCAGGCGCGTCATCTTTCGCAACGAACTTAATCCGCATGTTCGCGGTCGGTGCAACGAAGTCGCTGACGTGCCAAGTCTTCTTGACCCAAGCCCCCGCATTCTGGGTGACGCTCTCAAGAAGTACCCATGTGGCTCCACCATTGTTCGAGATCGAGATAGGCATGGTGTCGGTGCCGGGGTTACTGCCTTGGTTGTTGGAGTACCAACGCCAGTAGCTCACCAGCGGATCGGAGATCGGGCTCAGATCGAAAATCGGCGAGACAAGCGTCGTCGCTCCGTTGTCGACATCGGCCTCGCCCAGCGAACCGCCAGCGGTTCCCTGCCCCGTGATCCAGCAAGTCGTTCCGTTGCCGGGTGTGTGATCGTCCTCGGGCTGGGCGCCGGTACCGATCGGATTCACCTGCACCCACTGACCCGCAGTGGCGTTGTCGCCTTGAGCACCAACTGTCCAACCGTTTGATCCCGCCTCGAAGGTTTCCTCCAAGCTGATCGGTTCGCTCAGTGCCGCAATAGCATTGATTCCGCCCGGCGGATCTGCAGTCACGATCCCGCTGGTACCCACCACTGAGAACGAGTACGTGAACGGCGTACCGCAGTCGAACGCGGGGAAAGTGGCCCGATACGTATTCCCGCCCAGCGACGCCAACGGATACTCAACAGGCGATCCGGCACCGACTTTCACGGTGAGCTTGCCGCTTCCCCGCACTATCGACTCGCCAGCCTTTGGCGTAATCGTAAGATCGAGCGTTTGTCCGCCGAGTGGGTTGACGAAAACCGGCAGCCCCTGCTGATACGCGAAGTCTGCGACCGGAAGCTCGAGACGCCACACGAACAGGCCTCGTTCGATATCGCTCCCAATTACGGTTCCCGAGGGGAAGTATGGATAGTTCGACCAGAGCCCCGCGTATCCGCCGCTATCCGATTCCGGATAGGTATCGAACCAAGCGATGCGGACTGGATTCACTTGATCGGTCGTATCGAAGATCTGGATTCCGCTCTTATAGTTCGAGCAGAAGAGCTTGTTGTCGCGCACATACAAATTGTGATCAACGGTCTGCAGGCCCGTCGTGTACGTGCCTGCGAGGAACGGCGCTGCAAGGTTCTCAATATTGACGATTCGGCCCTGCGAGTAAATTCCGAAGTTTGCCTCGTCGATTTCGTCGTTAATGTAGATGTGTTTTTTGTCGGGCGTGTACCACGCCTGATGGCAGTACGCTGCGTTCGGATATTGCAGGCTGCCCAGCACTTGAATGTTTGCCTTGTCCGTGACGTCGATGATGTCGATGCCCGTGCCTGCGAAGCCGCCGTTCAAGCCACCGCAGGCGACGAATATTTCTTTTCCTGCGTACGGGCCGCTGTCGTAGTTCGTGACGAATCCGTCGTGGGTGTACTTGCTCTGCCACTGGGCGGTGAACGCCGGGCTCGCTGGGTTCGAGTTGAGGTTGTAGATCCGGATACCGTTGGAACCGCCGCCCATTCGATAGAGGTATCCGGTCTGTTCGTTGATGATCATCGTGTGGGTCTTCGCATCGCCCCCGGTCGTCACGGTGTTCACGAGTGTTACTTGACCTGCATCGATATTGCTGAGATCGATGACTTGAATTCCGCTGCCACCCTCACTCACGGCGTAGCACCAGTGCTGGAAAATCTTCACGTTGCGCCACAGGCTTGTCGGGCCCGGGATGAAGCCGACGATGGTGCTAGCAGCGGGATTCGTCACGTCGACGAATCCGGTCCCTCCGGAGAGTCCAACGATCGCAATCTCTTTGCCGCCCGGGGTCACGTATCCCCACGCGTCGCTCGCGCTGGTGTTCGCAATGCCCGCCTGATCAAAGTTGTTGACCGGGAACCACGCCTTCAGCGCGACACCACTCGCGGAAAAGTTCTCACCTGCGACTCCACCGTCGGCCTCGCGCCACGCTGGACCGAAGATAGTTCGGTGCTTCTCGGACGCCTTAGGGTCGTCTTCATGCGCCGACGCAAATTGAGTCGAGATCATCGACGAAGCCAAGGCCGCGAGCCCGACGACCAGTGTGACGCGAGCGCGACTCCAGCCGTGCCCCCACCAGTGGTTAGCGAACTCGGCCCGTGCGTTCGCCCTCAGCGCGGCGCCAGTGACGGTCTCAGAACGAAACGAACTCCGTGCGGTATCCCGCCGGTCAATGGAAGTCATATCGAGTGATTCTCCGTAAGGTCAATTCGAGTGTACTTCCGGTTCGGAGCCGTCGAACCTGGAAGTTCGAGAAAGAACTCCGCCGGAAGCTGGGCTCGGCGCGGGATCAGCGCGCGATCGAACGCGGAGCGAGCGGGGAGTCTGGGGCCGAACAGAATTCCTCGGCGGGCCCGGTGCCAGTGAGCGCGCCGAGAAACGCCGAAAGGTCCGCGATCTCCGCTTCCGTGAGGTGGAGCGGTTTGAGCAGCGTTTCTCGATGATGATCGAGTTGCACCGCGCCTTCGAGCGTGGAGTAGAAGCGAACGACATCCTCAAGCGTGGCGAACTGTCCCGCGTGCATGTAGGGCGCCGTGTTCGCCACACCGCGGAGCGACGGCGTACGGAAACTGCCCCACTGCTCCGGCGAATTCACGAGCCCTTGACTGACAACCGCGACCTCAGACTCTGGCGCGTCGCTGAACGCACCGGCCGCGCCAAAGGGATTGCGTTTGAGGCGCGCCACCCCCTCGTATCGCCCCGCATCCGTCGGCAGTCCGCCACCTGCGACGGGGACGCCGATGTTGTGGAACTCGCCGTCGGTGAGTGTTGGGCCGTGATGGCACTGCACGCAGTTCGCCTTCCCGACAAAGAGCTGAAGACCGCGCAACTCGTTTGCCTCGAGTGGAGCGGTCGTCGTCTTCCCATCGGCGGCCAGACCCGCAATGAAGCGATCGAGCGGTGAATCGTTGTCGACGAGAAGGCGCTGGTAGGCCGCGAGCGCCTTCCCGACGTTTGAGAAGACCCGATCGACGCGATCTCGATCGATCTCTCGCATCGCGGTCCACTCGACATGCAGCGGGTCATCGACATCGAGGGGCACGGGCTTCGCGGCGTCAGGGATGCGCGGTCCGCCGAGACGGTTCGAGTCAATCGGAGGAATTGGCCCGAACGCTCGCTCATACGCGGTTCGGTACGCGGAGTCTCGCGCGACGAGTCGCACAATCGCGACCCGATTTCCGCCCATCTCGAGTGGATCTTCAAGCGGATCAAGCCCCTGCGCCCACATCGAGTCGCTACGTCCGTCCCATGTGAACCAGCGATGATGCGCCGCGTTCACCAGCGTCAGTGTGTTGCGCTCACCGCGACCGATCCCCTCGGCAACGATCTTGCCATCGGCGAAGTGCTGGCGCGGGTCGTGGCACGAGGCGCAGGAGAGTGCGCCACTGCCTGAAAGTCGCTTTTCAAAAAAGAGCGCTTGGCCGAGTGCCGCCGCTCGGGGATCCTGAGAGCGCGCGTTTGTCGGGTCTTCCCGAGGCGGTGGCAACGGCGAGAACGTCCGCGCGAAAGCTAACTCCTCGTCGGTCAGTTCGACGGGCAACGGCGCGGCCGCGAGTTTGACCTCTGATGCGCTGCGCCCCATTGCTGGCGTTGGTCGCTGCCGCAGACTCGCGAGGGGCTCAAGCCACACGAGCATGATCCCGACTGCCAACCCAAGCACAGCGAGCGGAAGCGCAATCAGATGGAGGCGTGTATCACTATTCACGGTGGTGGTCACGGTACTGCTTGCAAAACAACTGTGGTTTGTGCGCGTTCGGTCTGACCGTCGGTCGTGTGGTCAAAGAACAGTTCCCAGCGCCCGAACATGTGGAACAGCATTCCATCAGCACGATAGCGCCCGGGACCGACGGCGGTGATCTTCGGCTGGACGTTCATACCGTGCCCGTGATGAGGCATTGCCGCGTCTAGCGCCAGTACGCCGCCGACGAGCGGCGTTGTGCAGGCATCATCGGCAAAGAGTTCGATCGTGACGCTGAACGGATCCCTCGCAACGATCGGATCCGGGTCCGTGTACCAACGCGCCGTGAATCCGCCATCTCCTGACGTCGTCGAGTGCCACGCGTGCACGGGTTCGGCGACAACAGGCGGCGATGCCGTGACCGGCTGGAGAGCCGCGACCGGCACCGGGGGCGGCTCGGTCGCTGCGCTGATGCTTGGGGGCTGCGCCCGATCACACGCACTCGTCGCGACGATCGCTGCTAACAGTGCGACTGCCACCCACGCCTTCATGATTCACCCGCCGTCATGATTCACCTCCACTGCGCGGCTTCGTGTACGCCCGCCCGAGTCCAAACGTCATCACCCACGCGCCGTCGTTCGTCAACACTTGGGCTCGATGATTGCCTCGATCGACAACCGCGACGCGGCCGCCCCCGAAGGCACACACGCCGTCAGGCTGCCAGAAATCTCCGTCGCTGATGCCGCGTGCCCCAACCGCCGAGAGCGTCGCACCGCGGCGGAACAACACTCGATCCGTCGCCGCGTCGGTGATCACGAGCGCGCCCGAGTCGCTGTACGCGACGCTCGTCGGACGAATTAATCGCGTTGCCCCCTCCCCGCGAATCGTCTCTTTCCGATCGCCCGCGGCATCGAGGAGTTCGACCGCGCCGATTCCCGGTACAGCGATCGCGAAGCCATTCGCATCGGCGGCGAGTGAGGTACCACCGCGGACACCCGTCTTGAGCACCGAGCGCGGCGCGAGGCGAGCATCCGTGCCAACGATCAGTCCTTCCAGCGCGTCATAGATCCACCAGCCATCCGGCGCCCGCGCGATGCTTGACGGGGCGAGTGTGGACTTCGGCGCGCCACCGCTGAAACTGGCGACCGCCGTTGCCCACGCGTCGAACGTCCATGAACGCACCAGTCGTGCCATGAACGGATCCATCTTGAGCGACTCAGCTCGATCGCGCGCCAACTGGAACACCGCGAGCCGTTGATTGCCGCCATCGATTGAAACCACGCGCTGCGCGATCGCGTCGACACCGAGGCCGACAATGCGACTGAAACGATCGAGCGCCGCCCCAGCGCCGCCAAAGGTCGTCACGTGAATCGGTGTCGCACCGCGAAGATCGAACACGAACACGCTCGCGGTTTCTGGTTCGTGCAACAGGAGTAAATCGCCGTCCGCAGCCAAGCTCGCGCCGAAATGACTCTGCACGCCACCGAGCGCTGGCATCGTGGCGGCAGCCGCCGACGACGCGTCGAGCGCCACAAAGGTCTGGATGCGCCGCTCAAAGGGCTCGGCGACGATCGCGCTTGATCCGTCTGGCGCGATCGCAATCGCAGTTGGATAATGAATCTTGCCCGCCCCCTCGCGCGGAACAACGGCGTGCATCCCCCACTGCCCCCGAAACTCACCGTCAAAGGAAAGTACTTCAATGCGGTGATTCAGTTCGTCCGCGACGTAGAGGCAATCACCGCTGATCGCAAGGCCGCGCGGCCCGTTGAAGAGGCCGGGAAACGCGCCACGGTCGCCGAATGTTTTTTCGAGCGTCCCATCCGGCGCGAAGCGGGCGATTACGTGACGGTCCTCGTCACTGACGAAAAAACCCCCGTTCGGCGCCACTGCGATTCCGCCGGGGCGCAGAAGTCCGTCACGAATGCGCTGTCGCTCAACGCCTTCAGCAGAGAGAACGAGCACTCCGAGCGCTCGGTCGGCAACGAGAAGCTCGGTACCGCGCCACGCGATTGCGACCGGCTCCGCGGAAGCAACGCCTGTGAAAAGGCGCCACGGTGAACCGTCGCGGGCGAACGTTGCGATGCGCCGCGGCGCTGCCAACGTCAGGCGATCATCCGGTCCGAAGGCGACCGCGAGCGGCGCGCCGTCGTCGCTGCCGGTCGCGAGCGACCACGGCAATGTATTGCCTTCGAACCGCGCGAGTTCGACACCGTCACGGGCGATCACTCGTACGCGGCGCGCGTCGGCTTCGACAATCGCGCAACGCCCGTCGCTAGCGAAGGCGATCGAGACTGGTCGTTCAAGTTCGTCGAGTTGGCGTGTGAACTGCCCATAGATCGTGCAGGCAGCAGCAGAACGAGTCGGCGCAGATGGCACTTTCGCCTGCGCGTGCGCTGGCGCGAGCTGAAGCATGCAGACGGCGACGGCAACGAGCATGCCCGCACGATATCACCGCGATCCACTAGCAACCTACGCTACGCTCCTCACCGATGACCGGTCCCGTATCAACACACGAGCACGATCATGACCGCGGACGCGACGCGCACCTCCGTGACGCCGAGGTCTTCCACGCAACCAATCCCGTCATTCAAGCGTGGGGACTTATCGGCGCAACATTGCTGGCTGCGACCGCCGTCCTAGGGTACTTCCTCGCGCCGCACGGCGACGCTGCGGCCGCCCCGCACGGCTCGCGTGCGCTGCCTCCGCTCTGGTGGATTGGCTGCGCTCCATTTGCCAGCTTCCTGCTCGCAATCGCGATCTTGCCGCTGATACCGGCCTGCGCGGGTTGGTGGCATAAAAACGCGAACAAGCTGGCGCTGTCCTTGGTCGCTGCGTTCGCGACACTGGCCTACGTCGTCTTCAGCGAATCGGCGCCGATCGCGGCTGGGGCCGCCACGCACGCCATCGCACTCGACTTCGTTCCGTTCATCGTGCTGCTCTTCGCGCTATTCGTGATTTCCGGCGGCGTTCACATCGAAGGCGACTTCATCGCTCGACCGCGAACGACGACGGCAATCCTCGCGTTCGGCACGTTGATCGCGAGCGTCGTGGGAACAACCGGTGCCAGCGTCCTCCTGATTCGTCCGCTGCTCGCGACCATCTCCGAGCGAAAGTATCGCGTCCACACCGTCGTCTTCTTCATCTTTCTCGTCTCCAACATAGGCGGCACCCTGCTGCCGATCGGCGACCCGCCGCTCTTCATGGGCTATCTCCGCGGCGTGCCGTTCTGGTGGACGCTGACGCTTTGGAAAGAATGGGCGACATGTTCGGCGGTGCTTCTCACGCTGTATTTCGTGATCGATTCGGTGTATTGGAAGAACGAGCCCGATGCCAACAAGCTCCTCGATCGCGTCCGCGTTCGGTCGCTCCGCGTCACCGGCACGCTGAATCTCCTTTGGCTCGCGCTCGTCGTCGCGACCGTGGCGTTCGTGGACACGAGTCGGCGACTTCCGTTCACGGACATCCATCCGCCGATCTACGCGCGTGAGGTCATCCTCTTACTGTGCGCCGGACTCAGCATGCTGCTCACGCCGAAGAAAGTGCGCGAGGCGAACCGGTTTTCGTTCGGCGCGATCGCCGAAGTCGCGGCCATTTTCGTCGGCATCTTCGTGGCCATGCATGTGCCGCTGGAAGTGCTGCGCTCGCAAGGCGATCAGCTCGGACTCTCGACCCCGGGTCACTTCTTCTGGGCGACCGGGCTCTTATCAAGTTTCCTCGACAACGCGCCGACCTACGTTGTCTTCCTCCAAGCGGCCGACGTGCTCACTGACTCCCTAGGCGACGTCCTCGTCACACTCACCGACGGCAACCAGATTAGCGAGCCACTGTTGACCGCGGTGTCGCTCGGCGCTGTGTTCATGGGCGCGAACACCTATATCGGCAATGGACCTAACTTTATGGTGCGATCAATCGCCGAGGAGTCCGGCGTCCGCATGCCCTCATTCTTCGGGTACATGATGTGGTCGGGCGCGATTCTCATTCCGCTCTTTGTCGTCATTCATTGGCTTTTTCTCGGGACGTAAAGAGTAAGAAAATCGGCGCCACCTTTCGAGGGTGGCACCGATGTGAGGGATCTCCGGAAGCGTCAACCGCTGCGACGGTGTTAGTTGATCTGCACCTTCTGCGGCTTCTTGCTTGGCGTCTGCGGCACCGTCACGGTCAGAACACCATCCACGACGGACGCGCTGACACCCTCGCCAGTCACACCATCGGGCATCCGAATCGAACGCGTCACATTGACAGTTCGACGTTCACGACGATGCCAGGTGACACTCTCATCCGCTGGGTCAGCCGTTGGCGTGGCCGTACCGGCGGGCCCTGACGATTCCGTCGATGCCGAGCGGATCGCGGCAACCGTCAGCGTTCCTTCGTGGAACTCGACGCTGATCTCATTCTTCCTGAAACCGGGGACCGACGCCGTTACGACGAAGGCGCCGTTCTTCTCGATGACGTCTACTGGCAAGCGGTAGGTCTCGTCTGAGACCTGTTCGGCGTCCGACCCGCAGGCCATTGCGGCTGGCATGATCGTGGGCACGACTCCATGGAACCAGCCGTTATTGAGGCGACGAAAGCCCGCGGTTTGCGGGGTGCAGCATGAACGAAGCATGGGACACATTCTCCTTGCCGCGTGAAAGCCACAGCCGGTTCGGCGCCGTCGTTCCCTCCGTTGGGAATGGCGGCCCGTCGAGCCGGCTGCGGTTGCGGCGATGTCCCCTATGCATGGATCGTGCCAACCAAATCACTTCGGTCGATCGGGCGCGTTCTGTTTCATCGACGCATAGATGATCGATTGCACCACCACCGACTCGCCAACCAGCCGCCCTACGCGTTCGCTTGCCTGCCGAAGATCCCGGAACGTGCCAGCATCGAGCTCGCGTTCGAAGTCCTTGAGCGAGTTTTCGATGCCGAGCATCATCGCAGCAACGACCGCCCACTCGTGGCGCGTCTGCGGCCAATACTCGCTCTGCTGCACGAACTCGATGGGAACGGTAAGGCGCCAACCGTCACTCGTTTCGATCATGGTGACCGCCCCCTGCCAAAGTGGCTCCCCCTTCCACGAGATTGAGCCGGTGCCGTCCGACATGTCTTCCGCAACGAGGTCTTTTCGCTGATCGGTGATGTATCCGAATGGGTCCGCGAACACGCGACTCAAGATGTCGCCGATGTCATTGCGCGCCGGACTGGCCGACGCGACGGACGAACCCGCCGTCTTGGCCGCGCGCGCGATCGCAGCGGCCTTTGCCAATGCCAGCTCCTTTTCCACTTGCTGCGGCCAGCGCTCGCGCAGCTTCTTGGAAACTCGCCACAGCCGCGCCAACGTCTCACCCAGCTTCTTCTTGACGTCGCCGATCGCGCTCGCTTCTGTCACACCGTCATCGAAGGTGATGTCGCGAGCCTTGATCTCGAGCAGCGTCGGCAGGAGATCGGGACGTTCGTCCTCGACCATCTTCTGCATCGCGTCCAGCGTCTTCTGCGGCGTACTCGTGTCGTAGTCAGGTGGGGAACACGCGACGAGCACAACGCTCAGACAGGTGATTCCGAGGAGCGTCCGGGCGAAGGTAGCCATGCGTTTGTTCCGCTGAGCGATGACATACACTCGCCGGGATGCAGATCATCGTCAACGGCGAAACGAGGGAAATCGACGGCGGTTGTACCGTCGCGACGCTCCTTGAGTGCATCGCACTGACAACTTCGCGCCCGATGAGTGCGTGCGCCGTTGAGGTGAACCGTGGCCTCGTTCCCCGCCGCCAGCACGCGGAGCGATGCCTCGCCGACGGCGACGTCGTCGAAATTGTCACGCTCGTGGGCGGTGGATGACGGATGACGATCGACGACCGCGAAGGCGAGGTTCGCCGAGCGACCGCGAGACTCGCTGCCGATCGGGTCGTAAGCGATCTGCTCGGAATGAGCTCGAACGAGCGAATTCTCTTGACGATTCCCACGGGTCTGCCGACCGCGTTCTTGGTGGCGACGCGCGCGGCGCTTTCCGCGCGATCGCCGTACGTGACCGAAATCGAGTGCTCCGGCTACGACCAGCTTGTAGCGGAACGCCGTTTGATTGAAGCCTTTGCCGCGGCTCTTCCCGACGCGGTCCTTGAACTCGCTTCCGTGACGCTGTATGACACTGTGCCAATGCGCGCCTATCTCGCAGGTGGCGGGCGGGTCGTGAGCCTTCCTGATCTCGACGACGCGTCCGTTGCTCGTGTGCTCGCTCAACTCGACACCTCCGCGCTTGGCGCGACGCAGTCGCAACTTCTCGCTCGATTGAAGCGCGCCCAGCGCGTCGAAGTGACATCGGCCGGTGCAACGTTCCGCGCCGTACTCGATGTTCCGGGCCCCGCGCGTCATCTCCGCCGCGCGACGCGGCGGGCAACCGGTTTTGTCTTTACAGCGACGCCGATGCCGGTCGTCCGCGGCCAGCTTGCATTTCTTCCCGGACAAGTGTCGATCCAAGGCCGTCCGACGTCGATGCACGGCGACTTCGTGGCGGATGCGTTCGTCTTTCCGCCCAAGGAGCTTGCGAAGATCGCCGCGCCGATTCGCTTCTCGATCGAGCGTGGGTGCGTCGTGCGCGCCGTGGGCGAGGGCAGTGATCGGCTCGCGCCGTTTGTGGCGTCGCGGCCGCGCGTCAAGCACGTCTCGTTTGGATTTCTTCCCGGCGCGACCTTTGACGGACGACTCCTTGAGGCCGAACGCGTTCCGCTCAGCGTGACCATCGGGTTCGGCGACTTCCCGAATCACGTCGACGTCATCGCGTCGAGGCCAACGGTGAGCCTCGACGGTCGATCACTCTTTGAACTTTCGATGAGCACGAGTCGATCGCTCAACATCGCGACGAAGCGCACGGCGCGCCGCGCTGGCGTACTCGACCTCGCTCGCGATCTCGCGCGTCCAGTGCTAGTCCGCAGCTTCGTATCAACAGCCCCGGATTCGCCGGGGTGTATCGCGTTCGCTGGGGCATGCGCCCAAGAAGGCGCTTGGCTCGATCGCTGGAGCGGACGCGCGATCGGCATCGTGCAACCGAAGCGGGTTCGGCCGTTCGCCCTACGGCGGGCCCTCGACGGTGCCGACCTCGCGCTGATTCGTAGTTCCTCACAACGACGGTCTCTGGAACGAATCGACGACGCCTGCGTTGTCGTACCGATGTTAGCTCGGCAAACGCTTCCACTTGCTCCAATCATTGCTCATGGCATCAAGGGTTTCGCAACCAACTCAAACGCGTCGAACGACCTTCGCGTCATGCGTAAGGAGAAGCTCACATCGCGCAGCCGATCGCTCGATGAGTCTCTTCTCAACCAATTCCACGCGCGGTTCTACGTGCCCACGCTTCGCAATCGCTACGGCTCGCTCGCCGGATACTCGTCAGTCGACGATCTTTCGATCCATGTCGGAAACGCCGAGTTGATCGAAGTTGTGCGCGACGGAGTCGCGATTGCCGCGACGATTCTCACGGTCAACGGGTCAGACGCGCAACTCATTCAAGCTGGCCTTCTCGAGGGCGACGCCTCACTTCTCAAGGCTCGCGCCTTGGCCGCGACGTACGTCTTTGGCGCGGTCCACGCAGCGGAGCGCGCTGCGTCGCAACTCGGGTTCGGCGGCAGCTTGCCCTTCCTCCGCGACGGCGTCCTCTATTTCAAATCGAAATGGGGTGGCGCACTGACTCCACCCGCAAGCGACCAGCGCTACGGTGTGCTAGTCCGCTTGCATTCGCCCGCCGTCCGCCGATTCCTAGAGCGCGAGCCGATCATCTGCCTTGGACCGAACGACCGCTCGGTTGGCGTCGCGTGCGTGACGCCAACGACGGAGCTCGACCGTCTCTTCGAACTCGCGGTCTGCGGACTGCATCGACTGCTGCTGCTCTTGGACGGCGTCGAAGAATGTGCCGTGCGCGACGCGCTCAAAGCTCGCGAGCTTCCGAGCGAATTCCTCCAGTTCGCATCCCTTGACGACTCCCTATCGCTGCCAGCACTCGTCGCTCGCTGTTCAGCGTGATGCACCCGCGGCAACTCGTACTCGCTACAGTTTCGGTGGAAGAACTCGCCATGCACTCCACTGTTGAAGCACCCGTCATCGCTCCGCTCTCCGTCGGACCCTTCACGCTCAAAAGCCGCCTCATTGTGGGCACCGGGAAGTATCGCGACTACCCGACCATGCAGTCTGCGATCGACGCCAGCGGTGCCGACGTCGTCACCGTAGCGGTGCGCCGCGAACGGCTCGTCGACGCAGAGGGGCGATCGATCCTCGATTTTCTTGATCTCGCGCGACTCACCATCCTGCCGAACACCGCAGGGTGTTTCAGCGCCGACGACGCCGTGCGCGTGGCCCGGCTCGGGCGCGAGATTCTGGAACAGCTCGGCAACGCCGGCGCGCAGTGGGTAAAGCTCGAGGTGCTTGGCGACAAGAAGACGCTTCTCCCCGACCCGGTCGGCACACTGGAAGCGTGCAAAGAATTGGTGCGCGACGGATTCGTTGTCCTCTGCTACTCAAGCGACGATCCCATCATGGCTGTGCGTCTGCGTGATGCTGGCGCCGCGAGCGTGATGCCAGCCGGCAGCCCGATCGGCTCGGGTCGCGGCGTCGCGAATCCCAGCGCGATTGCGATCATTCTCGAACTCCTCAAAGATCCGAAGTCGGGAGGCGACCCGCGCTATCCCGTCATCGTCGATGCTGGGGTCGGCACGCCGAGTGACGTGACGGTCGCGATGGAACTCGGTGCCGACGGCGTACTCCTCAACACTGGCATCGCGCATGCCCGCGACGCCGTCGCCATGGCGCACGCGATGCGACTCGCCTGCGACAGCGGATTCCTCGGCGCGCGAGCCGGACGCATTCCCATGAAGAAGTACGCGACTGCGTCGAGCCCGTGGGAAGGCGTCATTTCGTGCATACCGGGTGAGTGAAACGCGCGGCGGGACGCAACAGCAACGGCGCCCGAGCGTACGCTCCCCGTCATGCGTGTCTCCGTTAGAACATCCGAGATCCAGTCCGCCTTCGCCGCCGTCAAAGACAGTTCGGCATTCGAAGAGAGCGCTCGGCTATTCGCAGCGGGAAAACTTCCCGTCGAGATGATCCAAGCGATGGCGCTGCGGCCCGAACTGCTGCGCGCGTTCGGCGCTGTTAGCGAATCTATCTACCCCGGTGGCATCGTCGAGCGCCGCACGAAGGAACTCATCATTCTTGAGGCATCGCGGCGGAATGCGTGCCAATTCTGCACATCGTCACACGTCTCGATTGCCCGCATGCTCGGTATCGGCGACGACACCGGTAATCCACTCGCGCTACTCGATCGACCCGACTTGATGAATGAACGCGAGCGACTCGCCGTGGAATACGTCCGATCAGCGCAGCGCGACAGCAACCGAATCGCCAGCGAGTTCTTCGACCGATTGCGTCGCGCCTATAGCGACGCCGAAGTGGTCGAGCTGACCGCGACGATCGGGCTGATCACGATGCTCAACCTATTCAACAACTGCCTCCAAGTCACGTATCGAGGCGAGTACGACGCGGCCTAACACCTGGTATTTTCGACAGTCGGTCTACCGCGTCGCCGGCGCAACGTATGGTGTCGCGGGTTCAGCTTTCACACCCTCTGCTGGAATCGCCGACTCGTCGCCCATCGCCCACAGCGCCATCTGTTCGACCAGGCGGCGCACTTCGACATTCGCGAAGTCACCGGGATGACCGAGCGTGGTAAACGCCATGCGTCGCGCGGGCTTACCCACCGGGCTTGACGACGCCGGAAACGGAGTCGGAGTGGACTCGCTCGCTTGGCGAACCCACACCAGCGGTTGCCGGGGGCGCGGATTCGAGGCGCCGTTGTCATCGACAACTTCGCCCCAGAGCAAAACGGTGCACTCCTTCGGCAGCGGCTCGACGTCGTAGAGCCAACTGGGGACTTCGAAGCCACCACGAATTCCGCGAAGGATCGGGTGCTGAGCAGCGTCGCCTTCTGGCAGTAGCACTCGCGTGCGGGTTGCGTTGCCAGCGTGCGAGATCCATCGTTGTCCGAAGACGCGCGCTGGAACTTCGTTGTCAAGAGTGCGATCCGCGGCGCCCTCCTTCGTGCGAATCATGTGCGTGCTGGTGCGCAGACCAACAATGGGTTGACCAGAGCGAAGATAGCTCGCGAAGTCGCTCCAGCTCTCGCCTTCGAGTTCGCGCCAGCGCATGAAGACGACCGCAAGATCTGCGTCGCGCAGCGCATCAAGCTTCTCGATATGGTCGCGCCGCGCCACATCCAGCGCGTGCGTCGCTGGATCGGCAGGAAACGCAATCGTCGAACGCACGGCGCCATCGCGCGCGAGGCACTCGGCGATGAGCGGCATCGAGACCTCGCTGCGATATTCATCTTCAGCGCCAATGAACACCACGCTGCGCTGCGCCAGCTGCCACCCGTTTGGAAGCATGACGTTCAGGATGAGCGCGTCACCATTGGACTTGGTGCGTTCGGACTTCGCCACCGACACGCTCCCCCCGATGTACACGCGGCGCCGCTCACCTACGGCTGGCATGCCGCGGTGACCACTCCCAAAGGGCGGCGGATCACCCGCCCCCTTCCACGCGGCGGTCCACGACATGAGCACGATCTCGTCGCCAGCCTTGATGTTGTTCGTCGGGTCGCGCTCCACCGTGTCAACTCGGAAACGGTGCGACCACTGCCTGCGCTCCAGGTCGTCTGAGGTCTCAGCCTTCGACTCTACCTTCGTGCATTCGCCGACAACAATCGCAGCGGCATGCTGGACGAGCGCAGCACGAGGAAGATTGGCGATCTCAGCGCCAGCGTTCGACATGACGAACAACGCGCTGAACAAACCGGCAACAGCGGATACGAGACGCATAATGATTCACTCCGATGAGAGCTACGTTCGACAAGGTCTCGACGAGGCGAGCGGATCAATGCACTCGAGAGTCCCGTGCCAAAGCGGAGATTACTACCAACTCGCATGCCGCAACCGAGATCTCGGCATTCATACAGCAAACGGGTCGCAGATCGCGCACCGGGTCTCGAAGACAACAGGGTTGCCAAGCGGCGGAGTCGAGATCGGTCGGGCGGACAATGGAGTCCGGGCCGTGAGCCTCGGCTGGACGCGCAGTCGTTCGAAGTGTGCACTGAGCGAAGACTAACTTCCCATCATCTTTCATGTCCACAGCGGTCCAGCCGTTAGCGCTCGCCTCATCCAGACCCTTGTCGAGCTTGCCAACGGACGAGGCGCGGTCGTAGGCCCATTCACGAGCGGCGTCGGTGTGATGCACGTACAGGCAGAATCGCGGTCCCGCGCTAGCAGCCGTCCAATGGAGCATCTGGAGGTCACCATCGGAGTTGCCGAAGGCAGCGATCGGCCTACCTCCGATGTGCTGATTGAAAGCGATGGGTTTGCCATCCTTGTCGTCAAAGAAGTTGACTTCGGGCAGGCGCATGAGCACGGGGTTGCCATCGCGCAGGGCAAACTTCGTTTTGATGCTGCTGCCGATGACCTGTTCTGGAGGGATGCCGTAGACGCGTTCTACCCAAAGGGCGCATGAACTCGATGCCGCCGCCCGAGACGATGAACGTCTTGAAACCGTTACCCCGCAAGTAAGCGAGCAGTTCGAGCATCGGCTGGTAGACCATCTCGGTGCAGAGCTTGCCGGATTTGGGATGCTTCGCCGTGGTGATCCAGTCGGACACTGTTCTCTCGAACTCTTCTGTCGTCATGCCCGCGTGCGTCGCCATGACCATCTCGATCAGTCCGTGCTCGCCCGCTGCGGCGACGGCCTTGATGTCGTCTTCGAGAACGCCTTTGAAGGGCTGCTTTTCTTTCCATTCTGGGTGTTGTGGTGCGATGGCTCGGACACGGTCCATCGCGAAGAGGGCTTGGAAGTACATGGGCTGCTCGGCCCAGAGGGTGCCGTCGTTGTCGAAGACGGTGATGCGTTCAGCGGGTGGCACGAAGCCGGGCGCGCCGGGTTGGGTGCGAGCGGCGACGAAGAAGATCCGGAGTGTGGTGCCGACGTCATAGTGACGTTCAACCTCAAGGACTTTCCAAACGGGTCGCTCGATCCATACGGAGTCGAGGCGCAGCACCCCGACGACTTCATCGCCCACCTCCTCGATCTCAACCAAGCGGCGGCGCTGCGCTGTGTCCGCGACCAGCGTGCGGCGCTGCGCAATCCGTCGAAAACTGTTGATGAGTTGCTCGACACTCTGCGCGAGCAAGGGCTGCCGCAGACGGTGTCCGTACTGAAGAAGTTTGCAGCGGAACTTTGATGGGAAACCTTCGGGCTCGCACACGATTCGTGGCCGGAGAGTCATCCACGACAGACACCTTGAGAGTCATGCAGAGTCATGCACGACACACACGTTCGCGTGGGCTGCAAGGGACGCGCAGTCGAATGTGTGTTGTATGTTCCAATCCCGCTCACGGGTCATTGCCCACGCCATCACCTAACACGGCCGCCGCATGCAGAGATCGGCCCGGCGAGCCACGCTCCGAGGCCGTCGAGGCCATCGACCAGCTCATAGTCCGCCGCCGCCAGCTTGTCGACATGCGCACGATGGAGATGAACCGCGAGCAGCAGGCGACTGCCGCACACGCCCTGCGCCGAGCTGCACTCGAATGGGTGTGGCACTATGGCCCTCTCGAGTGCGGCGCGGCGCAGACTGCGCATGGACCGGATCGAGAGTGTTCGCGCTGCCACGAAGTGGTGCCATCGAGCTTTGACCTGTGTTGGAACTGCGGTGCGGAGATCAGGGCGCCGCCGGCGCCGGGACCCTCTAAGCTCTGATTACGTCGTCGCCAAGTCACGCCGCGCGAAGATCACGCCAGCAACCGACCAGAAGACAATCGCAGCACCAAGCAACGTGGCGATGTCGCGCCATTGAATAGTTCCAGTCTGCAGCGCTGGCAACGGACGGTGATACTGCAGCGCGCTCATCCATTCGACCGACTTGGCCGGATCCCAGAACTGCGCCAAGTAGTTCAAGAGGAATGAGACGAGGATGACGAAAATCGTCGCGCCGAGCGCTCGGCCGCGGCGATCGCTGAGCGCCGAAATGAGCAGCGCAAAGCTGCCGACGGCGATGTTGAGCGCGAAGAGATTCATCGCAACGACGACGAGATGCGCAACTGGAATGCGCAGCACATTGCCGCCGACGCCAGCGCCGAGCGCATTGCCAGCGAGAGCAGTCGCAACGATGAGAGCGCCAGCCAAGAGCGCGATCAGAGTCTCGGCAAGGAAAACCTTCCCGCGCGACACCGGAAGTCCAAGCAACACATCGATCGTGCCTCGATCAACTTCACCGGCGGGCACGCGGGTGCACAGCACCGTCGCCTGCGCCCACAGGAGCGCCAGCACCACCGGATGCACCCAAGGAATCGCAGCGAACATCGCTGGACCGATCGGTTGATTCGGATCGCTCCCGATCATCGCCGCGATGATGTTCTGAAGGAAGGGCATGCTCTTCAAGGGTGCAGCGACCTGCTCCTGAAGCTTCGGCAGCGCGAACGAAAGAACGCCTTCTACGAAAAAGATCGCCGCGCCGATGCCAAGCGTCGTCGGCCATGCTTCGCGCCACGATTTCGAAAGAAGCCCGATGCTCATGCCCGCTTTTCCTCGGACGTGTAGTAGCGCTGAAAGAGCGCCTCGAGTGTCGGCGGTGCAATCGTGAGATCGTCAATCGGCGCAGCCCGCAGCCACGTCAACAGGTCATCGATCGCGCCGTCATACGAGGCGACCCATTCACCGTCGTGACGTTCGAAGACATGCAGCGAAGGTAACGGCGTGGGCGGGGTGGCGCCTGGCTTCCAACGAATCGTGACTTCGCGCCCTGCCTTGCGGCGAATCTCCTCGAGCGGTGCGCACGCGACCAGCTGTCCGTCGCGCACGATCGCAATGTGATCGCACAGTTGCTCGACCTCCCCCAAGGTGTGGCTCGAGAAGAAGACCGTGCTTCCACTGCGCACGACGTTGCGCAGATGCTCGCGCAAACGTTCCTGCATCAAAGGATCGAGGCCGCTGCTCGGCTCGTCGAGTACGAGCAAGCGCGGGTGCGGTGCCAAGGCCATGATGAGCCCGAGCTTTTGCCGCATGCCGCGCGACATGCGCCGCACCGGGACCCGCATGTCGAGCTCGAAGCGCTCGGCCAAGTCGCGTCCCGCGCGAGAGAGATCCATGCGACGCACGGCGCCGACGAAGCGCAGGGCTCGCTCGCCGGTGAACCAGGGATAGAGGCGAAGGTCGCCGGGCACGTAGCCGACGTCGGCTTTGACGCGACTGGAACTGCGCCAGCAATCGAGCCCGTTGATGCGGGCAACTCCCGATGTCGGACGCAGGAATCCGAGCATCACTCGAATCGCCGTCGTCTTGCCCGCACCGTTTGGGCCGAGGAATCCGAAGAGCGAGCCCTCGGGGACGCTGAAGGACAGATCGGTCACGCCGCGGCGGCGACCGTATCGGCGAGTGAGGGAATCGAGTTCGACGACATCCATGGACGACCGGGAGAATACGGACTCAAGTCCGGAACGGGAAAGTGGCCACACCCATTGGACCCACGAAGAGATTCAACATGGATGCACAGGATAGACAGGATGATAAGGCAGGTCGCTTGTGTGCGGCGGCTCACGCGCGGCGGCGATCGTTGCGGGCGTCGCAGTGCGCTGGATCATGCACTCGAATTGGTGTAGTCACGATGGCTTTCTGTTGATCCTGTTCATCCTGTCCATCCATGTGAATCCATAAGTTCGTCGTACCAAGGGATTCAACATGGATGGACAGGATGATGCGGCACTTCGTTTCCGCGCCGCGGCTCAAGGCGAAGGGGAAGCCCCACAGGCTCGTCGTCGTCGCATGCATCCGCAAGCTCTTCACCAACCTCATTGCGCTCCTAGAGCGAGGCGAGAAGTGGAACCCCGACCGCTTCGCGATTCCAACTTAAAGAGTTGACATGGGACACAGCCGCTGGCCACTGTGGCTTCTCCCGCTTCCTCGGCTCTCTCAGCTAGATTGGTCGCGTTTCCTTAGCCCATTTGGACATCGCACATGTCGACTTCCGAAACGCTCCAAGCGCAGGCTGCGGAGCTGATCCGCAGCGACGATGAAGGCCTTCTCCGCTGGATTGCGTCGATAGCGAGCGATCCGACTGAGGCTCGCATCGTGGCGGCGACCGAAGTGGCCCTTCATCTGGTTCAGTGGGCGTTTGCTGCGCTCGTGGCGGTGGAGCGTTCTGCGGCGCAGCGCGGCGCCGAGCAGGTGCTGACGACGGCATTGCAGCGCATTGGCGGGACGCTTGCGGCCACTTCCGGCAACGACCTGCTGGAAGTATCCTGTGTCCCTCGTCGCGTGATAGGTACCGGATACCTCGCTGCGCGGGTCTGTCAGATTTCGAACAGCGTGAGCCCGCCCCTCGTCGTCGGCGACCTTGATGAGGCGGCGTCGTCGCTCGCCGCCTTTTCAGGGCCCGCCATTGCAGAGCAGGTTGAAGGGGTCGTTCGCGAGATCCAAGTCGGGTCGCTGGCTGCGCTCTGTAGCGGCGCGGGAATCACCGGACTCTTCACGGCGTTTCTGGCGAGATCAGCAGCGACAACGTTGCAGCTACCGTCGCTCGTTCCGCCGGACCAGCGCAGCGAGGACGCG